>CANHTA010000027.1 GCA_947463135.1 Gemmatimonadota bacterium
CGTGGAGCCACACGGAATCACCATGTGCACGCCTTCGGCAATCTGCCACTCCACAAAGTCGCGCAGGGCCGCCTCGTCGAGGACGCCACTGGTGGTGAATGGAGTGACGAGCGCGGTACCGCACCCGGACAGTCGCTGCGGCATCGCCGGTGTCATAGAATGAGTCAGGACGTGGTGTGATCGGTGGCCAGCACGTCACGCATCGTGTACAGGCCGGGGGCGCGGGGCGACGCGAGCCATCGGGCCGCCGTGAGTGCGCCGTCCGCAAACACGCGACGATCACGGGCCTCGTGCACCAGCGTGATGTGCTCGAAGGGGGCATCAAGGACAATCTCGTGCGTTCCGGGCACCGACCCAACGCGAATACTGGTAATCGGGACCGCTCGACCTAACCCCTCCTCAAGCCGGTCGACAATAGCGAGGCCCGTACCCGACGGGGCGTCGAGCTTCGCGGCGTGATGTGTCTCCACCACATGCACGTCGAATCCGGTGACCGCGCGGGCGCGGCGGGCGGCATCCTCCGCAATGGCCAGGAACAGCTGCACGCCGATGCTGAAGTTGGGCGACCAGAGTGCGGTCCCCTGCATGGCCACGGTCGCCTCCTCGACGTCGGGCAACCGCGACGCCCAGCCGGTGGTGCCAATCACAACCGGAATGCCGAGTGACAGCAACATGCGGGTATTGGCAACCGTTGCGAGTGGGGTCGTAAACTCGATCGCCACCTGCGCATCGTGGAGATCGTGCTGCGTAAGACCGCGTGCCATCGCCGCACTGTCGAGACGGGCCACCACCTCGCATCCGCGCTCCGCGGCGAGCGCCTCAATCGCGCGCCCCATCCGCCCCATGCCCACCAGGGCAATCCGAACCGGCGTCACGGTACGGGCGTTTCGAAGAATGCGGCGTGTAACCGCTGCATCGACGGGATCACTTGGTCATCGTCAATGACCAGCGTGAAGTTGATGCCGGTCGCGCTGAGCGACGCCATATACACCGGGATCGGTCCGAGGGCGGCAAAGGCGTCGGCGATGGCGCGACTGCCGTCCGCGATGCCGGCCCCCACGATGGCCACAATGCCACTCCGGCGTTCTACCGCGACATCACCAAAGGCCGCAAGATCCTGTAGAATCGCCGCCAGGTTGGTCGCGTCATCGAGGGTCACTGACACGGACACTTCCGAGGTGGTGACTACGTCAACCGATGTACGGTGCGTTTCAAACACCTCAAAGACCCGCCGCAAAAATCCGGGGGCGAGCAACATCCGCGACGAACGCAGCTTCACCAGGGTCGTCCCGCGCTTCCCGGCAATCGCGCACACCGGCACGCGTGGCGCATCGAAGGCAATCATCGTACCCCGACCACCTGGATTACGCGAGTTAAACACGTAGACCGGGATGCCGCGCTGGACCGCCGGAGCAATCGTCGCGGGGTGCAGCACTTTCGCACCAAACGCCGCAAGCTCCGCCGCCTCATCGAAGCTGATCCGCTCAATCAACCGCGCGCCGGGGATCACTCGCGGGTCGGCCGTCAACATGCCGTCCACGTCAGTCCAGATCTCAATCGCCGTGGCGTCAAGCGCCGCGCCGATCAACGAGGCGGAGTAGTCGGATCCCCCACGCCCCAGCGTGGTGGTGACCCGCGCGGGAGACGACCCCACAAATCCGCCCACGACCGGAATCTTTCCATCCTGCAAAAGGGGCAGCAGGTGCGTCTGGGACGCGAGCGCAATGGCGTCGAGATCAGGCTCCGCACGCGTGAAATCGTCATTGGTCTTCAGCACGTCACGCGCATCAACCCACACCGCAGGGTACCCGCGCTGGCGAAACGCCGCCGCTACAATTTGCGACGAGAGGAGCTCACCAATTGCCGCAACGGTGTCCAGCGACCGTGGCGTGAGGTATCCCAGGGTGCGGAACGCCTCAGCAAGATGGGCCAACTCGTCAAAACTGGCGCCAATCTCCAGCGCGAGCTCATTCCCCTCGAGTGCTCCACCAAGCAGCGCGTGCACTTCGCGGAGATGTCGATCGCGCAGCTGTTCCACCAACTGTAACGCCGCGAGTAGTTCCCCGGCGGCCGCCTGACGGGCGACCTCAAGCAACACGTTCGTGGCGCCACCCAACGCCGAGACGACTACCACAGGCGTACTCGAGGCTTTGTCGACGATCACATCAACCACCCGGTTGATCGCCGCCGCATCAGCCACCGACGTGCCGCCGAACTTACACACAATCACGACGCGCGTACCCCGTCGAGCTGACCCATGGCCACCAGTAACTCGGCGTTGAGGATCGAGCCACCCGCCGCGCCGCGCACCACATTGTGCGCCATCGCGACCAGCCGCAGATCAAAGAGATGGTCTGCGCGGACCCGACCGATGGTGACCGCCATGCCGTTTCCTGCGTTCACGTCGCGACGCGCCTGCGGCCGATCCGGCGCGGTGTGCACGATCAGCGCGGGGACCGGCGTTGACGGGAGTCCCTGTGCCAGCGGGAAGCCTCGCCACGCGCGCAGCACCTCCTGCGCCTCGTCCGGGGTGGGAGGTCGTTCAAACGCCACCGACATACACACCGTATGCCCGTGCTCAACGGCAACGCGATTGGCATGTGCACTGGTCCGGATCGGCGCGTCCGCGATGGCAGACCCGTTGAACACGCCCAACAATTTCACCAACTCGGTTTCGATTTTCGGTTCCTCGTCGCCGATAAACGGGATCACGTTGCCGAGGATGTCGAGCGATGGCACACCCGGATAGCCCGCACCGGAGACGGCCTGCATGGTGGTGATGAACACTTTCGTGACGCCGAATGCCTGATGCAACGGGGCCAGCGCCAACGCGGCCACCGTGACGGCACAATTGGCATTCGTAACAATGCCCCCGGTCCATCCGCGATTCAGCCGCTGCTGCGCCAGCAAGGCCAGATGATCCCCGTTGACTTCCGGAATCACGAGCGGCACGTCGGGCTCCATCCGGTAGTTCTTCGCGTTACTCAGCACCATGTGCCCTGCACGGGCAAACTCGGCCTCGACCTCACCGGCAACCGATGAATCGAGCGCGGAGAACACGATGGGTGCCCGCACCTGCTCCGGCGTGCACGCGCGCACCGGGAGCGCGGCCACGGCCGGCGGCAGTGAGCCTTCGAGCCAACGCGTGGCCGCAGCGTACGATTTGCCGGCGCTGCGCTCCGACGCGGCGACCTCAGTGAGCTCGAACCATGGGTGCCCTTGAAGCAGGCGGACAAAGGCCTGGCCAACGGCACCGGTGGCGCCAAGTACCGCAACTGGCCAACGAGGGACGGGCGTGGTCATGCGAGCAGGGTCCGGACAATCTGTTCGTAGGCGCCAACGGACGCTTCGAGTTCCACCACGTCGATATACTCGATGGGGGTGTGGGCCACGTGAATGGAGCCGGGCCCGAATAGCAGCGGTGTTCCCCAGCGGTCGAGCAGCGGGATGTCACTGGTGTATGCAACGGGGACCACCTCAAACCCGTTGAGCACATGAAAATGCTGCGCAGGGATATGTGATCCCCAAACCAACTCGGCGCGCGTACCGGCCCACTCGGCAAACGCCTGTTTCACCGGGCCAACGTCACCCACAAGCCGGATCATGATTTCGGCTTCCGCCAGCCCCGGCACAACGTTCGCCTCCGTACCGGCACGCAGCACGCCGATGTTGTAGGTGGTGTCACCGAGGATGGGATCGACCGGCAGGACCAGGTCGCGCAGCGCGGGAAGCAGATCGAGCAGTGGTTCAAGCGCACTGCTGCCTAGGTGGGCGTAGGCCGAATGGGCCTCGCGACCGCGCACCCGCACGATCACACGCTGCGCCCCTTTACATCCCGACGCGAGCTTGCTCTCGGTCGGTTCGCCGTTCACGAGGAACCGGCTGGTGGCCGGCAACCTATTGGCCGCACGGGCACCCGGCGACCCTTTCTCCTCACCCACGACAAAGAGCAAGTCGATACGCTCTTCCCCGGCATCAACCAGTCGCTGCGCGGCGATCATCATTGCCGCCGCGATCCCCTTGGCGTCGGACGACCCGCGTCCATACAAGCGGGTCCCCTCAAGCCGTGGCGGCACATAGGGCGGTACCGTATCCAGATGGGTTGAGAGCGTGACCCCACCGCCGCGGCGGGTGGCCCACACATTGGAACGGCCCGGCTCAACTTCCTGGAGCGACACATTCCAGCCGCGCGCAATGAGCCAGCGGGACACCAACTCCACCGCTTCCCGTTCGCGGCCGGTAGTGGAGTCGACCGAGAGTAATTCGGTGGCGAGAGTGACGACGTCAGACATGCGTCAAACATACAATCGCCAACGCGTACCTCCTACTCCAAAAACTCCGCGATCGTTTTCGCCAGCATCGCATCGTCCATGGTGTCATCCCACCCCGGTGGCACCAAGGCAATAACCCGATCCGCTCCCGAGTTACACTCGATCGCGACGGTATCGGCGGGTCGTAACGCCGCGGCATCACGCTGATCGAGGGGCACCTCTGGCAGTTCAAGACAAATCCAAGTGGTACCGCGCGGATCGCGCACTGTTCGCATCTGAGCTCCAGACCATGGGAAGGACAAGGTGCAATCGCGCGCCTCGCAGGGCGGCGTGGATAAGCGACAACGACAACGTACCCGGAGCGGGACTCGAACCCGCACGCCCTTTCGAGCAGGAGATTTTAAGTCTCACGCGTCTACCGGTTTCGCCACCCGGGTAACGCGCCGTCGTCTACTCATCACACTGCAACGATAGCACGTGGGAGCTTAGCGTGCCCCGCCCTGTCACGCAAAACGGGAGCGCCGAGGCGCTCCCGTTTTGCGAATCATCATGTCACCACGGTGACAAGCAGAGCGGGAAACGGGACTCGAACCCGCGACCCCAACCTTGGCAAGGTTGTGCTCTACCAACTGAGCTATTCCCGCGTGCCTCGCAGGATAGCAGGGCAACCCACCGTGGACAAGCGGGGCTGGCAGACCTGGGATAATCCTCAGACACGAAGCCCAAAGGCATGAGCGGCATACCACACCGTGTGCGCAAGCAATCCCGCGAGCGCGGCATCACCGCCGTTACGCACCGCCCGTCCCTCACCGTCCACCATTTCGGCGGCAAGACCGTTGTCGAGCGGCGCCCGACGCAGCCAGGCGAGGACCTCTTGCGCATCGGGGCCCAGCAACCGGGCGATGTACGGGAGCAGCGGAGACACCGTCGCGTCGGTATCCGCCCCCCCGTCCTCCGCCGAAGCTCCCCCAGTCGTTGCGCCCGCTGGTTGAAGGGCGCGCACGGAGCGCCGATACAGCGAGTCCTCCCGATCCAAGGCCTCATACTGAGGCAACCACAGCAACGACCCGACGGCATCGTCACTGAGCGAGGCGTTGCCCGTAAGGTCGACCGCCACCGCCAAGCGAGCCTTCTCCCCTCGATCAACCGCGAAATGCCGCCGGATGGCCGCCCGGACCGCAGCAGGATCCTCAACAGCCGCAGCGGCCTCCTCATCAAGTGTGCGACGGAACACGTCAAGGGCGAGAGCGACGACGGCGTTCCCATGGAGGGTAAACGGATACGGTGCAGGTACCCCGGAGGGCATGACCTCCGTGGAGAACAGCGGGACCCGCTCGTCACGGCGCGCCGCGATGTCCTCCGACGCGAGGTAGAGCGTGTCGGCGACCACGGGATCTTCAACGATCTGGTCGTCCTGCGAATCGCGGATGTAGCGATCGGTCGCAATGGCGAACGCCGCGGGGCCTTCAATGCTGAACCCCGGTTGAAAGAGCGTCCCGTCGAAGTAGTGCACTCCCTGCCCCGGTGCGTAGCCATGCAGCTCACAGGCGCGTACCAAGAGTTCACGGGCCAGCCCCGCATCCGCCAGCTGTACCGCGGGGAGCGTCCACATGAGCGCCTCCCAATCACGCACCGTGCAGCCCATCGCATGCCAAGGCGCCCGCGATCGCACAAAGTAGTAGTGTGCGTCATCAAGGCCGCGTCCCACGCCGTAGAAATAGGCGAAGAGCAGATTCCGATTCACCATGCGATCCATGACATCGCTGCCCGTGGTCTGTTCGAGCGCGACCAGCGCCTCCCGGGTTGCCGTCAACAGCGCGCGCCAGCCGCGGCGCCGGAGCACGGCGACGGTTGCCTGCGCACCATCGCGCTCGGGGCCAACCGCGATGTAAAACGCCAGCTGCACCGCCCCATTCGCAGGAACGACCAGCGCACGTCGCAGTGCGAACGGCCGCGGTTCGCGGGAGGGCTCCGACGGGGCCTCAATCGTCGCCGGGCCATCGCTGCCGATAGCAATCGCGGCAAGCCCGGGGATCGCGGCGCCCTCGAGCAGCAACACCTCGTCCGGACCAACACTGACCAGATGCTCATCATCAAAAGGGCGTGGCGTGCGGACGCGCTGCTGTCGATGACCAAGCGCTCCCTCCAGCGCAATCTCCAGCTCCACCTCCGCGTCACCGCGATTCTCCACGGCGAACGTGTACACTGCCCCCGCCATATCGGCATCACGACCGTACGGCGCGAAAATCGTTCCCCGGACCACCAGTGTCCCAATGGTACAGGTAAAGGTCGGCAACCATCCAACCGACCGCTCCCACGCAATGCCTTCCGCCGCCAGCACCCGTACGACCCCGTTGACGCGCACGACAGGGCCCAGGAGCGGGGTACCATTCCCAGACATGAACGCCGGGGAACCGGCAAACTCAATCGCGGCCCGCGCACCACGGTGGAGCACCCCGAGCGCGTGAATGGCACCGTCCGTGGGGTTAATGCACGGCAGGGTCAGCCAATGGTTGCCGGTGAGTTGCCAAGGGACAGAAGGAAGATGCACAGCACACTCTCGAGTAACGGGACGAGGGGGTTCGTTGACGCCCCCTCTGTTACGGGCTAATCTAGCCGGTTGGACGCACGACGCCTTCCCTCAGGGTCCCCCATGGGCACCACGAGTGAACACTCGGCGATTTCTCGCACCCGACACCTTGCTGTGGCCTCCTCCAGATTGCTGCCCGTCCTTCGCCGTGTGGTCCCGCTCCGCCTGCTGCTGGTCTTGATCGGGACGCCGCTTGGCCTGGCGATGGGTCGCCCCGCCACCGCGCGCGCACAGGCCGTAGCAGGTCTCGGCGATGATGCGATTCCTCTGCCCAAGGGGAGTAAACAGTTCCTCGTGTCGGGACTCTGGAACGACTGGGACGGCGCCTACGTGGCAACGGGCACCGGCGGTTCGCGTAAACAGGCGCTTTTTGCGGCGCTGAGCACGACACAAGCGGGCATCGCCATCTTTCCCCAGCTCGCCGCAGCCGAGGCTGGGGTTCGTTCACTCACCGGCCAGCCGACCTTTGCGCTGTCGCTGGGGGCACTCGATGCCGCCGGTGAAGTGCGTCAGAGTATCGCCCCACTCGGACTCAGCATGGGGCTGACGCGCCGCCTATCTGTTCGTGTGCTGGTCCCGTATGTGGAATCGCGCGACGTCTCTCAGCTGCTCTTGAACCGGGTCGGGTCCACCGCCAATGTGGGCATGAACCCCGCCTTCGTTGCGGGTACCGGCGCCAGCGCGCGCTCAACGAACGGAGCGGTCCTCTCGCAAATCGATGGCGCACGTACGCAACTGGCCGCTGAGATTACTCGCTGCGCTTCCCCAACGGCCACTGGATGCGACGCCATCCGCGCAAACGCGGCCGCCGCACAAGCGCTCGTGGTACGCGCCGGCGCCACCCGTCAAGCGATTGCGTCCGTGTACGGCAATGCCACCTCCGGTGGTGCACCAGTGGTCCCCCTCGCCAATGGCAGTGCCCATGTCGCCGTCCGGGCAACGATCGCCTCACTGCGCTCCGACTTTGCCACCTTCGGAGTGACCAACATCGTCGAGGGCGCTGCGCCAGCCGCCGCCACCACCATCTATGGCCCAGCGGGCCTGCCCCGGATTGCCAGCGATACGGCGTGGAAACTCGGGTACAGCCGACTGGGCAATACACGTCGCGCCGGTCTCGGCGACATCGACCTGACCGCGTCGTATCTGCTGTTCGATAGCTTCGCCACCGATCAGGTTCGGCGGCTGCTATCCCCCTCGCGCGGTGTGCGCAGCATGCTCACGGCAGGCTGGCGCTTCGGCACCGCGGGAGCCGACCGAACCGATGATCCCTTTGATGTCCCCATTGGTGAAGGAGCCAACGCGCTCCTCGTGCGAACCACCACCGACGTGGTGTTGTCGCGCACCTTTTGGATGAGTGCCACGATGCGCGCGGTGAAACCGTTTGCCGATGAGGTTGCGGTTGCGCTTCCGCTTCGCACCAACGCGACGGTTTTTGAAGAAGCAACGGTGCACACCGCAACCCGATCGCTGGGCTCGCGTATCGAGTTTGAATTGGCACCTCGACTCTCTATCGGACAGTTCTTTGGCGTCTCCACGGCGTATCAGCTCCGCCGCTGGGGAGCCGATCGTTATTCGCGCGTGGATCGGGACGCCACCGCGTTGGCGCCAGAGGATGGCCAAACGGCCTCCCGACTGATGCATGCCGCTGCGTTCGGCGTGAGTTTTTCCACGCTCGCGAGCTACGTACGAGGTCGCTCACGCTTCCCGGCGGAAGTCATTTATTCCCATGCCGTCACGCTGGCGGGATCCGGCGGAACCGTACCGGCCGCCGTGACTGATCGGCTGGAATTACGGATCTATACGGGTTTTCCACGTCGCTGACGCCCACCGGCCGCGACCGGCGTGTCCACGCGTGGGGGGTGGTGGTCCTCTTCGCCTCGTTCGAGTAACTCCCGGGCGTGCGCGCGGCTGACCTCACGGTCAGCGTCCCCCCCCAGCATGCGCGCTATTTCCATCACGCGTGGCGCATCCTCAACCACCGTGGTGTCTGCCGTTGTCACCGTACCGACGGCGCTTTTGCGCACAACCACGTGATGGTGCGCACGGGCTGCGATCTGCGCCAAGTGCGAGATGGCCAGCACCTGGTGGTGCGTGGCGACGCGTCGCATGAGCGCGCCGACCTGCCATGCAACGGCACCACCGATGCCGGCATCCACCTCGTCAAACACGAGCGTTGGCACCTGCTGCAGACGCGCCAGCACCGTACTCAGGGCCAGCATGACGCGCGCCAGTTCCCCCCCTGATGCCATGCGTCCAAGCGGACGGACTTCACTCCCTGCGTTCAGGGCGGCCACAAAGGTCACCTGCTCGGCCCCGAACATACCGGTATGCTCCGCGGCGGAGAGGAGCACCTGAAGGCGCCCCTCGGGCATCCCCAGTTCAGGCAGCAGCTGCGTGACCTCCAGCGCCAACTGCGCGGCCCCGGACTGTCGCCGGCGCGTTAACTCGGCGGCCGCGTCAGCCAGTACCCGTTCGGCCGCCACTCGGGCACCGGTGATGGTGGCCAGATCATGCGTGCCCCCGTCAACCAGATTGAGTTCCGTCCGCGCGGCGATGCCGGTGTCAATGACGTCCTGCAGGGTTGGACCATACTTGCGCATCAGCGACAGGAGCAGATCGCGTCGCTGCTCCAGCACCCGCAGGCGGGCAGGATCGGCTTCGATCGATTCGGCGTAGCCTTCCAGTTCACGCACAAGCTCATCAAGCGCATAAACCGCCGCGTCAAAGCCACTCTGCCAGCGGCCAGTGTCTGGATCAATCCGTTCGAGGGAGACTAAGGCACGGCGCACGGAGCCAAGGCAAGCCAGCGCCGCGCGATCATCGCCGGCCATCGCGGCCGCAGCCTGTCCCGCGAGCGCCTGAAGCTCCTCGGCGTGCGACAAGCGACGAATCTCCCCGTCCAGCGCGTCCTCTTCACCCGTCACCGGATGCGCGTCCTCGATCTCGCGCACCACCACGCGCAACAGGTCAGCGCGCGTTGCCGCCTCCTGACGCCGTTGCTCCAGTTCGCGTTCCTGTCGCCGGAGCGCACTCAGCGCTGCATAGGCCTCGGCCACGCGCGCGCGTGCCTCCAACGCGCTCGCGAAGGCATCCAGCACGTCACGCTGGTGCTCCAGATCCCCCAGCTGCCGTGAATCATGCTGTCCAAGCACGCTCACCAATCGCGCACCCACATCAGCGAGAACCGTGGCGGTCACGGGCGATCCGTTAATCCACGCGCGGGAGCGCCCATTCGTACCGATTTCCCGCTTGAGCACGAGGGTTTCGTCGTCGGCGTCAATCCCGCGCTCGTCGAGCATCGCGCGCAGCGACGGCATCGCACCCGGTTCGAAGACGCCCTCCACCGTGGCTTTGTCGGCTCCACTCCGTATCCGATCGGTCGCCGCACGTTCTCCGAGGAGCATGCCTAGCGCTCCAACGATGAGCGACTTTCCAGCGCCGGTCTCACCCGTGAGTACATTCAGCCCCGCCGCGAGCGGTAACACCACGGTGTCGATCACCGCCACGTTGCGAATGCGAAGCTCAACGAGCATGTCCTATCTCCTCAGATCGTCTCGCCGTCGCGCTCAGACAATCCTCCCCACCCGAGCTTTCGACGCAATCGCGTGAAAAACGTGGTTCCCGGGAAGCGGACAATCTGTACGGTGCTGCGCGCCTTTCGGATGACTAACCGCTCACCTCCGGTGAACGTAGTACCGACCTGACCGTCGATCGTCACCAAAAGTTCCTCAGGCCCATCATCAGCACGCACCTGAATTGTGACCTGAGGCGGCATCACCAATGGCCGCATGGCGAGCGTGTGTGGCGAGACGGGCGTGACCACCATGCTCTCCAGCGTAGGTACCACAATGGGTCCGCCGGCGGACAGCGAGTAGCCCGTTGAACCGGTTGGCGTCGAGACAATGAGGCCGTCCGCCGAGTAGCTGCCAATCGCTTCGTCATCAACGAACACCGTAAACTTCACGATGCGTGCAAACCCACCCTTGTGCAGGACCACGTCATTCAACGCCAGCCACTGGCAGCGTTCAACGCCGTCGCGATCGAGCGCACAGGATTCAAGCGCCATCCGCGGCTCGGACACGAAATCACCGGCGGCGAAACGCCGCACGCCGATTTCCCATTCATCGCGACCGCATGCGGTGAGGAATCCGAGGCGCCCGAGATTGATGCCGAGAATCGGCACCGTACGACCGTTCAGGTATCGCGCGCCACGCAGGAGGGTGCCGTCCCCACCCAACGTGAAGAGGGCGTCGACGTCATCGGGATGTTGCAGGGTCTCCCCCACCCCGGTGAGTTCCCGCAGCTCCGGCTCAAAGAGCAGCGACATACCGAGTTCGGGAGCGATCTCGAAGAGCGTTCGAAGAATCGCCGGGAGACCGACGTAGCCCTTGTGACCGATGACGCCGACGCGCATTAACCGGCGAGCGCTTCGGAATGGTGCAAAGCACGTACCCGATCCGCAATCCCGGCCGCGTCGAGGCCGAGCGACGACAGCTGCTTCTGGCGGGGAGCCGAGTAGATGATGCGGTCAGGGACACCATGGACCGCCGTGCGTACGGTTGGTGCCTGATGATGAATGACCGAACTCATGAAGGCTCCGAATCCATTCACCACGGTCCCCTCTTCCACCGTGAGCACATGCGTGTGGCTGGAGAGGATCGCATTCAGCGTGACCTCATCGTACGGCTTCAAGTAGCGACAGTTGACTACACTCACGTCGATCCCGTCAGCAGCAAGGAGTTCGGCTGCGGCAAGTGACGGATTCACCATGGTGCCCACCGCGAGAATGGCGACGCCGCGACCCTGACGAAGCACTTCCCACGTCGCATACGGGGTACTCGGAATCTGGGAGATGGCGCCCGGAACATCCGGCGATGCATCACGCGGGTAGCGAAGACAGAAAGGCCCATCGGTGTACTCGACGGCGGCGCGCAGCAGTCCGAGCATTTCGGCGCCGTTCTTCGGCGCCGTCACCGTCATCCCCGGCACGGTGAGCATGTACGCGATGTCGTACAGTCCCATGTGCGTTTCCCCATCCTCACCCACGAGGCCGGCGCGATCCATCGCAAACACCACAGGCAGCTTTTGCAAGGCCGCATCATGAATGATGTTGTCGTACGCCCGCTGCAAGAACGTGGAATAGATCGTGACCACCGGACGTACACCGCGAGTGGCCAACCCCGCCGCGAAGGTGACACCGTGCCCTTCCGCAATGCCCACGTCGAAGAATCGTTCCGGAAAGGCCTTGGCAAAGGGAACCGTGCCCGTGCCTGTCGGCATCGCGGCGGTGATCACCGCGAGATCCTTCCGCTCCTCACCGAGTTCCGCGAGGCCTTTGCCGTACACCGTGGTATACGCTGGATTCGCCGTCGACACGGCCAATTGCTTGCCCGTGGCCGGATCGTGACCCGGTGGCAAGGCATGCCATTTTTCCCCATGATCACCGGCGGGGAATCCTTTGCCTTTCTTGGTGATCACATGCACGAGACGCGGCGTGTTCATGGCACGCACGGCGGTAAAGGTCTCCAGCAGCGCATCGAGATCGTGTCCATCGATGGGGCCGAAGTATCGGAACCCCAATTCCTCAAACAGCACGCCGGGCGTCAGAAGCGACTTCACACTCTCCTCCCACTTCCGGACCAGCGTGCTGACCCCCGTGAAGGGAGCTGGAGCGTTATCCACGAGTTCGCCGATGCGCGACCGCAGGCGGTTGTACAGGGGATTGCGTTGAATGCTCGTGAGATACTTGTGCATGGCCCCGACATTCGGCGCAATCGACATCTCGTTGTCGTTGAGGACCACAATGATGTCACGATCCGAATGCCCGGCGTTATTGAGCCCTTCGTAGGCCAGCCCTGAACCCATCGAGCCGTCGCCGATAATGGCGGCCACTTTGAAGGATTCCCCAAGCACATCGCGCCCCGCGGCCATACCGAGGGCCGCCGAGATCGCCGTTGCCGCATGGCCGGCCCCGAACGTGTCGTATTCGCTCTCGGTCCGTTTGAGAAATCCCGACAGTCCACTCTCCTGGCGGAGCGACTCCATGAGCGTGTTGCGTCCCGTGAGCAACTTGTGCGGATAGGCCTGATGCCCGACGTCCCAGACCAACTGGTCGGTCGGGGTGTCAAACACGGTATGCAGCGCAATCGTCAACTCAACCACGCCGAGCCCGGCACCGATATGGCCGCCGGTACGGGAACAGACGTCGATCAGGCGATCACGAATGTCCTGCGCAAGGGTGCGCAGTTCGTCACGCGACAGGCCACGAAGATCGGCGGGGGCGTTGATGCCTTCGAGAATGGACATAACGGAGTCAGGAGGTGCGCCGCGGGAGACCACCGCGACGGTCGGGTACGACAAGCACGGACGGAAAAAACCGGAACAGTAGGGATATACACATCGGCAGCAGCATCTGCCTAGGAGCGCCGTTCAACGATGTATCGGGCTAACTGGTTCAGCGTTGGCGTCAGCAGGCCTTCAGCGGCCAGCGCGCGACAGCCTTCCTCAACCAACACGACCGCTCGCTCAATCGCGCCCTCCACCCCGAGGAGGGCGGGATAGGTGCTCTTGTGCAGGGCAATGTCGCGCCCGGCCGTTTTGCCTAACTCGTCAGTGGTGGCCGTGATGTCGAGCACATCATCGGCAATCTGAAACGCCAGGCCGATCGCGGCGCCGTACGCGGCAAGGGCCAGCCGCCGGGACGCGGGCGCCAGCGCCGCCCGGGCGCCGAGCGAAACGGACGCCATAATCAGCGCTCCCGTTTTGAGTCGGTGTACGCGCTCCAGCGCCTCAAGGGTGAGGTGCACGCCTTCCGCCTCCAGGTCCAGCAACTGTCCACCGATCATGCCGCCGGCGCCCGAGGCGTCCATCAGGTCGCGCACGATCTCGCCGGCAACGTCATCCGGCAATCCCATCGCCTTCGACGCATGCCACGCGCATCGCGCGGCCATCGGCACCATTGCCAACCCGGCGGCGGTGGCCACTCGCACACCGTACACCCGATGGACGGTGGGACGGCCGCGTCGCACGTCGTCATCGTCCATACACGGCAGGTCATCGTGCACCAGCGAATAGGCATGCACCACTTCCACGGAGGCGGCCAGATCTCTGGCGTCTCCAAGACCGCCGCAGGCGCGGTAGGCCTCCAGCAGCAGAATCGCCCGCAGCCGTTTGCCCTCCCCCAGAAGGGAATAACGAATGGCCTCGGCGGTGAGCGGGGCCACGTCGCCGATCCAGCGCACGCAAAAGGTATCGAGCGCCTGCTGTACCGCCGCCCGTTCCGTTGCGAAGGACGGGGCCGACGTTTCCGTACTGGTGCCAACGGGTGTCATACGGTTAGCCGCCTAACTCGGTCACGGAGAACGACCCATCGGCCGCCTCGATCAATTGCTGGACACGGGCATCGACGGCCGATAAGGACGCACCCGCTGAACGCAGATGCGTGATGCCTTCCTCAAAAAGGCGAAGGGCCTGCTCGAGGTCGACGTCGCTGCGTTCCAGCTCGCGCACGATCTCCTCAAGGCGGGTCAGTGACTGTTCAAAGCTCATACGCCCTCCTCAGGTGGAAACGCCGAAACGGACTCGGGGAGCGGACGTCCCGCCCCCGCGACGGCCGAGACGATACCATCTCGCAGCCACAGATCGAACGGCGTGCCGGGAACGAACTGCCCCCACTCGCTCAAAGTAGCGCCCTGAGGCGTACGCGCCACCGCATACCCACGTGCCAACGTGTGCAATGGCGAGAGGGCATTGAGCCGACCGGCCAGCATTTCGACGCGCGCGCGGCGACGCTCGACGAGGCGGGTTGACGCAAGTCCAAGTCGCTGTTGGACCTGCGAGAGGGCTGTCACCGCACGCTCCTCGCGGCGCCGTGCGGCGACAGCGAGGCGCTGTCCAATGGTCTCAACCCGCGCCAAGAGCTCCCGACGAGACGGGACCGCCAGCTCGGCGGCTGCCGACGGGGTGGCGGCTCGGACATCCGCGACCAGATCACAGATCGTGACGTCCACCTCGTGACCGACCGCCGAGATCGTGGGGATGGGGCACCCGGCAAGCGCGCGCGCCACACGTTCGTCGTTAAAGGCCCAAAGATCTTCGCGGCCCCCCCCCCCACGACCAATGATCAGCACATCCGCATCCCGCCAGCGCCCCACCCGCTCGATCGCCGCCACGAGGGATTCCGGCGCGCCCTCACCCTGTACTTTGGCCGCGACGATCACGATCTCGACATCGGCACTTCGGGCGCGGGCTACCGTGATGATGTCATGCATGGCCGCGCCGTCGGGGCTGGTGATCACCGCAATACGACGCGGATACGCCGGCAAGGCGCGCTTCCGTGCGGCATCCAGTAATCCATCCTTTTCGAGACTCAACCGGGTGCGTTCCAGCGCCTTTCGCCAGAGCCCATCGCCCGCCGCCTCGAGCGCCCGTACCGCAAACTGCAGATCGCCTCGGACGGGCCAGACCGTCATCTGGCCGTAGGCGAGCACCTGCATCCCGTCATCCGGTGGCGCCGGAATGCGCTTGGCCGCCGAGCTCCAGATGACACACTTCACCTGCGCGTCAGCATCGCGCAGCGCGAAGTACCAGTGGCCGTTACGATGCGCCTTGAAGTCGCTCACCTCGCCACGAACCCAGAGCGGAGGGAACGCCCCCTCGATCAGGTCTTTAGCCGCACTGGTCAGCGTGTGCACGGCAATCGCCGATTCCGGCGCGCTCCCCGGCGCCTCATCGCTGGGGACCGGCGGTCCATACCGTGACGCTTCGCGGCTACGTGGTTCGGGCACGGGACTTTGCTCAGCGACCGTTTAGCGGGGAGGATGCGTGCGTTCCGCTGCACGGACCGTATTGCGCAACAACATCGCAATGGTCATCGGACCGACACCACCGGGTACCGGCGTGATACGTGACGCCACGGCCGACGCACTCTCGAAGTGCACGTCACCACACAGGCGGCTCCCCTTGGCGCGCGTCGCATCCGGCACACTATTCATGCCAACGTCGATGACCACCGCGCCCGGCTTGATCATGTCACCGGTAATCATTTCAGCGCGCCCGGCCGCGACAATCAGGATATCCGCCCGACGGACATGCGAAGCAAGATCGCGCGTACGGCTGTGGCAGATGGTCACCGTGGCATCACCACCGCGCCGCGCCTGCACGAGGAGTGCGGCCATCGGCTTGCCGACAATGTTGCTCCGTCCAACGACGACGACCTCGGCACCGCTCGTCTCAACCCCGCTGCGCAACAGCAGCTCAATGACACCCGCCGGCGTGCATGACACAAACCCGTCGGTGTGGCCGATGAGCAACTTCCCAACGTTCTCGGGATGAAAGCCATCGACGTCCTTGCTGGGCTGAATGTGCCGGATGACCGTATCGGGATCGATATGCGGCGGGAGTGGCATCTGCACGAGAATCCCATGCACTGCCTCGTCTTGGTTGAGCTGCTCCACCAAGGCGAGGAGGTCTGCCTGCGTGGTGTCAGCAGGCAAACGTATGGTGGTACTGGCCATACCGGCCTCGCGAGACGCTTTCTCTTTGGCGCCGACGTACGTGGCGCTGGCGATGTCGTCGCCCACCAGCACCACGGTGAGTCCTGGGACCACTCCACGCTGGCGCAGCGCGTCCACGTCGCGCGCGACTTCGGCACGGATCGCCGCCGCGATGGCTTTGCCATCAATCAGGTCAGCGCGCAAAGTCCACCGCCCGGCTCTCTCGAATCACGACCACTTTAATCTGTCCCGGATATTGGAGTTCGGACTCAATCCGACGCGCAATCTCCTCGGAAAGCGCCGTCATGCGCGTATCGTCCACCTGCTCCGGTGTGACGACGACGCGAATCTCGCGACCGGCCTGAATGGCGAAGACGCGCTCAACGCCGCGATAGCTTGACGCAATCTTCTCTAATCCTTCCAGTCGCTTGACATAGGTTTCAAACGCTTCACGGCGCGCCCCCGGGCGCGACCCCGAAATGCTGTCCCCCGCCTGCACCAGCACCGAAACCTCACTTTCATGAGGAACGTCATCGTGATGCGCGGCGATGCAATTCACCACCAACGGATTTTCACCGTACTTGGTCGCGACCTCCACACCAAGTTGCACGTGGGTCCCTTCATGCTCATGCGTGAGCACCTTGCCGATGTCATGCAAGAGCGCCCCGCGCTTGGCGAGCGCGACATCAAGCCCGAGTTCCGCCGCCATCATGCCGGCCAGCCACGCGACTTCCTTGGAATGGGCCAGGATGTTTTGCCCATAGCTCGTCCGCCATTTCATGCGGCCCACGAGCTTAATGAGCTCAGGATGCAGCCCGGTGACGCCCACGTCGTACGCGGCCTGCTCCCCGGTTTCGATGATCGCGACGTCCACTTCCTTGCGCGCTTTGGCGACCACTTCCTCGATACGCCCGGGATGGATCCGACCATCGCTCACGAGCTTCTCCAGCGCCAAGCGGGCCGTCTCACGACGGACCGGGTCAAAGCACGAAACCACCACGGTATCCGGCGTATCATCGATGATGACATCAACCCCCGTCGCCAACTCGAAGGCGCGAATGTTGCGGCCTTCGCGTCCGATGATGCGTCCCTTCATCTCGTCGTTCGGCAGCGACACCGCGGACACCGTGATCTCAGCGGTTGTTTCCGCGGCCACCCGCTGGACGGCAAGCGCCACGATCTTCTTGGCCTCCCGATCGGCGTTTCGCTTCGCCGACTCACGGATTTCCCGAAGCCGACTGGCCGCATCCGCTAGCGCCTCATCCTCCAAACGCCGCACAAGCTCTGCCTTCGCCTGGTCCGCACTTAACCCGGCCAACTGCTCGAGCTTGCGCCGTTCCTCCGCGATGAGCTTGTCATACTCCTGCTCTTTCGTGGTGATCGCCAACTCACGACGGCCCAAGTCGGACCCACGCCGCTGCACCTCCTGCTCGCGGCTCTCCATGGAATCGCGCGCACGATCAAGCTGCGACTCACGCTCGAGGACTCGCTTCTCCTCTCGCTCGAGCTCGAGGCGGCGCTGTCGCACGTCCTGTTCATGGGACTCACGGAGGCGGAGGACCTCCTCCTTGCCGGCGACAACCGCCGCGCGCTGACGCGTTTCCGCTTCGCGCTTAGCCTCCTCCAGGAGACGGGCGGCACCCTCTTCCGCCACAACGAGCGCACGCTGCTGCTCGGTGGTCTCTACCTTCCGCCACGACTGTCGCCCAACAACGAACGCGACTACCGCCGCGATCAACCCAAGGGCGCCAACCAGCGCCACTACGGCCATCTCGCCCATGAGGATCTATGCTCCACCGCGGCTAGGCGCGGGTTCTTGATCAGTGTTCTTCAGATCTATCGTGCGCATGGCACAGGCGACTGTCACGCAGCGCCGCGACGGACCGAGGCACAAAGCGACCTCAGCTGACGCGGCACATGGGTGCGCCCCTACCAGTGACCCTCAGAACGTACGGACGCACCGAGCACCCCGCAACGGGGCGCCCCCGTTCACCCCCGATCCGCGCCACGCATTGGCCTGGCCCTGCAGCCTCTCAGCCGACCGACCCGTCCTCACCACGTTTTGTGGGGGGAAGGAGCGGGCGGACATCGGCAGCCAGCTGCCGCAGATCCGCCACCATCGTCGCCATGGCGTCGCGCTCGCGAAAGAGTTCGTCGGTAATCTGCAGCGCAGCCAGAATGGCCGCTTTCTGCGTTTCCATGGTAGACGCCCCTCCCATAATCGCCCGGATCGTCCGGTCGACATGTTCCGCGACCGTCTTCGTATGCTCCGGTGATGCCTCGGTGCGGAGCGTGTACTCGTCGCCGACAATGCGGACCCGAACCACCAACTTATTGTCCATCATCGTTCCGCCCCATGTCCGATCTGCTGCCGGAGGAAACGTACGCGATCGCCGAGCTGCGCCGTTTTCTCGGCCGCTTCGGTCAGCCGTGCACGCAGCCGCTCATTCTCACGCTCCAGCTCGCTCTCGACGGCCTGAGGGGTGGCGGCTTCCGCTGCCGCCGCAAAGGCCGACTGGACCCGGGCGACCTCCGCCCGGGCAAGCTCGGCTTTCGCCTCGAGTTCGCGCACCTTGGACTCCAGCAACGCCCGCAGCTGATTCGCACGCTGCCCCTCTGCGCGCACCTCGATCAACGTGCCGTCGCGCTCTGCGACCACCTGCTCCAACTCGCGCGTCCGTGACTCGGCCGCCAGCGCCCGCCGACGGTACCCCGCCAGCTGTTCACTGAGATGACGGACCAGTGTATCGAGTTCGCGAAACGCGGCAGTTTCAGGACGCACGAGGACGGATACCGAGTTCCCGATGGAGGACTTCCAACAGACGAGCGCGCCGACCTTCGATTTCCTTGTCCCGCAAGGTGCGCTCCGGATGACGGAACGTTAACCGCCACCCCAGACTCCGGTGAGCGTCGGGAACGCCGGCCCCCCGGAATTCGTCAAACAGCCGGATCTCCTCGAGCAAGTCACCACCCGCCTCACGGAGCGCCCGTTCCACCGTCGCGGCCGCCACCTCGTCCGGCACCAGAAGCGCCAGATCGATCTCGGCGGCCGGCGTCGTAGGCAGCGCTCTGAAGCGGATGCCGGCCGAAGCGGGGGCCTCGCGCGCAATGAGGGCGGTATGATGGGCGTTGGCCCGAGGAGCCGCCACATCAGCGGACGGCATGACACCCAGCGTCACCTCAACCCCGAAGGCCTCACTCGCCCACACCGGACGATCCAGGGCCACGGTCTCCACCCGCCCAACCTCGCCATGACCGTCAACGGTCAGGGTCCAGATGGTGGGGGCAGTGCCCACCGATAAGGTGGCCAGTTTGCCCGGGAAGGCCGCCGCCAGCACCCGTTCGGCAATCTCCTTCGCGTCCCACAGATCGAAGGCAGGAGGCTGCGGCTCAGTGAAATGCGGAGGGCGACGGCTGCCCATAATCAACGCCCCCACACGGACCTCCTCCCGGGGGAGTCGATCTGCCGTTCCAAGAAACACATTCCCCACTTCGAACAGCCGCAAGTTCCCCTGCATCCGCGAGAGGTTGTACTCGGCGCGACGTGCCAGGGTGTCAAGGATGGACGCGCGCAAGTACGGCTCATCGTCGGCCAGTGGATTGCGGACGCGCGGTGAATGCTCATCACCAGTACGGGTGAACGGCATCGGCCGCGTTTCGGCGAGTCCGAGCCCAACCAACAGATCACGAACCCGGCGACCGGCCAGATGCAGGGGGTGATCCGGCGCCGTCCCCGGACGGAAGGGGCGCAATTCATCGGGGAGACTATCGAAGCCGACTAATCGCGCGACCTCCTCGATGAGATCGACTTCAAGCAAGAGGTCATGACGCCAGGTTGGTGGCGTCACAACCAACCCATGGGCCTCCTCAACCACCGTACAGCCGAGCGACTCCAGCCGATCGCGAATCTCCGACGGCGCAACGACAACGCCCAACAGGCGCGCGAGGCGCGATGGCCGCAAAACCACTTCAGGTTGCGGCGCCGCCGGCTCACCGACCTCAAGGAACTCAATCACCTGACCACCGGCCACTTGAACAATCAACGCGGCCGCAACGCGCGCGATCTCACGCGTATCGCCCCCATCGACGCCTCGCTCATACCGGTAGGAGGCGTCGGTGGACAGGTTCACCGCCCGCCGCACACGGCGCACAAATCCCGGCGCAAAGACGGCCACTTCCAGCAGCACGTCCGTGGTGGTGGCAGTTACCTCGCTGTCCCGACCGCCCATCACCCCGGCCAGCGCCACAGGACGCGCCCCGTCACAAATCACCGTGGTGCCGGCGTCCAACTCCCGCGTCACCCCATCAAGCGTCACGATCGACTCACCCTGCACGGTAGGCCGCACCACAATGCTGGCCCCGGCGAGTGTGGCGAGGTCGAAGGCGTGAACCGGCTGCCCAAGGCCATGCAGCACGTAATTCGTGGCATCCACCACATTGCTGATGCTGCGTTGCCCGATGCTCTCCAAGCGCTGCCGGAGCCAGTCCGGGCTGGGGCCAACCTGCACGCCCGTGATCACCGCCGCGAGGTAGCGTGGGCAGCTGACCTGATCCTCAACACGCACCGTAGCACGCGCGCCGATCGCGTGCGATACGGCATGATGAACCGGGACGTTGGACGCCGCGGGCGTGAGGTCGGCCGGCATGGCGCGCAGTGGTACGCCCAAGAGGGCGGCAACCTCACGCGCTACGCCGCGATGCGACAAGAGGTCCGGACGATTCGGCAAAACATCCAGCTCAAGCTGAGCATCGGCGATGGGCAGCACATCCAGTAACGGGGTGCCCGGGGCCGCATCTGTGGTAAGCGCCAGAATTCCGTCGTGCTCATCCCCGAGGCCGAGCTCGCGGGACGAGCAGAGCATGCCATTACTGGTTTCACCACGAATCTTTCGCTTTTCGATCTTGAGGCCACCCGGCATGATGGTCCCGGTACGCGCAAATGGATACTTGGTCCCGACCACCACATTCGGCGCGCCACAGACGACGTCGAGCAACACGCCGCTCCCATCATTCACCTTGGTTACCCAGAGGTGATCAGAGTTCGGGTGCCGCCCCGCCTCGACCACCTCTGCCACGACGAACGCCGCGAGTTCACCACCAAGGCGCTCAAGTCGGTCCAGCGTGACGCAGTGCCGACTCAACGTATCACCGATGTCCTGTGCGGTACGCGTATGCGGGACGAACTGCTTGAGCCACTCATGAGAGACAATCATCGCGCGAACTGCTCCAGGAATCGGACGTCGGAATCGTACATCACACGGATATCGCTGATGTCGTAGCGTGACATCGCAATGCGCGCCGGCCCCATGCCGAACGCCCATCCGGTAAACTTTTCGCTATCAAGGCCCGCATCTTCGAGCACACGAGGATGGACCATGCCACAGCCGAGAATCTCGACCCAACGCAGTCCCTTGCCGTCGTTGAGATCGACCTCGACATCCATCTGCGCGCCGGGCTCAACGAAGGGAAAATACGACGGGCCGAAGCGCACGCGTCGTGAGGCCCCGTAAAACCGGCGGGCGAACTCCGCGAGCGTCGCTTTGAGGTCAACGAACGAAATCCCCTCGTCCACCGCGAGTCCCTCCAACTGCATGAAGGCCGGGGCGTGCGTCGCGTCAAAAAAGTCGCGCCGATAAACTTGTCCCGGTGCCAGCACGCGAACCGGGGGCCGATAGTGTTGCAGCGTGCGTACCTGGACCGGCGACGTATGGGTGCGCAATACCGTATCGCGGCCAAGATAGAGCGTATCGTGCAACTCCATGGCCGGATGATCCGGCGGGAAGTTGAGGGCCCCGAAGTTGTACCACTCGGTTTCAGCTTCCGGACCGAGCGCAATGGTAAAGCCGAGCTCGCGAAAGATTTCGCAAATCTCATCGATCACGAGCGTGACCGGGTGTAACGAGCCACGCCACACACTGCGTGCGGGCATCGTTGCATCGCCCGTGACACGAGGGGTCGCAGCGGCCTGTCGCGCCGCAAAGTGATCAAGGGCGGTCTGTACCCCCTGTTTCAGGGTGTTGAAGGCCGTCCCGGCCGCTCGGCGATCCTCCGCCGGCAGCGCCCGCAGCGCGCCTTGGAGGGCCGCAAGCCGGTCGTCCTGAAGGGCATTTAACTGCCCCTTGGCGACATCGAGGCGCGTGTCGGGATCAAGCCCGTCGAGGAGTGCGCGCGCGTCCTGCGCGAGGGCATTCGCCTGAGCGAGATACTCGGAAAGTTGCACGGGACGAAATCGGTAATCAGGGGATCGCGACGGATGGCGGAGCGACGCCGCCGGGGAAGCACGAAGGGCCGACATCTCGTCGATGCCGGCCCTGCAATGTAACAACGGCAGAGCCGCGTGTACGACGCGGGTCACGCCGGTGGCGCTTGGAGGTTACGCGGCGGCCGTCTTGGCGTCGATCGCCTTGCGCACCTGCTCAGCAATCACCGCAAAGGCTTCCGGCTCACGCACGGCGAGGTCAGCCAGCACCTTCCGGTCGATCTCGATGCCAGCGGCATGGAGGCCGTTGATGAACACGCTGTACGACATGTCGTGCATGCGAGCGGCAGCGTTGATACGCACGATCCACAGGCGACGGAAGTCGCGCTTCTTGTTCTTGCGATCGCGGTACGCATACCGCCATCCACGCTCAACGGTTTCCTTCGCGGCCTTCCAGAGCTTGGACCGACCACCAAAGGCACCCTTGGCGTGCTTGAGAATCTGCTTCTTCCGCTTGAGGCGGACGACGTTGGATTTTACGCGGGGCATAGTAGGTCCTTAGGCCAGAATGAGACGCTTGATACGCTTCACTTCGCCATTCGTGGCAACGGTGGTCGGACGGCGGAGATTGCGCTTACGCTTGGACGTCTTCTTGGTCAGGATGTGGCTCTTGTAGGCCTTCAGACGCCGCACCTTCCCCGATCCCGTCACGGTGAAGCGCTTCTTGGCGCCGCTGTGGGTCTTCATCTTCGGCATAATGTGCTCACGGCTACGGTCAACCGCTCCAATGCGGAAGCGGCCCTGCATGTGATCACGCGCTCTCTACTTCGGCGCGAGAATCATCGTCATCGATTTTCCTTCCATGGACGGTGCGCTCTCGATCTTGGCCAGATCGGTCAGTTCCTGAGCCACCCGATCAACCACCTGTCGTCCCAGCTCAGGATGGGCAATCTGCCGGCCACGGAACATGAGCGTCACCTTCACCTTGTTGCCCTCTTCGAGGAAGCGCCGCGCATGGCGGGTTTTGGTCTCGAAGTCGTGATCATCGATGCCCGGTCGGTACTTGACCTCTTTCAGATGAATCACATGCTGCTTCTTCTTTGCAATGCGTGCCTGCTTCGCCTGCTCAAACTTGAACTTCCCGAAGTCCATGATGCGGACAACGGGCGGCCGCGCCGCCGCCGCCACTTCTACTAGATCCAACCCCTGCTCGACCGCTTGGGCGAGCGCCACGTCGACTTCCATGATACCGAGCTGACTTCCGTCGGCGCCGATCACGCGAACGGGGCTGATCCGGATCTGCCGGTTTACCCGTGGCGGACGCTTTGTCGAATCCTGAATAGGCCGTGCTCCAGTAGAAGAAACAGAAAACGCGAACCCCTGTAGGAGTCCGCGTCGCAAACCGTGTGCCCACGTCACGGACACCCGAAGGGGCGCGGACGAACGACACGGCGTCGATCGACTCCTGCAGCACACCTCCGCAGAACTTGCCTGGCGAGAGGGCCGAAGGGTGGGGCCGGCGTCGCTGCCGGACCACTTCTCAATTGTTGAGGCGTCGCACTGACCGTCCTCGGTTCCAGCCTTCGTATACGGAGACCGGACTAACCTTTTAAAGCTAGACGCCCGACGCGCAACGTCAAGGGGCACCAGTGGCACCCTGACCGCTGGTCCGGTTGACGGCTATTCCTGCAGTCGATAGCTCTTGCCATCATGGGTAATGCGGCCAAATCCCACGGCCGCATCATGCTCGAACACCAGCAGCCAGTCCTCACGATGCGCGGCGGCCAGCAGCGCCCGCTTTGATTCGAGGGTCACCAGCGGTTCAACATCGTACCCCATAATCCACGGCAGCGGCAGATGGTGTGAGGTCGGCACGACATCACCCAGAAAGCAGGCCCGCTCTCCACCCGACTCCAGCAGCACACTTTGGTGATAGGGAGTGTGCCCCGGCGTCAGGCGCACCGAAATCCCCGGCACGACCTCCTGATTCCCCGCCAGGAAGTCGAAGCGGTCGGCCGCCACAATCGGCGCCCAATTGGGGAGAAAGTAGCTGGCGGTGGTTCGCTCATTCGGATGCTCGGCATAAGCCCGCTCACCGGCCTGTACGACGTAGCGCGCATTGGGAAATGCCGCCAGAACCTCACCCGCCGGATTGCACCACGTGTTCCCACCCGCATGATCGAAATGCAGGTGGGTGTTGATCACGAGGCGCACATCCGCGGGGGTAAACCCGGCCTGCCGGATGCCGTCCTCAAGCGCCGTGCGCCCCTCTGCGCCCGCATTCTCCACGCCGTAGATGGCATGAAACTTCGGATTCTCCTTATTGCCGAGTCCCGTGTCGATCAGGACGAGGCCGTCCTCGTGCTCAACAAGCAGACACCGCATACCGAGCGGGATGCGGTTCTGGGCATCTGCAGGGAGCCGACGTTCCCACAAGGTCTTCGGTACGACCCCAAACATGGCGCCACCGTCGAGTTGTTGACCGCCCGCTTGAATGGCATGGATGCGCCAGCGGCCAAGGGTACGGGTCTCGAGCAAGGGTTGGGGAGCACTCATGTAATGACGTCCTCAGAGGGGGGGATCGGAGACACGCGACGCCGACGATCTATCGCCGTCAGGCGCCGTTTGGTGGAGGGAGAGGAGAGCAGCGCATCCAGTGCCGCCCACGTGTGGATCCCTGCCCGCTCGGCCAGCCTCAGCATCTGAATGAGCGCGTGGGCGGTGGCCACCGCATCCCCCTTGGCGCGATGCCGCGCCTCGATGTCGATGCCGAAATGCCGTGTCACGTAATCGAGGGACTTGCGCGGCAACTCGGGAAGGAACGCCCGCGCAAGTCGCACGGTGCACAGTTTCGGACCGGCCAGCTGGTGGCCAATCCCACGATCAAGGCCGTCGCGCACAAACCGCCAGTCAAAGGCCGCATTGTGCGCCGTGAAGACCTGCCCAGCGAGCCGATCGACCACGGTTGGGGCGATCTCGCGGAAGGTGGGCTGGTCTTTCACCATCGCCCATGAGATCTGCGTGAGCTGGGTGATGTACGGTGGGATCGGGCGCTGTGGATTCACCAACTGGTCGTAGACATCGACCACCTGACCCCCACGAACCTGCGCGATGGCGATCTCCGTAATGCGGTCACCGGCCACCGGGCTGGTGCCGGTAGTTTCCACATCCACCACCGCGAAGCTCACATCCGAGAGTGAGCTGGCGTTGTCGTTTGAGACGACGGACTCGGCGTGTTGGACCGCACCCGCCGCGAGGGCCCACTGTCCACTGGGCAATCGCACGAACTCCGGGTGGCTGGCGAGGAGTGCCACCGCCATGCGCTCGGCGGCATCAACCTGCAGGCGCTCCACCCGACAGACGTCGCACATGAGCGTGACCGCGTCCAGCGGACCGGTTGCCAAGCGGTGAGCAGCGCGGGCAGAGAGCGTCGTCGGGCGAACCATATGGCGGAAGATAGCGAGCGGGGCTCCCCCGCTGGTAAAGTGCAGACCGGTGGTCTAACTTTGTGAACTATTTCACAAGCCACCGACTCTGCCGTGAAACGCATCGCTGATTCGACCGTCCGACGCCTCTCGACGTACCTCCGGTATCTCGAAGATCTTGACACGAAGGGCCAGCAAACGGCCTCCAGTGACGAGCTCGCACATCTGTGTGGGACGACGTCCGCTCAGGTCCGGAAAGATCTGTCGTTCTTCGGGTCCTTTGGGAAGCGCGGCCTTGGCTACCCCGTGCATGAACTCACGGCGCACCTCCGGGAGATTCTCGGGCTGGAGCGGGAGTGGAAAGTCGTGATCGTGGGTGCCGGTAAAATCGGCGCCGCCTTGGCGAACTACCGCGGTTTCCGGCAGCGCGGCTTCCGCATTGTGGGCGTGTACGACAATGACCCGAACAAGATTGGCAAGCCATGGGGGGAGGCGATCGTCCATGATATGGCGGATCTCGCGTCCGACATCCGCCGGGAGGAAGCGCCCATTGCGGTGCTGGCCATCCCGTCAGATGACGCCCAGGCCGTCGTCAACGAGTTGATCGGCGCCGGGGTGCGGGCCATTCTCAGTTTTGCACCAGCGCAGATTACCGTACCCCCGCATGTATCGCTCAAGTCCGTGAACATGGCGATCGAGCTTGAAGGGCTCTCGTTCGCGCTTACGAATGCGCTCCCGAGTCAGGGCGTGGCGTAA
>CANHTA010000028.1 GCA_947463135.1 Gemmatimonadota bacterium
CAGAACGTGCGCGCGAGTTGTACGACGCCAGCATCGCCCTCGCCGGTGCCAGCTCGCAGGCCGATGTGCACATTGGCGCACTGGCCGGTGCCGGTCTCGCCGACCGCGATCTTGGGGCGTGGGACAGCGCCCAGGCGCGATTCGACGCGGCGTCTGTGCTGATCGGCAGTCGTACCGCGTGGTGGTTCCAGGGACGCGAGTTATGGGAAGCGCTCGGCGTCCGTTTGGCGGAGCGGAAGCTGGGTGCCGTTGCGGCGCTGGCCGTGCTGCTTGAGGCGCTCGCGCGCACCGAGGAGCATGATGCCTACGGCGCCCTTTGGCTGGGTGCCGAGTGTGTCGATCTCCTCCACCTGCCCGACCCACGGGCCGAGACGATGCTGGTGCGGCTGCGGAAACGCGCCCGCGCGCATGGCTATGCGGCGTTAACCACGCACTTCGCGCTGCCCGTCGCGTCGTAACGCGCGGGACGAGGCGGCACGCGGCGTCGGCATTTGCCCTCAGCCGGTCCGAACCCCAACATATGGTGGCCCGCCCGCGTTGCTCTTCGCACCCTGCGCGCGCGACCGGCGCGGGCTCAGTCCCTATTGTCACCAACGGCCTCCCTCCGGGGCCGTCTCCCGGGAGTCTCACGTGAGAGTGTTTCGTTTTGTCCTCGGTCTGGCGGCGCTCGCCGCCGGTTCGCTCGAGGCCCAGCAGTCTTCCCGCACCGAGCCGGTTACCGGTTTGCGCGACAACGCGACGGGCTTCCACGCCCTCGTCGGGGCGCGCGTCGTCACGGCCCCGGGCCAAGTGCTTGCCAACGCCACCATCGTGGTGCGCAACGGCCTGATTACCGCGGTGGGCGCCGGCATGACGCCCCCCGCCGGTGCCCGCGTGTGGGACCTCAAGGGCCTCACCGTGTATCCCGGATTTATCGACGCCTCCGCTGACCTTGGCGGCGATGCCCCCCCGCAAGGGGGCGATGTGGGCCCAACCCACTGGAATCCTCAGGTCCGTGCGTGGTTCAGCACCACCTCCAACCTCAAGGACGACTCCACCCGGCGCATTGCCCTGCGCTCCCTCGGGTTTGGCGCAGCGCTGGCCGTACCGCGCCAAGGAATTTTCCGCGGGGCGGCCTCGGTGCTCACCCTCAGCGATGGCGGCGTGCGCGAGCGCGTGCTGCGCCCCGACCTCGCGCAAGCGGTTGGCTTCCAGCGTTCCTTCGCGCTGGGCGGGATGTATCCCAACTCGGCCATGGGTACTATCGCGCTCATGAAGCAGACGTTTATGGACGCGGAGTGGTACGGCCGCGCGTGGGGCGCGTATGAAACCAGCGGGCGTTCCATGTTGCCACCGGAGACGAGCGAGGCCCTCGCCGCGCTTGGCAAGTCGGTACAGGGCAAGCAGCCCGTGTACTTTGAAACGGACAGTGAGGAGGATTACCTGCGTGCCTTCAAGCTGGCGCAGGACTACAAACTCACCCCGTGGTTCCGCGGCAGCGGGCAGGAGTATCGGCTGCTGGACGTGCTGAAAGGGCGCACGCAGCCGCTGGTGATCCCGCTCACCTTCCCCGACGCGCCCAACGTGTCGAGCCCCGAAGCCGCGTTGAGCGCATCGCTCGCGGAGCTCCGGCATTGGTATCTCGCCCCAACCAACCCGGCGCAGTTGGCCGCCGCCGGCGTGCCGTTTGCCATTACCGCCGACGGGCTGTCGTCGCTCCAGCAGTTCCTCCCCAATCTGCGAACGGCCGTGGCGCGCGGGCTCACCCCCGACAAGGCGCTGGCGGCACTCACCACCGTGCCGGCCGCATGGCTTGGCCTCGAGCGAACCCATGGCACCATCGCCATCGGCAAGGTGGCCAATCTCGTGATCACCGAGGGCGACCTCTTCACCGAGGAGTCCGCGGTGCGTGACGTGTGGGTGCAGGGCAAGCAGTACGGGATCACCCGTCCACCCCAGATTGACCCGCGCGGCACGTGGACCATTACCTCCGACGACGCAGGCACCTTCAAGACGGCCACGTTGCGCTTGGAGGGACCGCTCAACCGCATTCGCGGCACCGTGGAATTGGGCGGCCGCCGTCCGGTTCCCCTCTCGTCCGTGCGCATCATCGCCGAGACGGGCCGTCTCGAAGCCACCTTCGCAGGCGAGCCGATTGGTCAGGAAGGGGCGCTCCTCCTCTCCGGTTCCGTGCGGGATGCCGAGTTCTTCGGGTGGCTCTCGCTCCCCAACGGCACCGATGCCAAGTACCGCGGCACCCGCACCGAGCTCTTCGAAGGGCCCGCCCGCGGCACCGTAGCGGTGAAGGTGCCGAAGATTGACCTGCCCTTTATTCGGCCGTCGATGGAGTTTGGCCGCAGTACGCCGCCGGCCCAGCCCGCCGTGCTCGTGGTGCGCAATGCCACCGTCTGGACGCAGGGCGCCCAGGGTCGACTCGAGAACGCCGATCTGCTCGTCCAGGCCGGCAAGATTGTGAAGGTGGGGCAGAAGCTCACCGCCCCCGCCGGCGCCGTGGAAATCGACGCCACCGGTAAGCATGTCACGCCGGGGCTCATCGATCCGCACACCCACGGGGGGGTCAGCGCCGTCAACGAAAGCGGCTTCGCGATTGTCCCGGAAGTCCAGATGGGCGATGTCATCACGCACAACAACATCTGGTTCTATCGCCAGCTCGCCGGTGGCCTCACCACCACCATGATCAAACATGGCTCTGCCAACCCGATTGGCGGCGAAAACGTGTTCGTGAAGACGCGCTGGGGATCACTCCCCGATGACTACAAAATCCAGGGCGCCCCTCGCACCGTGAAGTTCGCGCTGGGCGAGAACCCCAAGCGCAGCCCCACGCGGTACCCGAACACGCGCATGGGCGTGCAGGAAATCATCCGCGATCACTTTCTCGCGGCGCGCGATTACGAAAAAGAATGGAAACGTTGGGAGAAGGAGAAAACGGGCCTCCCGCCGCGCCGTGATCTGCGGATGGAATCCATCCTCGACATTCTGAATCAGAAGCTGCTGGTGTCGTCGCACGGCTACCGCGCCGACGAATTCCTCGCGCTGGTGCGCTTGGCCGAGGAGTTTGGCTTCCGCATTCAAGCGCTGCAACACGGGGTGGAGGCGTACAAAATTGCCAGTGAGCTAAAGAAAGCGAACGTGGCCGCGGTGGTGTGGAGCGACTGGGGGGCGTTTAAGCTCGAAGCCTACGATGCCACGTCGTACAACGCCCGCTTGCTGATGGAGGCGGGGGTGGTGACCTCGCTGCACTCGGATGACAACGAAATCTCCACCCGCATGAACTGGGAGGCGGGGAAGCTGCTCCGCTCCGGTCTCAACGAAATTCAGGCCCTGTCCACGGTAACCAACCAGTCGGCGAAAGCCATCGCGATCGACAACCGCGTCGGCTCGCTGGAAGCGGGCAAGGATGCCGACTTTGTGATCTGGAATGGCAACCCGCTGTCCCAGTTTACGAAGGCTGAACAGACGTGGGTGGACGGCCGGAAGTACTTCTCGCTGGAGGAGGACAAGGTGCTGCGTGACGACGTGGCGAAACAGCGGGCCCAGCTGCTTCAGGCCGTGCTGGCGGCCGGTGGTACCGAGAACGCCCCTGCGGCCGGCCCGGCACGTGGCCGCGGTGGCGAGGGCATGCGCCAGTGACCCGCCATTTCCCTTTGACCTTCGATCCCATGCGAACCATGACCATGACCGCGCGCGTGCTGACGATGGCGGTGGCGACCACGCTCGTTGGGCTGGCCGTACCGCGCCATGCGTCGGCGCAGGTCACCATGACCGTCCCGCCGCAGGAGCAGCCCGTTGTGCTGCGCGGCGCGACGATTCATACGGTGACCAAAGGAACCATCACGAACGGCACCATCGTGCTTGATCGCGGAAAGATCACGGCGATTGGCGGTGCCGACGTGGCCGTGCCACGCGGTGCCAAGGTGGTAGACGTGAGCGGGAAGCACATCTACCCCGGCCTCATCGATGCGTACAGCACGGTGGGTCTCACCGAAATCAGCTCGGTGGATGTGTCCAACGACATCAACGAACTCGGCGACTTCAACCCGAACGTGCGCGCCGAAGTTGCCGTGAATGCGGAGAGCCGGCACATTGGCACCACGCGGTCGGCGGGGGTGCTGGTGGCCTTCAGCACGCCAGAGGGTGGCGTGATCTCGGGGCTGTCGTCGGCGCTGTCGCTGGAAGGGTGGACGTGGGAGGAAATGTCCATGAAGGGCGCGGCCGCGCTCAACGTGAAGTGGCCCGACCCTAACGCGCAGCCGCGTGGTGGGCGTGGTGGCCCCGGTGGACGTGGTGGTGCGGGTGGACCGCCGCCCAAGAGCTACCCGGAGCAGGTTCAGCAGATCAAGGATTACTTCGCCGAGGCCCGCGCCTACCGCGATGCGCTGAAAGCCGGTCAGGTAGCGCGAACCGATGCGCGGTATGCCGCCATGATCCCCGCACTCGAGGGTGCGATCCCGGTTGTGGTGGCGGCTGAAGGGGCGGCACAGATCAACGATGCCATTACCTGGGCCAAGGCGGAGCAGGTGAAGCTGGTCATCCGCGGCGGGCGTGATGCGCTCTTCGTGGCCGACCGGCTCAAGGCGGAGGGAATTGCGGTCATTCTCACCTCCACCATGTCGGCGCCGGACCGCCAGTACGAGAGCTACGACAACGCCTACGCCACCCCCGCCAAGCTGTACGCGGCGGGCGTGAAGTTCGCCATCGCCGGTGGTGCGGGTGGTCTGTACAGCTATCGCTTGCCGTGGGAAGCGGGTGTTGCCGTGGCCTTTGGCCTGCCGGAAGAGGAAGCGCTGAAGGCCGTCACGATCAATGCCGCCGAGTTCATGGGTATCGCCGACAAGGTGGGCTCCCTCGAGGTGGGCAAGGAAGGGACGCTCTTGATTACCAGCGGAACGCCATTGGACATGACGAGCAACATCATTCAGTCGTACATCCAGGGGCGCGAAATCAACATGATGGACATTCACAAGTTCTTCTTCGAGAAGTACCTCGAGAAGATCAAGCAGCAAGCGCCGAGAAAGATCACGCCCTAAGAGTGATCACCTCAGAGTGATCACCGAAGGGTGATCACAACCGGCGGGAGCGGGGCAGACCATCCGAGAGGGCGGTCTGCCCCGCAGCACTGGAGACCGTGTTTACCGTGCCGCGTACGGATATCCCTTGGCCAGCAGCGCCGTCAGGGTGGCATCATGCCCGTAAATGTCGTCGTAGAACAACACCTGTCCGTCCTCGCGCGCAACCGACGTGGCGTACACAATGTGCACCGGAATGGGCTTGGTAAAATTCACCTGGCGCGGCGTGGTGCTCTGCATGGCCGCCGCAATCGCCGCGTCATCCCAACCCGGTTGATCCCGCAGTAACAACTTCGCCAGCTTCGCCGGTTCCGCGAGCCGAATGCAACCGTGACTGGCGTCGCGTCGCACACGGGAAAACACCGACTGCGCCGGCGTATCGTGCATGTACACGTTGTACTGATTGGGGAAGATGAACTTCACCCCCCCCAGCGCGTTTGTAGGCCCCGGTGTTTGCCGGATGCGAGCCTGTCCGTCTCTCACCGAGGAAACGGCCGCCGACGACGACCCGAGCACCGTGCCGCTGTTGCTCACCACTTCATAATTGTTCCGCGCCAGATATTGCGGGTCGCGCGCCACCTTGGGCAACAGCTCCTTGCGCGTGATACTCGGCGGCACATCCCAGTAGGGTGAGAAGATCAGATATTTCATCTGACCGCTGAACACGGGCGTTTGATGATTGAACGCGTCACCAACCACCACATCCATACTCAACTGGTCGGCTTCACGGTCGCTTTGGCCCGTCAACGCGTAGGCGCGGAACGCCGGCACATTCACAAAAATGGGGGCGGGCGACCCAAACTCGTGTGGGAGCCATCGCCAGCGCTCCATGGTGAGCTCCATTTGCGCAATGCGCGCCGGGAACGGGCGACGAAGCCGCGCCAGCGTGGCGGGGCCAACCACCCCATCATCCACAAAGCCCTGTCGCTTCTGAAAGCGCCGCACGCCGGCCACCAGCGTGCTGTCGTAGGTGACGGAATCGCCACCGGGCACCGTTGCCGCGGCCGATGCGAGATCGCCGAGGGCTACGAGCAGCCGGCGCAGCTGCGGCACCGCCGCATCCTGCATACCGGGGCGCACGGTACGCAGCCCCGGCAAGGCCACCAATGCAGAGTCCTGTGCCAGCGTGCGGTACCGCGCCGCCGCGGCCTTCAGCAGATGGTAGTGAAGGTACGGGGGCTCCGCCTCATCAAACTGCAACGACGGATTGGTTGACTGGCTCATCGTGCGCACAGCGGCTGCGAGGTCGTAGGGCTCCCGCACGAAATCGAGCTGCGCATGCGCGGCGCGCGCGGACACACGGCCAAAGCGTAACGACTGCAACGCACGTGCTGCGCCGCTGCTTAACGTCACCTCCAACTCCAGTTGCGCGTCCTCCGACAGCAGCGGCATGGCCACGAGCTCCCGCAGCCGATCCGCGTCATAATCCGCAGGGCGAAGTCCGCGCGCCTGAATACTCGCCAGCTGCTCAACCACGAGGCGGGAGGCGCTGGTGGGCACGCCGTTGCGGCTCCACAAGGGCTGCCGGTTGGCCGCCTCGTACGTCTGGCGCAGCACTGGGGCCACATCGCGCAGCTGCGGCCATCGCTGCGCGGCATGCTGCCCCGTGGCGAGGAGTCCGAGCACGCGCTCCCCAAGGGCCGGCGTTGCCCCACTAGCCGGTGGCACGGTCTGCGCGTGAACGCGGAACACACTGGCGACGAGCATCGACAGCGCGAAGAGGATCCGTCTGAGCATAGGCGGTAATGGATTCGCGTTGCACATGTGATGACACACCCGGCGTTGATCACCTGCCGGTATCGTGGAATCTGAATCAGAAACAGCGTCCGTGATACTGGGCGGCGGGGCCGATAGCGTCTTGAAAGCGACGCCGCACCGAAGCGAGGGCATCGGTACCGTGTTTGCGACAACAACGCGCGACAGGCTATTGTTTTGGCGTCGAGGCGTAACGGGACGCGTTGTGTCCCCCTTCGCCCCCCTCCCCACCAACACCGGTCGCCCACCCCATGTCCCCCTCCGTGGCATCTGACTCCCGGCTGCGCTTTCTCCTCGGTGCGGCGGCCGTCGTGGTGATTGCCGCCGGTCTGCGCTCAGCTGCAGGCGTCATCGATCCGCTGCTCATGGCGGGCGTCGTGGTGGCCTGCGCGGCACCGCTGCAGGAGCAGCTCCGTCGTCGGGGCCTCACCAAGGGTTGGGCCATGGCGATCACCTCGGTGACCGTGGTGGTCGCGCTCGTCGCCTTTGTTGCGCTGGTTGGCTATGCCGCCAAGGCCCTCGTGGACACGGTCCCGCGCTATCAGGAGCGACTCACCGTGCTCCTCGACTCGGGGACAACCTACCTCGACGGGTATGGCATCGAGATGTCGAAGTCGAGGGTGCTGGCGATGATTAACCCCTCCAAGTTGATCGCCTTGGCCACCGAATTGGCGCAAGGGCTTGGCGGCGCCCTAAGCGAGGCGCTGCTCATTGTGATGCTCTCCATCTTCCTGCTGATTGAGTCCAACGCCTTTTGGCGGCGTCGCAGCACGCTCCGGCGCAACTCGCTCCCGCGCAGCGACGAGATGCCCTCGGTGTGGCACCTCCGGTTCGATGCCATTGCCAACGATGTGCAGCAGTACGTCAACATCACGCTGCTCACCGGTGTGCTGTACGCGGTTGGCGTCTGGCTGGTGATGATCGCCCTGGGAACCGACCTGCCCGTGCTCTGGGCGGTCGTGGCGCTTGTACTCAGCTTTGTGCCGGGCATTGGGTTCGTCTTGTCGATGATTCCACCCGTAGCCTTAACGCTGCTGGAATTCGGGGTGCCGCGTGCGTTGGTGCTGACGGCGATTTTTGTGGTGTGGAACAACGTGGTGGACAACGTGATCAAACCGCGATTCATGAAAGACGGCTTCGACATGGGGCCCTTCGTGATGTTCGTGTCGCTGTTGGTGTGGGCGTTCCTCCTTGGCCCCACTGGTGCCCTGCTGGCCGTGCCCCTCACCGCCGCCACACGCCGCCTGGTGTTCCCCGCCGACGCCACGGCGGGCGACGCCACGTGAACGCACGGGCGCGTGTGGCCCGAGCGTGTGCTGTTCGGCTCGCCCTCCTCATGCTGGCTTTGCTGGGGTGCAGCAGCGCCGATCCCGTAGCGCGCGAACGCATTGTGGAGCGCGATCAGCTGCGCCGCGAAGTCGCCGGGTTTCAGGCGCTGGCGGCGCTTGAAGCCAACACGCTCATCGACCAACCGCATCAGGTGCTGGTGAGTGTCACCGATACGCTGCTGCGCTCGCTCATCGATGTGGCCTTCCCGGTGTCGGTCACCATCCGCGACGGGTTAACGGTCACACTCAGCAGCGCCCAGGTCACCTTTCGCGCGAATGTGGCGCGGGTGGACATCCGCGGTGAGGTGCGTCGTTCCACGGTACCGCGCGTGGCGGCCGCTGTCACGTTACGGGGGGCCATCGACCACTTCAGCGTAGATAGCACGCACACGCTGCGGGCGCAGATCAGTGTGGACGATATCAAGCTGGACACGCCGTCCGGCACACCGGCCGCCCTCAACCCGCTCGTCATCGCGGTCCTGCAGCGCGTGCTGGAAGGCAGCCTCCCCGAGCTCACCGCGAGTCTGCCAACCGTGACGGTCCCCATCAGGTTGGACAAGGCCATGCAGCTGCCCGGATTCGGCCCCGACGGCTTTTTGTCGGTAGCGCCCAGTCGCGCGGCCATGACGGTGGAGGCGGCGCGGATCATCGCGTTTCAGGACCGGTTGTGGATCGTGCTCTCGGTGGATTTGGACGCCTTCTCCGCCACCACCACCGCGCCCGAGGCGACGGCCGCCACCACCGCGGCGGCCGCCGCGGCTATGGAGCGCCAGCGATGACACGCTGGCTCATGCGCGGCGCCGCCGCGCTCCTCGTGCTCATCGGTGGAACGATTGCCGTGTTGAGCTATCGCTTTCGCCCCAAAGCGGAGCGTGAAGATCCGGCGGCGGTGCTCCGGGACATCCAGACGCTTACGGCGCAGCGCGACAGCTTGCGCGCGCAGGTGTTTGAGTCGGCTGCCCGCAGTGAACTCCTTCGGGGGCGGCCAGCAGGGGATGTCGTCATCGGCCTGCCGGCACCGTTTGTGGAAGCGGTGGTGCGCGAAGTGATCCAAGGGTGGTTCCACGATGTTGACCTGCGCCTTCCGCCCATTCGCGTACGCAAGGCCGGCGAACTCAAGGCGCGTGTGAGCGTGCTGGGGCGGCGCACGCTGGGCGCCTACGAGCTGGAGGTGAACCTCAGAAATGTCCGCGCGCGCCTGCAGCCGGGGACCCCCGTCATGCGCTTCAGTGGCGATGGCATCCGCCTGGAGCTCCCCGTTCGGCTTGCCGGCGGATCAGGGATCGCGCGCGTCAAAATCGACTGGGAGTCGAAAGGCATCGCCGGTCCGGTGTGCGGCGACCTCTCCGCCGAGCGTGAGGTCACCGGTGAGGTGCGCCCACGGCTGTATAACACGCGTGGCCAGATTCGATTGGCGGCGAAAGACGGACGTATTGTGGCAGACCCCGCCTTCCCGGGACTGGCGCTGCGGATTTTCGTAGATCCAGCGCCACGCTCCATTGCCGTGCTGGATTCACTGCTCACCACGAAAGGGGGGCTCTGCGGCGTCGCGCTTGGGAAAGCCCGCGCCAGCGAACGCATTCAGCAGCTCATCGGGCGCGGATTCAACGTGAAGATCCCGCAGCGCTTCTTCCGACCCGTGGAGCTGCCTATCGCGTTCGAGACCGCACTCCCCATACAAAACCGGGCGTTTGCCTTACAGGTAACGCCCAGCGCGCTGGTCACCACCCCATCGTTTGTGTGGATGGGCGCCAACGTGTCGCTGGCACCGCGCGCAGCGACCATCTCCCGCACCGGGAAGACACCGGCTACGCCGTAACACCCGCCACGCGACCGCGCATCACACGGGCATGTCGGCGCGGATCGCGGCATCAACGGCCAACGCCAGGTCGCTGCGCACCTGCTGCCAGCTTGGCTCATCAGTCCATACGCGCACGATAAACGTGAGCGTACTGCCACCGAGCTCCTGAAACAGATACATCGGCGCGGGGTCACGAAGCACCGTGGGCTGGCTGCGCACCACCTCGCGCAACATCGCCATCACCGCCGCCGGGTCGGACCCACCGGGCACACTCACTGGCAGCTCGATACAGCGGCGCGTGTTGGAGCGTGTCCAATTGGTCACGTCTTTCGTGATGAGTTCGGAGTTTGGCACGATCACCTCCGCACCATCTGGTGTCTCCAGCACGCTGGCGCGAATGCCGATGACGCGGATCACCCCGTAATGACTGCCAACCTGCACAGTGTCACCGATCGCCACCGGGCGTTCAAAGGCCAGCAACAAACCGGAGACGAAATTATTGACCACGTTCTGCAGGCCAAAGCCAATGCCCACGCTCAAGGCGCCACCGATAATCGCGAGATCGGTGAGCTTGAGACCCATCGCCGACGCCGCAAAGAACAACGCCATTGTGATAATCGCATACCGGACCAACGACGACATGGTGACCGCGGCCCCGGGGCGTAACCGCATACGGCCCAGTACATCCAGCTCCAGCACGCCACTCACCAGCCGCGCCAACAGAAGGCCCGCCCACACGATACCGCCAAAGACGATCAGGCGACTCAGTGAAAAAGAGACCTGCCCGAACTGCCACCGGGCGCCGATCGTCCGCTCACCCACCGCCATGGCCGGCACCAACAAATCAAAGCCTTGCAGCGTGAGCGTGAGCCACGCAACGCCCGCCAACACCGTAACCGCCGGCACAACGGTGGCTTTGAGCCGCCTGCCACGCTCGCGCAGATAGGGCGAGTAGCGGGCACCAAGGCGGATGCCCTCAATCATGGCGATCTCCACGATCTGGGTGACAGCCCGCGCCATGATGGCGACAAACGCGCTGATCGCTACCCCACCATTGAGGGTATCCGCGAGCGTCACATTGCCGACGATATTGGACAGAGCCGCCACCACGAAGAGCAGGCATAAGCTCCACACCAACAGCCGGACGCCGCGCCGCCAGCCGTCCCGCTCGTCCTGTAAGGCCCCGTCGGTACGCAGGAAGTACAACAGCAGCGCCACCCCCGACACGGACAGGGCGAGCTGCCCCAACCGGTACGGTGGCGTGCCAAGCGTGGCAATCACCAACGCGCGCTGCACCACCGGCATAAGCACCCCGGCGCGCGCGACGCGCACCAGATCCACAGGCACGATGGCCGGCACCAACAGAAACAGCGGGAACGCCGCCAGCACGATCGCCACATCATACGCCGCAATTGGTGCGCGTGGATACAGCAAGACCGTGAGCGACAGCCCGACCAACAGCATCGAGGCCACGGGCTGTTTCAGCATCGCGCTGCGCCCCTCCTCCTCGTCATCCCGCGTCGCGGCGCGCATGGCCAGCGCGGCACGCTGCCGGTAGGCGAGTGCCATCAGGCACAGCATCACCAACCCGTGCAACGCGAGGCCCACCGCGTGCGTGGCCACAAACCACCGCATTTCCCGCAACGCCCGCAGCTCACTGCCGGCCAGTGTGGCCGGCACCGGAACCTCCACACTCCGCCACAGCGGCAAGCTCTCCTGCCGCAACAGATCGCGACGGGCTTCGCCCTGTGCGGCCACCAGCACTTGCTGTTCCTCAAACACCCGGGCGCGCGCATCGGACAGCGCGATTTCCGCGTCCAGAACAGCGGCCTCACGCTCGACCACCACCGTGAGGATGCGCTGCAGCCCGGCCACCACCTGATTCGCACGCACCACCAGCTCACGCCGCGACTGCAAGGCAAGCTGCACGCGCGCGGTTTCCTGCCAGCGTGAGAGTTCTCCCGTTAACGCACGCTTGGCGGTGTCCAGTTGGACGGCAGCCAGTTGAAGCACCCGTCGCGACTCGCTGATGGCGCGATCCCGATCCGACCACGACAGCGTGAGCGCCGACAATCCGCGGCGTGTGAGCAGCCCCTGATCGCGTAACACCCCAACCCGTTCTTCCACCGCAATGGAATCGCGCAAGGGCTTCGCCCCTTGCAGCGCAGCGCGGACGTCGTCGCTGGCGGCGATGGCCAGGATCTCCGTGGCATCGGCCAGTGTACGGTCAGCCGTCACCGGAATCTCGCTTGCCGCAACCGGCGTCACCCGTGGACGAGGCGCCGCCCCGGTGGCCGCCGTATCGGCCACCACCGCCGCACCGGTAGCCGCCGCACCGGCTACCACGGTGTCGCGCGGCAACAGGGGGCCAGTGCGCAACATGGCCAGCCGCTGCGCCGTCGCGGTACCCTGCCATGGAAGCAACAGGCCGGTAACAACAGCGGCGCGCAGACCAGCACGCAGACATACGCGCAGCGCGCAACCGGTGAATGGTGGGCGAATCATACGTGAGCCTATTGAGGAAGAGGTGGAGCAGACCAACAGCACGCGCCGCTATCGATAAAACCCGCGGATCGCTTCCACCACCACATGCACGTCGTCTACGGTCATGTACGGAGCAATGGGTAAGCTCAGAATGTCAGACTGTAAACGCTCCGCCACCGGGTACGACGGCCACGGCCGATCCGCGTAGGCGCCTTGCAGATGGCAGGCGCGTGGATAGTGCAGCATGGTCCCAATGTGTTGCTCATGCAGATGCGCTTGTAACGCGTCTCGATTGGGACACTGCACCACCACCAAGTGCCACACCGGATCGGTGCCGGCCAGCACCTGCGGCACGACAACGGCACTATCCTGCAACGCGTCGATGTACGCCGCAGCCAGTGACGCCCGCACACGATTCTCTGCATCGAGATGCGGCAACTTGGCACGGAGCACCGCCGCTTGAATTTCGTCGAGCCGGGAATTCACCCCTAAGAGATCGTGCTGATACTTCACCTTGGAGCCATAGTTCCGGAGCTCACGGACCGTCGCCGCCAACGTCGCATCGTTGGTGGTGATGGCCCCTCCGTCGCCAAGGGCCCCGAGATTCTTCCCGGGGTAAAAGCTGAAACCCGCGGCATCGCCCAAGCCGCCAGTGCGCCGCCCATGATAGCGCGCCCCGTGTGCCTGCGCCGCGTCCTCAATCACGCGCAACCCATGCTTGGCCGCGATTGAATGAATGGCGTCCATATCGGCGGGCTGCCCGTACAAATGCACCGGCATGATGGCGCGCGTGCGCGGGGTGATCGCGGCCTCAATCAGCTCCGCGTTCATGTTAAAAGTGCGCGCGTCCGGCTCCACCGGCACGGGCGTGGCCCCCGCATGACTCACGGCCAACCACGTGGCAATGAACGTGTGCGACGGCACGATCACTTCGTCCCCTGCCCCGATGCCATAGGCGCGCAAAATCAGGTGGAGCGCATCCAGGCCATTCGCCACACTGATGCAGTGTTCCACCTCGCAATACGCCGCAAACTCGGCTTCAAAGGCCCCACACTCCCGGCCCAACACATACCAGCCGGCATCAATCACCCGAGCCATGCCCTCGGCGATAGCATCCGCATGCGGCGCGTTGACGCGCTTGAGGTTCAGAAACTCAATCATCAGCCCCACCGCGCGCGCATGAACTCCGCATAGTCGCGGTAATAATCGGCTTCGTCGTACCGGTTGGACGCCAACACCATACACACCGAATGCGACGAGAAATTGTCCAGCTCACGCCAGATCATCGGACAGATATAGAGCCCCTGATACGAACGGTTCAGATGCACCCGCTTCTTGTCTTTGCCATCATCCAGGACCACGTCAAAGCTGCCCGACATGGCAATAATGAGCTGATGTAAACCGCGATGGGCATGACCACCGCGCTCCGAGCCACCGGGCACATCGTACAAGTAGTACACGCGCTCAATGGCAAACGGGATCTGACTGTTCGATTCCACAAACGTCAGATTCCCGCGCGGGTCATGAATGATGGGCAGATCGATGATGCGGCAGTCGGTGAGGCTCATGGCGTCTCGTGTCAGCGGCGAACTTTCTTGAAACGGGCGGAATAGGCATCGTGCTCCAGCAACAGCACTTTCGCCGGCACTTTATACGCACTGAGTTTGGCCTGACACCCTTGCCGGATACGCAGTCGCAGCGCATCCGCCGCCTCCGGTACGCCCAAGGCAACCTTGGCGACCACGATGTGCCCCAGCAGCGCGTGCGGCTCGCCGGTGACCACCACATCGGTGACATTCGGGAGCGCCAGAATCACATCCTCCACTTCGGCCGGATAGACCTTCTGCCCTCCCACGTTGATCAGGTCCGTGATCCGTCCCAAGATGCGCATATACTCGCCATCCACCTCCACGCGGTCCTGCGTGTTGAACCAGCCATCGGCGTCAAAACCGGAGGGCGCGTTGAGGTAGCCTACCATACGGTACTCTGAGCGAATCCACAAAATGTCGTCGCGCACCTGGGTCTCAAAACCGGCGCCCCCAATGCGCACCCACAAGGAGCCATCGGGGCGGGACTGCGACCGCAGCACCCCCACCTCAGACAGCCCGTACGTTTGCTGTAACTCCACCGTGGGGAAGCGCGCGCGGATGCGATCCAGCGTAGCCTGCGGCATCGTTTCCGTGCCGTACGTGATGCGCGTGAGCGACGTGAGATCGTACTTCTGGCTCACGTCACTGGCCGCCAGCAAGGTGAGAAACGAGGGTGTGGTGGGCAGCAGCGTGACGCGATAGCGCTGAATCGCGTCACAAATGGTCGCGATCGCGCGGTTGGCCGTGGTAACCACCGTACCGAGGCTGGCCGTAATCGCCAGCAACGTGTTGATGCCGCCGAAGTGATCGAGCATCAAAAACGGAATCGCCACCACCGGGGGGCGCATGTCGCGAAACTTGTCCATCACACGGCCGAAGTCGTGCAGCATCCCCTTTGGCGTGCCCGTCGAGCCCGAGGAAAAAAGCACCAGCCCGGCCCGCCCACCTGCACGGAATTGGCCCATCAACGCATTCGGGCAGGGGACATGACGGGTTTCGAGATCCCACTGGTCGCCATCGGCATGAAAGCGCACACAGTGGTCCTGACCCGAAATGGCCAAGGCATCATCCACTTCCACCACCGAACTGCGCGTCATGGGCACCACGGTGCACGCCAGCGACGCCAACGCCAGGATCATGGCAAACACCATCGGCGAATAATCCGCCACCACCAGCACGGTATCGCCAGCCCGAACGCCACGGTCACGCAACGCCTGCGCGCAGTGGTCGATGCCGCGCGAAAGCTCGGCATAGCTCGTGCTGCACCCTTGGTGTACAAAGGCGACCTGCCCCGCAGGGGCGCTGGCGAACCGCGCGAGCAACCACTCCATACGTCAGCCCGGCGCCAACTCGCGCAACACCAGCAGAATCAGCTGATACGACGTGGCATTGGCCGCATCGTCATCAGGGAAGGACACCCCAAAGGCATCTTCGAGGGCCAGCACCAGATTCATGTGACGCAGCGAGTCCCAGTTGGAGATCGTATCCATGCTGGCATCGTCGCCAATCGTGCGCACGTCCACTTCCAGCACGGCCGCCATGACGTCCTTCACACGCGTGACATCAACCATCGTTCAGCTCCACCCAATTGCTGTCGGCGAGTTGGACCTGGTCCACCTCGGCCTGGTAATGGCGACTCCCGTCGCCGCGGTCGCCGTCGCCGGTACGGGGAAATCCCAGACGGTCAAAGAAGTCTAGCGCCTGCGCATTCTTGGCCGTAGGCCGGTACGTCGCACGCAGCAGCCGTTTGCCGCGCTGCTGCGCGTCGTGGAGCACGGCGCGCCACACCGAAAACTCCACGCCGCGTCCGAGCACACGACAGCTCATCAAAAACGAATGCACGCACACGGCATCGGGGGTCTCCGCGGCGTCCTCGGTGATCAGCACACCGGTGATGCCGTGATCCGCCAGCCGGTCTTGCACGGAAAAGCTGTACACCGTGGCGTCAGCACGCTCCATCAACTGCTGGAGCTCCCCGGCTTGCAGACGTTGCGTGGTGAGGTTGAACTGGTTGGACTTATTGATCAACTCCACCAAACGGGGCACCTGATCGGGAGCGTTCCGGTACAAGCGCACACGCAACTGCAACGACCGTAAATAGTCATCGTGGCTGGCAAAGTGCGCTTGCTCCGCCTGTGCCTGCGCCACGGCCCGGTACTGCTGCGTTTTGGCGCGGCTCTCCGCGCTCACGCCACCCGCCACAAAGAGCTGCCGAATCTCCTGCAGCATGGCGGGATACTCCGTGAGACGGGCGGGCACCTGAAACGTGCGCACCTGCGGCAACTGTTCGCGTACCGCGGCCACTTCGAAAGCCGAGTCATCCACAAACACCACGCTCTCCAAACCAACATTCAGCGCGTGCGTGAGCCGGCGCAGATTCGTGGGCTTATCGTCCCAGTTCACCTGCCGTGCCACAATCTGGGCATCACGCAGCACCATGTGGGGATTGGTGTCCAGCACCTCCTGCACATCCTGCGGGTTGTTCTTGCTGCAGAGGCACAACAGCACACCATCCTGTTCCAGCGCGCGGAGCTGCTGCTGCACCGCCCAATACACATTGCCGGGATACTGGTAGGGATCGAGCGCAATCCCCAAGGCGCCCTCTTCACCCACGATGCCTCCCCACAACGTGTTATCGCAGTCCAGCACCAGCACCTTGTAGAAGACCGTGCCAAAGCCGCGCGTGGCCGCCTCAATGCGGCGTGCCCACGCATTCACGAAGGCGGCGCGATACGGCGCTTTGTTGCGGTGATAAAAGCGCGCATCGAAGGCCTGTTCGGCACCCACCTGCATGAGGACGCTCGCGGTGTCCAGATAGCGCACATTGGCGTGACGCTGCGCGACCTGCTGCAGAGAGCTATTGAAGCTGCCGATGGCCGCGGCCACCACGCCATCCGCCATCGTGGCGGTTTGCGGGTGCCAGGGGTGACTCCCCGCCAGCAACACCGTGCCCACGTGCTTCGCCTGCGCAATCGCCAGCTCAACGCGCGCGAGAAAGTCCGCGACCGGCGCGTGACGTGCCGCCATGTCCAGCGCCGGCAACTGCGACTCCAAGGCGGGTTGCAGATTATCGAAGAACGGGACGATGAGGACGGTGTCAACGCCCGCGGTGGCAAAGCGCTCCACATCACCCACCAGATCATCGTACGATCCCTGATGCACCGTCAGGCGCACACCCGCGAGATAGGCGTACCGTCGCAGGTACGTTCCCAGCAGATCGAGCGTGATATTGGCCGCAATGCCCAGCGCATGCACCCGAAACGGGGACGCGCTGCGGTCCAGCGTTGAGAGGGCCGCCATCACCTCGGCCATGCTGGCGTCGGGGCGACGGAGCACGGTCAGCGCGGCGTCATCCGCATCCATCACCGAGACGCTCATGACATCGAGCCTCCCCCATTCACGCGGATGGTCTGCCCCGTGATGTAGGCCGCATCGGGGGACGCAAGGAAGGCCACCGCCGCCGCCACGTCCGCCGGATCGCCAAGTCGCCGCAGCGGTATCTGCCGCGCCGCCATGAGCTGCTGCTTGGCCGACACCCCACTGATAAACGAGGTATCGGTCATCCCCGGCGAGACGCAGTTCACCGTAATCCCCGCCGGCCCGAGTTCGGCCGCCAGGTAGTGCGTGAGCGTCACCAGTCCGCCTTTCGCCAACGCATAGGCCGTCCACCCCGGCACCGGGACCCCATCACACGCCTGCGATCCAATATTGATGACACGTCCCCATCCAGCGGCAACCATGGCCGGTTGGCACGCCTGCGTCATCAAGAACGCGCTCTTCACCTGCACGTCGAGCTGCTGCTGCACGTGCTCCCAACGCAACGCGTCGAGACTCTTGGCCACAATGCGCGGCGAGGCCGCATTCACCAGCACCGTCACGCCACCGAACGCACGCGTGGCCTGCGTCAGCAGCTGCTTCACACCATCGGGGTGGGATACATCCGCCTGCACGGCGATGGCGCGCACGTCCGACGCGCCGCCGGCAGCACCCCGGTGTAACTCCTGCACCAGCCACTCGGCCTGCTCGCGGTGATGGTGGTAATTCACCACCACATTGAATCCGTCGGCGGCCAAGCGCTGGCAAATCACGCGACCGATGCCTCCGGCACCACCCGTTACCACCGCCACCCGGAGCGTCGCCGGCGCCGCCACCACCTTGGGTGTGGGAGGATCCAGCACCTTCACCTTGCCGTGGCCGCTCAGCACAACCTGACCGTGTTGGTTCACGATACGGGTGTCGAGATCGAGGATGCGGTCGCGGACGTGCTTCCCCAGCACGGTGCAGGTCACGGTGATTGTATCGCCCAGACGTACCGGCAGATGAAATTCCATGGCCTGCGACACCCACAGCGCGCCCGGGCCCGGCAACTTGGTGCCAATCACCGTGGAGATAAACGACGCGCCCAGCATGCCGTGCACCACGACGTCCTTAAACGGCGTCGCACTGGCGTACTGGGCGTCCACATGCAGCGGATTGTCGTCGCCGGTCATCTCCACGAAGCGACGGATGTCCGACTCCGTAATCGCTTTAACCAACGCTTCGCTGTCCCCTACGGCCACCCGGTCGAAATCGGCAAACACGCTCATCGCTCACCCTCCAAAGTCCAGTGCCAGACACTGGCGGCAAAGTTGAAACCGGCGCCGACACCCGCCAACACCACACGGCTGCCGCGGCGAAGATGGCCGCCCCGTACCGCTTCACTGAGGGCGATCGCCAGCGACGCCGATCCACTGTTCCCCACCGTGGCCACATTGGTGAAGGTCTGCGCCATCGTAAATCCCATTTTGCGCACCAGGTATTCGATCAAGCGCAAATTGGCCTGATGAAAGACAAAGAAGTCAATCGACGACAGGGGGAGCTGTGCCTTTTCGCAGGCGCGTCGGATGGTTGGCGGGAGATGGGTGATCGCCTGCTTCCATGTGGCGATGCCATTCATTTCCATCAAATCCACGGCCGCATCGAAGGGACGACCGTTGTTGGGAAACGCCGAGCCGCCGCCGCGCAAACGCACCGCTTCGAAGTTCGAACTGTCGGTATGGAACGCCGAAGCCATAATGCCTTCGCCGGCCGCCACCGGCCCCAACACCGCCGCCCCGGCCCCGTCGCTGAGATAGACAGCCGTGCTGGCATCGTGCCGGTCGATGTAGCGCGTACACAGCTCCACCCCGATTACCAGCGCATACCCCACAGAGGGGTCCACCCGCAACCGATCACTGGCCACCGTGAGTCCGGCCACAAATCCCGAGCAGTTGGCCTGCAGATCAAAGATCTGCGCATGCGGAGCGCCCAGCTGCTGTTGCACCTTGGCCGACAGCGGCGGGAACTGGTAATCGCCGGAGAAGGTGCAACACACAATTAACCCCAGCTGCTCAGGGGCAATCCCCGCCATCGTCAGCGCCTCGCGTGCAGCGGCCACAGAGAAGCCCCAGGCGGTGTCGTCGGGGGCCGCAATGCGACGCTGCTCAATCCCGGTTTTCTCCACGATCCACTCGGGCGTCACCGGCAGTGTTTGGCAGAGACTGGCGTTGTCCTGCACCGTGGCGGGCAGATGGTGCCCGACGCCGAGTATGCCGATCGCGGGGAGAGGCGAAGACGCGCTCATCGCTTCACGCGGCGGCGAGGAAGGCGTGGAGCGCCGTATTGTGCCGGCGAATCTCCGCCATCGTGGCGTGCCCGCCATGACCGGGATACACCATCACCGTATCGGCCACCCACGCCAACAAGCCCTGCAAGGACTGGCGCAGCTGCACCGCGTCTTCACCGGGGAGCTGCGATAACGCCGTTGTTCGTGCGTAGAGCGAATCCCCGGAGAACAACAGGTTGTCCACGGTAATGCCCGCACTCCCCGGCGTATGGCCGGGCAACGCGTGGAACGTGAAGGTCTGCTCTTGCACGACGACCGTAGCCTCCGGCACTACCAGGGTGAATTCGGGCAAACGGATACGATGCGGAAGCTTGAACGCCGCCATCATGAAATTCGCCATCTTCGCCAGCTTCATGTCGGCCTCGCAGAGGTACACCGGCACCTGATATTCCCGTTGCACCCACTCGGCGCTCCCCACATGGTCAAAATGGCCGTGGGTGCAGAGGACCGCGTGGGGCTGCCATCCACACGCCGCCAACTCAGCGGCCAGCGCCTCGCGATCGAGTCCGGGGTCGATGATGACACAGGGCGTACCCGCCGGCGCATCCGGCGCTGCCGCCCCTAGACGCAGGACGTATGTGTTCGACCGAAGGTCACGATTCACGATGGTTCGCACCACCGACCCCGCCGCCGCATGCGCGGTCGGCTCGGGCGTGCTCAATGCACCCCACCCAGATACACCGTTTGCCCGGTGATGTAGCTGCTGCGCGCACTGGCAAAGAAATCCACCACGTTCAGGATGTCGTCGGCGGTGGCGTACCGCGGCAAGGGCAACCCCGCGATCACCGCATCCACCTTCTGGCGGGGGAGCTGCTGCAGCATGTCGGTGTCAATGGCGGTGATCCCCAGCGTGTTGCAGGTGATGTGCATGGCCGCAAACTCCTTTGCCATGACATGACTCAACGTGGTCACCGCGGCCTTGGTGGCGGCATACATGGAGTCCCCCGCCGGCTCGAGACACACCGCCATGGAGCTGATGTGGATGATGCGCCCCCACGGCCGCCCGCGCATCAATTTGGCCGCTTCCCGCGATACCAGAAACGCCCCCATCAGGTTGGTTTGCAGCATGGCCTGCGCCGCCGCCGGCGGCATGATGAGCGCATACTGCGAGGTCAGCACCGCCGCATTGTTGATCAACACGTCCACATGACCGAAGGTGCGGCGGATCTCCCCGAACGCCCGGGTCACCGCCTCCGCATCACCCACGTCCACCTGCATCGGGTGATAGCCCGGCGACGCGGGGGCGTCTTCCGCCGTACGACTCAGGCCGATCACCTGCGCGCCGTGCTGCAGAAAGTGGTCAACCAGCATGCGCCCCACCCCACGGCGTGCGCCCGTGATCAGCACCACGTTCCCCTGATACATGCGCCTTATGCCGCCAGTAATTCCAGCAGATAACGCTGGAGCGCCGTGACATCCGTAAACGGCACGGGGTCGCGGCTCATGGCCCGATCATCCGTGAGACTCACGCTCTTGCCGAAGGCGTCGCTCACGTGGGTTTCCAGATCCACAATCACAGACACCAACGACAGGGAGTCCAGTACCGACGCTTCACCGAACAAACAGGTGGTCGGTGCCAAGGCAATCTGCGCATCAGCGGCGCGCTCGGCATTGAGCGCCCGTAAGGCCTGGTAAATCGTCTCGAGAACGGCGTCTTCAGTCACCTGCATGTTCTTCTCCCTGACCATGAGCGGATGCGGTGGCGTTCGATCGTCCGGCGGCAATCAAGGCCCGCATACGGGGCAAGGCCACCCGGCGATATTCTTCATCGAGCAGCCCCAGCCACACCGCATCCTGAAAATGGCCGTTGATGAAATAGTGTGATCGCATACGTCCCTCTTCCTTCATCCCCAGGAACGTCTGCCACTTGATCATTGTCACATTATCCGAGGCGATGGAGCCGTACACCCGCTTCAACTGCAGCTCATCAAAGACGATCTCGTACACCATCTTCATGGCTTCCACCGCCGCCGGGATCCCCCGTACCGCGTCGGCCTCGCCAATGAGAAAACGTCCGGGCTCCGCGTGGCGGTGTTCGAAATCAATCCCGCAAATCGACACCATCCCCACCGGCTGGCCGCTCTTCAGCACGATGATAAAGTTGTACTCCGATGCCGGTCGGGCCGCGATCCAACGCGCTTGCTGCTCAACGGTGTCCGCGCCGCGGTTGAGGTTTACCGCGCGGTCGCTCTGACGCCAGCGCAACGTGAGCGCCGCGTCCTCCACCGTGAGCGGACGCAGGTCCACGAATTCACCGTGACGGATACCAGACACGGACCTTACGCCTCCCGCCGCAACACCATGGCAAGCGCCGAGGGCACGGGGATGCCCGGCGCAGCCGGCGCGTAGGCGTTGGCGAAGAAACAGTGCTCCACATGCAACTCGGCCTGCGCGGCCTGTTGCAGCACCTCGGCCGGCTCGCGATACAGGTAGATGTGGTCGGCATGCCCCGCATTGAGCGCCGCAGTAACGAACAGCAACCCGCCCGGTTCAACCATGGCCCGCAATCCGCGCAACATCGCTACCGGGTCTTCAAGATGCTCCAGCACCTCAATGCAGAGTACGGCCTCCACCGGCGTCGCCGGCGGATCCGTGAGGATGTTCTGGTCGCGCACCGTGTAGCGCGCGTCACACCCGAACGACGCCACGTGCTGAGCGGTGAAGCGCAGCGACAGCGGACTGATGTCGTAGCCCACGCCATGACTCTCCGGCAGCCCCTGGAGGGCCAGACGCGTATACAGCCCGGTCCCGACCCCTACCTCGGCCCAGCGGCGCACCCCACGGCGATGCAACGTGGCCAGGAAGAACGACTGGAAGTATTCGAGTTGCTGGAAGTGATGGGGCCACAGATAATGCGACAGTAACAGGCCGGGCAGATAGTTGTTGGCCATGTACTCGTCGTTGAAGTACACCTCCGCGGCGGCCTCGGCGTACGTCTTCGCCGGATACTCGCGCTCGCGTTCGAAACGCTTTTGCCGGCGCATGGAGTCCATGATGAAGCTGCCGTACCCTTTCACCGCCGCTTCCAGGCGCGCATCATCGGCATACACATGCTGCAACAGACTTTCAAACGACGTGCTCCACGCGCTCCCGAACTGCTCCGCGGCGCGATCCACACTGGCACGGGCCACCCGCGCATGCCGATCCATCAGCGCGCAGAGGGCGTGGGTACGAGGAAGGGTGTCCGAGCTCATGCGGTGTCTTCAGCAGAAGGAAACAGGCCGGCGCCTCCGCGTTGCACGGCGCCGCCAACGCGGCCAACCGGCCAATCTGCCGGTCGCGAATGCTACGTGTCAATATAACGCGCCGCCTGCGGTCGAATGCCCCCAAAGCCCTTTCCCCGCACGCGTTAGCTTTCCCTGAACGCGCGCGTCCTTCCTCCGCCACCGTACCACATGTCCCTCTGTCGATCCATCGCGGCAGCCTCACGCCCCACGGCGTCCGCCGGCCCCGCCCATCCAATGCCATCGGCCTCACGGCGTGCGCTCCGACCACGGCACGCGCCCACGCTGAGCGCGCTGCTGCTGGCGCTGCTCGTGGCCACGCCACGGCAACCGGCCGAGGCGCAGCGCCGGCCCGGGCAGAACTTCGGGTTCTACACCACCACCGGCCTCCTCACCGGCGACCTCGACATCGGGTCGGTGACCTCATCGTCGGCCTTTGCAGAAGCCCCAACGGTTGCCCTGTCCGCGTTGGTCACCACCCGTGTGCGCCAACGGCCCAAGCGCGCCTGGATTGTCGGGGTGCGTGGCACCATGCTCTCGCTGGGCAACTCCGATCCTTGCATCGACGGGTCTCGCATCCCGGGGTGCCAGGATCGACGATTCACCGAGCGCGTGGCGCTGGTTGCCGGTGGCGCCTTCGATATCCGGTCCACCCTCCTGCGCGTGATGGTCGGCCCGGCCTGGTATGGAATCCAAGGCGGGGACCAGCGCATCGGCACACAGCTCCGGGTGGACTATGCCGCGCCACGTCTGCGTGGCTCCACGCCGACGCTGTTCTTTTCCCGCTCCATGCTTGGCAGCGAACGTGGAGAGTCGGTGGGGCTCTCCACGCTTGGCATTGGCTTCCGATGGGTGCGGCGACGGTAAACGAGACGGCGATGGGGCTACAACGCCGCGCTCAGATAGAAATCGGTCCGCCATTGCTTGAAGGGGTACAATCCGCGCGCGATGTCGACGCGGAGTAATCCGTCAAGCAACCCCACACCAAAGCCGGCGCCACGCTGCGGTTGAATCCGCCCAAACGTTTCGCGGCGTCCCGCCCAGCCAATGTCGTAAAAGCCAACCGGTCGGACACCACCCCACTTCGGACCCACCTCGGCGCGCGCCAGCCAAAAGGCATCGCCGTCCTGCGTGCCCGCAATCTGACCACGCACCGTGCGCACGCCGCCAATAAACCAACCACGCTGACGCGGGACGTTGCCGATGGAGTGCCCAATGGCACCCGTGAGCGACGTGGCCAGCCGGCCTACCGCGCGCGACGCCGTGGCTTCCACGGAGGCCCGCGCGTATTGAAAGGTGCCCGTCCCCGCTTCGCCCTGAAGCACCGAGCTGAGACGGAGCCCCTGCGGACGGTCCAGCAACATTCGGGCGTACGTCCCACGCACACCCGTGACGCTCAGCAACTCGCTTTCAATGTTCGGCCGGAAGCGACGATCGGCCAGCAGCCGTGCCAGGGAGAACGTGTTCGCCACACCGGTGTCGCCCGCCGACCATTGCCGCTCCATAAACACCGCGTACTCGAGCGCACTACCGCGCCGTTCCCGGCGTTCGCCGAGCTCAACGCCCATGCGGCGATAGTAAAAGCCTTCGTCGCGGCCGTAGAGAAAGGCCGGAAGCGACGGACCGAAGCTCAATCCCCCACCCCACTCCGGGTTCGTGGCCGCCAGGCGATGATACAGCGCCGCGGTCACCGTACGCGTCCCGTTGCTTCGCGCCAGCGACAGCTCCCCATTGGCGTGCCGGTCGGCATGACCAATGCGGCCCACCGCCTGAAGGGTGTAGCCCGCCCCGAGGCGCTGCGTGAGTTGTGCGCCAACCGAGAGACCTTCCACACGATTATAGCGCACGAGATCAGAGCCGAACCGCAACGTGGGCCGTTGCGGCAGGAACCCGGGCTGCAGAGAGAGACTCAGCGCCGACAGCAGCGCATCACGGCTGGCCACGTCAAAGAGTGACTCATCAGACGCGGCGGCCGGTGGCAACGCCGGTGAGGTGGCCAACGATGACGCATCACAGGGCATGTCGTACGCCACGCGCAGGGCGCCCTCGTAGCGCGACTCCACGCGCGTGTACGTGGAATCCCGTTGACAGAGCCGGTATCGGGTACGCGCCGAGGCGGACAGCTTCATCGTATCCACCACCGCGTTTTTCGCGGTGCCGCTGCCACCACCGCCACCCACCATCACCACCACTTCGGCTGGGCCGGTCACCACGGTGGTATCGCGTGCGCTCGAGTCACCAGCCGCGCCCGCGACCCGGACGGCAGGAATCGCCGCCAGTGAAAAATCACCATTCACCTCATCGTAGGTGAACTTTTCGTTGATGCTGATTGGCGTACGGATAAACCCCACCTGCACGGACGCCGTTGCGCTGTTGGCGCGCGGCAACCAGAACTTCCCCTGATACAGCCCATACTCCACACTGATTGCGTCGAGGGTGGCTTTCGCCGGACGGAACACCGCCTTCACCCAGCCCGGCGCCTCGTCATCGGTGGACCCGTTGGCCCGCCCCTGAACCGACGGCGCGCGCGCGATGGAGTCCTTCACGTACAGCGCGCGGGGCATGCGCACCCGCGCAATCGAATCGCGCAGCCGGTCGGCCTCACGACTCACCGTGGCGTCCACCTTCGACTCTTCGGACGCGACATCCCAGATCTCCAGATCCATCGCCAACCGGTACGCCGCGCGCACCAACTGTCCGCCGTCACGATCAAACCAGAACGAGCCAACAAACACGCGCCAGTCTGGGCGACGCGCGGTAATGCGTAATTCGCGCAACTTGATCACCCGCCCACCGTCGAGCGTGATATCCACCGAGTCGCCGGTCGCATACCGGTAGAACGTCTCGGCCCCATTCGCGAGCGGGTGAATCACCTCCCGCTCATCGATGTCGGCCTTGACCACCCCGAAGCTGCTGGAGGGGTACCACAGCGACTCGCGTCCCGGGAAATACGGAATCGGGATGGCATCGGTGAAGTCGCCGCTGGTGCTTGTGGCCATGGGCACGAGCATCCGCGACCCGATCGGCCGCACGCGGACGCCCACATTCCGCCGCCACGCGATTTCAGCCACGTTGTCACCGCGAAAGGCCAGCTTCTCGAGCCCCACCCGCTTGGCGCCCAACCCCATGGAAATGCGCTGCGTGGCGGTGGCCTTGTAGGCCTGTAACGCACTGTCCTGCCGCACCCGTGCCTCGCGGGCGCGCCGCAAGATCAGCCGTGCCTCGGGGTCGCTGAAGGCGGTGGCACTCGCGGAATCGGCCCGAAGCCGTCGGACCAGCGTGTCCGTGGCCAATTGCCGGCGTGCCATGGTGCGCGCGTCGCGCGAAGCCTCCCGCGCCAGCTCCCGCTCCTCGGTGGTCAGCGTGTCACGCGTCACCGCTCGCCGATCTGCTGTCTGCGCCCCCAATACGCCGCTCGGACACGCGGAGGAGAGGCAGCTCAGGGCACCAACCAAGGCAACCAGCGACAGCGGATGTGAAAAGCGCATGAATCAAAGCAGAAAGAAAGGAAGGACCAACCATGGGACAGGCGTCACTTACGGCCGGCCGGCGCGAGCGGTTTCCGTGGCGTGCACGTAACTTCGGGGTTCACCTGCCGGCCTCAAATGATCAGGGGCCCGGGTGAACGCTGTCCCCGATCCGCCGACCACCCCTGAGAGTCCGCCGTGTATTCTACCCGCCTTCGCGCATTCGTTCGCGCCACCCGTTCCCTCGTCGTCAGACTCTCCACCGCCGGCATCGCGTCGGCGACGGCGCTGCACGCGC
>CANHTA010000029.1 GCA_947463135.1 Gemmatimonadota bacterium
ATCAGCAGCGAGAGCGCGAGCACGATGACTCCGCCGATGACTACGCGGCGCTCGCGCGGGTGCGCGAATCCTCCCGTCATGGCGTGCCTCCCGCCGCCGTTGCGCCGGCGGCGTGGAAAACGAGAGAGAACGAACTGCGCGCGCGGCCGCCCTCGCGGTAGCGGAGACTCGGCGCGGCCGCGCGTACGTTCACGAATTGCGCGTCGGCATCAAGCAGCGGCACCAACAGGGCGGCATCATTCGCGCTCCCATCAATGCGCCATTCGGCGCCGTTCCACTCCAGGCGTTGCACAAACGCGTCCCGGGGGAGCAGGGCGCCGAGACGGGCCAGCACCGCCGCCGGTGCATCGGGTTGGGCGGCCCGACGCGATGCCTCCGCCAGCGCGGACTGCTCGCGGACGGCACGCCCAAGGCGCTCCTGTGCGGCGCGTGCGCCGGTTGTGGCAAGGGTTAACGCGTGCGCCTCGCGCTCCCACGCCACGAACTGCCGCTCTCGCCAGCGATCGGCGCTCCACACCACCAACATCAGCGCAGCGGCCGCACCCGCCGCCGCTTGCCACCACCGTCGAGTGCGCTGCCGCTGCAGGCGCTGGCGCATGGCGGCATCGAGCAACTGGAGATCGAGACCGGCGTCGATGGCGCGCCACGCGCCCTCCGCCACGTCGTTCAGGGAAAGCCGCTGCTCCCCGTCGGCGGCACCGCCTCGTACCCGCCGCACCGCCTGCACTTGTCCGTTTCGAATGCCAAGCGCGCCCGTTGCCTGCTCGCCGGCCGGCACCGTCCACTCCCCGTTGCAGCCGGCCAGTGCCGCGGCTTGCCCGATCGTCACCACCGCACGCACAGGACTCCAGGCCGAGAGTGCCTCGATCCATGACGTCAACCGCGCACTCGGCATGGCAAAGGCCACCGCTCCATCGGTTGCCACCGCGGCGGGCAGGCGCAAAGCGAAGTACCGATCGCTGTCACGTTGCAGCATGCGGACGCGCAGGTCGTTAGCCACCGGGGGCAGCTGCGGTTCGGCCCACTCGAGCCATGCCAACCCCACAATCACCACGAGAGCCGAAGGGGCCCCATACGCGGCGCGCAGAGCGTCGATCATTGGCGCCGGCGTATCGGGGCGCCAAGGCACGCGTGTCACGGAACCCGTGCCATCACGGGCCATCGCATACACCGCGTCGGCGTCGAGCAACACGCACACCTGGCGGCTCATCGATCCTGCTCCCGCCAGCGCACCAACCGGAGCTCGCTACCGGACACCTCAAAAACCGCCTGAATCTCACGCGTGAGCACGCGTCCCAGTTGCCAGCCGCGTGAGATCACTAACAAGCGCGATGGCCGGTCAATGAGCGCGCCCGTGGCCGCCGCACGCACACGAGGCGATGCTGCGCGCCGGTTCACGCGACCGTCTCCGTCTACCGTGAGCTCATCCGCCAGCGCGTCGAGCCACGCGGGCGTCATACCTGGCACGGTCAGTAGTTCGTCGAGTGACGTGAACGGATCCATCGCGCGTGACAAAGGGGGACGACCGAGGAGAGCGGCTCCCATGGAATCTCGTTGCCAGCGCTGGCTGCGCAACGCGTCGGGGCCGGATCGCCCCGGTCTGGCATCCCCGCGTACCCGGGCCGCGATCGCGTCCGCCACCTGTCGCGCGTCCTCCGGCGGCGCCACCGTGGCCAGCAGTCGCTGCAGCCCCTCGGCACCGGCACTGTTCACGTCCAGTCGTGCACTCACATCAACTACCGCCGCCGCGAAGGCTCCGCCGTTGATGGTGTCCTGAACCAGCGCCCCGGTGCGCGCCGCGAGGGCATCGAACACCCGGTCGAGGCCGGCCGAATCGGGCCCCGACGCTTCACCGGCCTCACGCAGTGCCACCTCGATCTGTGCACGGGCCGCCAAGACGCCGCTCTCGGCCATGGCTCGCGCCGTGACCTGCGCCCGGCGATTGTCCACCACCGACGCGGCATGGCGCGCCTCACTGCTCACAATGGCGGTGATGCTCGCGAGCAGCGCGATGGTGACCAGCGCCGCGATCAGCGCCGCCCCCCGACGGACACGCCGATGAACAACCCGATGGCTACGCTGGGGGCGGGGTGTCATGAGCGTGGCCGCTCCAACGGGGAGAGCACCACCCGGAGCGGTCTTGGGGTCGCCTCGCCAAGGTGCTGCCACGTGAGCTCAATGGCGCTTGGACGATCCTGCGCGAGAGGCCACTCGGCGCGCCAGGCCGGCACCTCCCCCGCTGACGCGTGCTCCAAGACGCGCACGTCAAAGCCACGCACCGACGGGAGCGTGGCGGTTAATGGCAACGCCCCCAGGTCCCGGCCGGTCGGGGTGGCCTGTACCCGGAGCTCACCGTCGCGCAGGGCAACCTCAACCACCCATGTGGCGCCGGTCCCGTACGGGGCGCGTACGCCCACGGAGAGGAAGCGGAGCACCGGTGTTTCGGTTGACCGATCCACGCTCAGCAGCGGCGCGTCGACTTGCTCAGGTAATGGGGCATGGCGCAACATGTCGGTGAGCAGGGCGCGAACGCGACCGTCGGCCTCCGTGCGTGCGCCGTGGGTTTCCAAGCGCGCCATGGTGTCGCGTGCGGCCGCGAGGGCCATGCCAGCCGTGGTAAGCGCGAGTCCGGTAATGGTGATCGCGACGATCACTTCGAGGAGGGTGAACCCCATCCGCGAGCGTGTCACGGGGAGACATCCACCAGCCGCGACAGCTGAAAGCGTGACCCGTTGGCCATGGGAACATCCACCTCGAGGAGCTCCAAGCCGTCGCGCCACGGCCGACGTGAGACGCGGGTGGTTTGGAGCGGACGCCCCCCCTGACTCACCGTGGCCAGCTCCGACTCCGCGTCGGCCACGGCTTGCGTCCACACCACACTGCTCCGCTGCAGCTCCGCGGCCCCACGGGTGGCGTCGAGACACGCCACGGCCGTCACGGCAAGCAGCAGGCTCGCGATGATGGACTCCAGCAGCGTCACTCGGGCACTCCGTCGGCCCGGGGCGGCGTCGACACCACCCGACACCCCAACATGTCAAACGACGCGCGGCTGTCTGCCGCGTCGCTCCCGGGACGACAGCTGCCGAGGGGGTCAATCCGGAGCGACACCGAGGTGGAGGGGGGGGCGATGCGCCCGGTGTCGAGGATGTCGGCGCCATGGCGCGCGGCCAGCACCCACACCCCGTCGTCATCAACGCGAAGGCGCAATTCCTCGCCGCGACGGATGGCGGTATGGCGTGCCGATTGGGTGAGTGCATGGAGCGCACTCCCCGCGGTGGCGCGCGGCTGACGCCACGCCAACGGCACCAGGGCGGTGGTGAGCGCGAGAATAACGAGCACCACCAGCACTTCAAGCAACGTCAGCCCCGCGCGGGGGTGGGACAGGAGGGTGCGCACGATGCCTCAATCTCGGAGGCGATCGGGGGAAGTCAACACAACCGACCTCCCCCGAGCGCGCTCCGTCACTTCTTGATCAACGGCTTGACCGCGTCAGGCACATCGAAGGCGGTTGCCGGGGCCCCGTTGATCACCACGTTGTTGATGGTCATCACCATCTTATTCGGGCCCATGTTCACTTCGGACTTCATCGGGAACTTCACACCGCCGAAGCTCTTGTAGTCGGACATCGTGGACGAGATCGTCATCGAGCCCATCTGCGATTCCTGCGTGGTCTCGGCACCGACCATCAGGCCAGTGGCCACCGAGAAGTACTGCATGGACTCACGCCCGGAATCCTTTCGCACCAGCTGGATCTTGTAGCACGACTCGCCGTTGAAGTCCGCGAGCCCCAGGTTGGCCATCTTCGTGAAGCGTTCGGCCGGGTAGAGCAGGTTCCCGTAGAAGTCGGCGCCTTCAAGCGTTTGCGCCAGCTCCTTGTCGGCAAGCAGGCGCGGTCCCTGCATCGGATTGGCGTCCCACGCGATCTCGCCATTCGTGCCCTGCAGCATTTCCCCGATGCCCGGGATGCTGCTCTTGCTGGCCATCTTATTCGGCGCGGCCTGATAGGCTTCCACCTCGGCGGTGATTCCCATGGCCGGTAACTGCATCGTGGACGTTTGCTTGAGCGACGTGATCTTCATGACCGCGTCCTTGCCGCCGATCGCGGCGACGTACTTCGCAATCACGTCGCTCGCTGAAGGCGCACTCTGCGCCATGAGCGGGGCCGAGCTTACCAACATGGTCGTTACCGCAACCGCCAATGAGCGCAAAGCGTGCATCTATCGTCTCTCCAAACATGCGAGGTGAATACCACATCCGATGAGCCATCTTCCCAGCAATTCTCCACCCAGGTCCCACTCCCTACGCCCTACGCCCTACTCCCTACTCCCTACTCCTTACTCCTTACTGCCGTACCCCCGCCGTCCTCACCCATTCCATCGCCGCCTCCATCGCGGGATCGCGCCCCTTGAGCAACGCCGCCCGGGTGAGCGGGACACGCGCGTCCGGCGTCACGCCAGCTCCTTCCAGCGTCTTGCCGAACGGATTGAGGAAGTCGGCGATGGCGTGGTACAGGATGTCGCCATTGGGCAGCCGCTCCGGGACCGACGGCAACGCCTGTCCTGCGGTTTGTACCCCAAACACCCGCGCGCGGCCAAGGGCCTGCATGCCGCCGACGAAGATCTCGGTGGTGCTGATGGACAGTTCGTCGACCACGATGGCGAGCGGACCGGCGAACGGTGACACCCCCTGTGCCCGCGTATCCACGCGGCGCGGATTGGCCACGAATTTGAGCGTGGAGCCACGCTGCACCATGGACCCGATGGTGCGCGTACTGTCGAAGAAATGGCCAGCAATGCCCATCGACATACCGCCCACCCCGCCGAAGTTCCCGCGGAGGTCGAGCACGATGGCGTCGGTATCACGCAGCGCGTCGATCGCGGCGTCGAATTGCGGCGCCAGAATCGGCATCCAGATGTTGAACCGGATGACGCCCACGGTTTTGCCGGCCGACGGCACACGCGTGAAGGACAGGTGGGCGTTGGTGGGGGGCAGGTTGCCAAACTTGGCCACCTGGCCCGGCTCGGTGGCTCGCGCCACGCGCAGCGTGCGCTCAATACCGTCGGCATCGGAAAACACCACGGTGGCACTGTCGCCCACCGCCCCCGCGAGCGCCTTCGTCGCGATCGCGTACGCCGTCAGGGCCTCCCGACGAGGGTCTGCTTCCTTGGGCATGCGTGCCAGTTGGGCCGAGATCGGGCATCCGTTCACCGACTCCACACGCCAGCCCAACCGAACGCCGGCCCGCGCCGCCGGTCCGTCCGGATCGAGCTGCGAAATCAGGATGGTCCGATCCAGGTACCGCACGTCGGCGCCAATGGAACCGCTGTGGTCGGGGGCGGGCACGCCGGTGGCGCCTGTGGGGGCGTTGCTCCCCGAGGCGTCGGCGATTTCGCGCGGAATGATCGAGAAATGCGACTGCCCGAGTCGGGCAACCATATCCGACAGGACGGCCCGTAACGCTCCGGTGGAGGTGACCGCGGCGGCCTTCGGGCGCAATTCGGTCCGCACCGCCAACCAGTCCACGCCATGGTAGGTGGTATCCCAATGCGTGCGGGCGATAATGCTCCACGCGCTGTCAAAGGTTACCAGGGGAGCGCTCACTGGTGTGTCGGCCAACGAGGCCGAGGCAACCGGATTACCCCCCGGGCCTGTTGCCGGGCTGCAAGCGGCCGGTAGCGGAGTCCGGCCGCCACTTGCCCCGTCGGCAGTGGCGCCCGCCGGCGGTTGTGCACGCGGGGCCGCTCCGGAGCTCCCCCCCGTTGTACGGCAGGCGGTGACTAACATCGCCGCCAGAAGCGACGCCACACGAGCAGGGAAGAGAAGGCGCACGGAATGGGGAATGGGGTGAGAAAGTCTCCGGTGGAATACGACCCGACGCGCGGAGTGTTTCAGATCGATGGCGAGCGCCATAGCTTGCAAGGGTCAGGAGCGGTCAATTCAGACAGATCCAACATCTGGCAGCCTCCGGTCTCGCCCGGGAGCAGTGTGGCACATTACCATGAAGGGAGTGCCGTCACTCTTTGTTTGCGCCTCATCCCATACCATGTCTACTCGTCTTCACGCGCTGCATGCGGCCGGGCAATCGCTCTGGCTCGACTACATAGACCGGACGATGCTTTCGAACGGAGATCTGTCGCGCCGGATCCGCGACGATGCACTCACCGGGCAGACCTCAAACCCAACCATTTTCGAAAAGGCGCTTGCCGAAGGCGACGCCTACGACGCCCAGCTCGCCACGGTAGAGAGCGCCCGCTCCGATCGCGAGGCCTTTGAGCTGGTGGCCACCACCGACGTGCGAGCCGCCTGCGACGCCTTTCGGGGCGTCTACGACCGCACCGACGCCATCGATGGCTATGTGTCGCTGGAAGTATCCCCCGATCTGGCGCGTGATACGGACGGGACGGTGGCGGAAGCCCAGCGGCTCTGGCAGATCGTCGATCGGCCAAACCTGATGATCAAGGTGCCGGGCACCCCCGAGGGGGCCGAGGCCATCCGACGGCTCATCGCCGACGGCATCAACGTGAACGTAACGTTGCTCTTTGCGGTTGACGCGCATGCGCGCGTGATTGAGGCGTTTCTCGCCGGTCTCGAAGATCGCGCGGCCGCCGGTAAGCCGGTGGCGCGTATCGCGTCGGTGGCCAGCTTCTTCATCAGTCGCGTTGACTCGGCCATCGATGCGCAGCTGTCGGCCATGGCGGCGGCCGATCCGGCCACGGCCGAGGCGCTGCACGCCCTGCAGGGCCGCGCCGCGATCGCCAACGCGAAGCTCGCGTACCGCCTGTTCACCGCCAGCTTCTCGGGGGCACGCTGGGCAGCCTTAGCGGCGCAGGGCGCGCAAGTGCAGCGTCCGTTGTGGGCCAGCACCAGCACCAAGAACGCTGCGTATCGTGACGTGCTCTACGTTGAGGAACTGATCGGGGCCAACACCGTGAACACGCTGCCCCCCGCCACACTCGAAGCGTTCCGTGATCACGGAGAGGTCCGGCCCTCCGTTACGGAGAATGCGGCCGACGCGGAGCGCGTCCTCGCGGCACTCGAATCGCATGGCGTATCGCTGCAGTCGGTCACCGACCGGCTGTTGGCCGAAGGGCTGGCGTCGTTTGAGCACTCGTTTGTGACGCTGTTGGCCGGCTTGCATCGCAAGCGGGCGGCACTGGCGTCCTCTGCCTCTTCTACCGGAGCACCCGCTGTTGTCAGCCTCTGATCCCGCGCCGACGATCCCCCGAACGGGACCTGAGCGCGCGGCCACTACTCCGCTGGAGACGTCGGCCACGTCCACGTTCCGTCGGCTACACGTGCCCCGTACCAAAATCGTCGGCACGCTCGGTCCCGCCAGTAATTCTCCCGAAGGGGTGCGGGCGCTGATTGAGGCGGGGCTCGATGTGGCGCGCATCAACTTCTCGCATGGCACGCACGAGCAACATGCGAAAACGATTGCCACCGTGCGGGAGATCGCGACGCAGCTCGGCCGCCCGGTTGCGATCCTTGGCGACCTCCAGGGCCCGCGGATTCGCATTGGCGTATTGCCCGAGAAGCGCGAACTCGAGCCGGGCACGTCCGTGGTGCTGGTGCCGGAAGAGCTGGCGGAGGGCGATGAGATCCCGATTACCTACGCCGATCTCTGCCACGATGTCTCACCCGGCAACCGCGTACTCATCAACGACGGCTTGTTCGAACTGGTGGTCACCCAGGTTGCCGCGCCGCGTGTGACGGCCACGGTGGTGCATGGGGGCCTCCTCTCCAGCAACAAGGGGATGAACCTTCCTGGTATCGCCGTCTCGGCCCCATCACTCACGGAGAAAGATCGCGCCGACCTCGCCTTCGCCGTTTCCCATGACCTCGATGCCGTGGCACTCAGCTTTGTGCGACGGGCGCAGGACATCGAAGAACTGCGGGCGTTGATTCCCAAATCCATGTTGATCTGCGCCAAAATTGAGAAGGACGTGGCGCTGCAAAACATCGAAGAGATCATGCAGGCCACCGATGCGGTGATGGTGGCACGGGGCGATCTGGGTGTCGAATTGCCGTATGAGCAGGTGCCGAATGCGCAAAAGGATATCATTGCGCTGGCGAATCGCATGGGGCGTCCGGTGATTACGGCCACGCAGATGCTTGAGTCGATGATCGACAACCCGCGTCCAACCCGCGCGGAGGCCAGCGACGTGGCCAACGCGATTCTCGACGGGACGGATGCGGTGATGCTGTCGGCGGAAACGGCGGCTGGCCATTACCCGCGTCTCGCCGTTGAAGCCATGCGTCGCATTATCACCGAGATCGAGACACATCCCCGGCCTGGCGTTTCCGGTCGTGTGAATCGTCGGGCCATCAGCGGCATCAACACCGAAGAAGCGATTGCTGCCGCCACGGTGGCCGCGGTGCATATGCTGGAGTCCCCGCTGGTGGTGGTGTTTACCAAGAGCGGGTTCACGGCGCGTATTGTGTCGTCGCACCGGCCCAGCGTGCCGATTCTCGCGCTCACCGATGAACCGCGCGTCTGTCGGCAGCTCTCGCTGGTGTGGGGCGTGGTGCCGCGTCTTGTGCCCACGGCTCGGGGCTATGATCACATGGTGGCCATGGCCCTTCGCGAGGCGCTGGACATGAGTCTCGTGACCAAGGGGGATCGCGTTTTGGTCACCGCCGGTGTGCCATTTGACGTACCGGGAACCACCAACCTGCTCAAGGTCGAGACGGTGTGATCCAGGCTCACGGCGTATCGCGCGGGTGGGGTCGCTGACACCCCCCGTGCGCCTCACCTTTCTCGGGACCGGCACGAGTTTCGGCGTGCCGCAAATCGGTTGTGGCTGCAATGTCTGCCGTTCCACCGACCCGCGCGACAAGCGGACGCGGTGTGGCGCAGTCATTGAGACGGGGGCCGGTACGCGATTGCTCATTGACACGCCACCGGAGCTGCGGCTGCAGCTGGTGGCGGCGGGCATTCACCACATCGATGCCGTGCTCTATACGCACGAACACGCCGACCATATTCATGGCATCGACGACCTGCGTGCCTTCACCATGCGGCGCGCCGTGCCTTTGCCGCTGTACGGCGAAGAGGCCACGCTGAATACGTTGCGTGGACGGTTCCCGTACATCATGGACGAAGCACTTCGTCCGTTGCCCGGCACAACGCGGCCGGAGGGGACGTTGATCGCGATTGAGCCAGGGGTCCCCTTCCGCGTGCAGGACACCGAGGTGCTGCCCATTGCCGTGCCCCACGGGCGCGCATCGGTGGTGGGCTATCGCGTTGGTGACCTGGCCTACATCACCGACGCCAAGCTGCTCCCCGACAGCGCACGCGCGGCGCTGGTGGGTGTGCGTGTCCTCGTGCTCAACGCACTGCTCCGTGATCCGCACCCGACGCATTTGTCGATTGCTGAAGCGGTTGCCGTGGCGCAGGAGATCGGTGCCGAACGCACGTACTTTACGCACCTCACGCACGAAAATGCGCATGCCGCGCTCGCAGAGGAATTGCCCGCGGGTATTGCGCCGGCCTATGACGGATTGGTGGTGACTTTGTAGTTGGCTTGATGGTTCCGGCGTTTGTCCTCACGGCTGGTTGGGAGTGTGTTGCTATGGCGTTGTCGCTCGATTTCACCAACATGATGGATGCGGCGTTGCCGCATGGCGCGGGTATTACGGCCGCGCAGTGGTCCGCCGCCGCCGCAGGGTTCGCGTCGGTGCACGCCCGCGTGCACCGCATGCAGCAGGAACTCGGCTTCCTGACGCTGCCCCGGAACGACGCGCTGCGCGACGCCACGCTGGCCGTGGCCGCGCCGTTGCGCGGTCGCTTTGATGATGTGTTGCTGCTGGGTATTGGTGGTTCGGCGCTTGGCCCGATTGCGCTCCGTACCGCACTACGCCCCCCCGCGTGGAATGCGCTCAGCGCCGATGCACGCGGGAACGCCCCGCGGTTGCACGTGCTCGACAACGTGGATCCGGCCACGATTGCCGCGACACTGCACCGCCTCCACTTATCCCGCACGCTCGTGTTGGTGGTGTCGAAGTCCGGTGGGACCGTGGAAACGATGGCGCAGTATCTCATTGTGCGGCAGGCGCTCGCCGATGCCGTTGGTGAGGAAGCCGCGCGTGCGCACCTCGTGTTCGTCACCGATCCCGAGGTGGGCGCGCTCCGCACCATCGCGCGCGCGGAAGGCATCACGACGCTCGAGGTACCTCCCAATGTGGGTGGCCGCTTCTCGGTGCTCTCACCGGTGGGGTTGCTGCCGGCCGCGCTCATCGGCATCGATATTCATGCGCTGCTGGCAGGCGCCGCCGATGTCATGCAGCGTGCGGAGAGTGCTGAGCTCTCGGCGAATCTGCCCGGCACCTTTGCCATGCTGCAGCATACCGCCGACACGCAGCATGGCCGGTCCATTCAGGTGCTCATGCCCTACGCCGATCCGCTGCGCGATCTGGCCCTGTGGTTTGTGCAGTTGTGGGCTGAATCGCTGGGCAAGATCCGGCACGACGGTACCCCCGTTGGACCAACCCCGCTCCCCGCGGTGGGTGCCACGGATCAGCATTCGCAAGTGCAGCTCTTCATGGAGGGCCCGCTCGACAAAACCGTCACCTTTATTACGGTGAAGGGGCGCGAGCACGAAGGGGCCATCCCCGCACGCCATGCGGACATTCCGGAGTTGAGTTACCTGGCGGGACACACCCTGGGCGAACTGATCGACATCGAACAGCGTGCCACCGCCGGCGCCTTGGCGGCACGCGGCCGCTTCAACGCCACGCTGGCCATTGATGCCATGGATGCATGGCACGTAGGGGCCCTGCTGCAAACGTTCGCGCTGGCTACCGCCTACGCCGGTGTGTTGTACGACGTGAATGCCTTCAACCAGCCCGGCGTGGAGCTCGGCAAGCATTTTGCTTATGCCATGCTCGGGCGCGCCGGCAGTGAGCAGGCACGGGCCGAGTGGGACGCCTTACCCAAGCCCGATCCTCGATTCCGCGTGTAGTCGTCTCCACCGGTAGGGGGATTTCGGACTTGCCGCAGCGATCCCTACTGTTCGAACTTTCTTCCGTGAAGGGCGCGGAGTGTCCGCGCCGGCGTCGTTGCTCGTTTCCCTTAAACCCGTTCCAGCGTGCGCTGGGCAGGATTCCCTACACGAATGTCAGATACGACGAAGCTCTCCACGTCCCTGTTCGATGGAGCCGTGACCGTGCAAGACGGATACGTGCAGCTGCACGATGCGGCGGTGCTCACCTCGGCGCACATGGACACCCTGGTGCATCAGGCGGTCTTCGGTAACGAAGGCGAACGGAACTTCGCCCGGTGGCTCGTATGGGAGTTGGGGCAGACGGTTGGGGTACGGGCCGCGTCGATTCATGAACTCTATGTTGCCCGTGGTCGCGGGATGTGCCACGGCTTCACCGTGCCGGCGATGAACATTCGCGCGCTCACCTACGACACCACGCGCGCGGTGTTCCGGACCGCGAATGCGCTGCAGGCGGGCGCCTTCATTCTCGAAATTGCCCGTTCTGAGATTGCCTACACAGATCAACGTCCGGACGAATACGTCGCCGTGATCCTCGCGGCGGCGCTGCGTGAGGGCTATCGCGGGCCGGTGTTCATTCAAGGCGATCACTTCCAGGTCAACCACAAGAAGTTCGCGGTTGACCCCGTCACGGAAGTGAATGCGGTGAAGGCGCTGGTTACGGAAGCGGTGGCCGCCGGCTTCTACAACATCGACGTGGATACCTCCACGCTGGTTGATCTGTCCAAGGCCACGCTGGCCGAGCAACAGCGCCTCAACTACGAGGTGTGCGTGGACATCACCCGCTTTGTGCGCGCTGCGGAACCGGCAGGAGTCACGATTTCCATCGGTGGGGAGATTGGTGAGGTCGGGACCGAGAACAGCACCCCGGCGGAACTCGAAGCCTTCATGGACGGCTTTCAGGCAACGCTCGAGGCACAAGCGCCCGGGACTGCGGGGCTTTCCAAGATCTCCGTCCAGTCGGGAACGTCGCACGGTGGGATCGTGCTCCCTGATGGATCGATCGCCGAGGTGGCGCTCGATTTCGATACGCTGGAGCAGCTCTCCAAGATCGGGCGCGACCGCTACGGTATGGCTGGTGCCGTGCAACATGGTGCGTCCACGTTGCCCGACGCAGCCTTTGGGAACTTCCCGCGGCTCGAGACGGCAGAAATCCATCTCGCGACCAACTTCCAAACCATGATGTTCGATCACATCCCGTCTGCGTTACGCGGCGAGATGTATGCATGGCTGGATGCCAATGCCAAGGATGAGCGGAAAGCCACCGACACCGACGAGCAGTTTTACTACAAGGCGCGCAAGAAAGCGATCGGACCGTTCAAGAAACAGTTGTGGGCGCTCCCGGCCGAGGTTCGTGGCACGCTCGGTGCGGCATACGACAAGAAGTTCGCATTCCTGTTCGAACAGCTTGGGATTGTCGGAACGCGGGCCATCGTGGAACAGTTCGTCACGATGCCTGAGCAGCATCGCCCGTTCCCGACGGGGGCCAGCACCATCGTGGCCGCCCCAGACGACGCGGATCTTTCCGACTGAGTTGCGCGTACGACACGCAACTCTTCACTGCTTGCGAGGTGGATTATGGCCCGGTACGACGAGTACGACGATGACCGTGTCGTGGTGATTGAACGCGACAAGGGGACCAGTGGCATCGGCACATTCCTGCTCGGTCTGGCGATCGGGGCGGGCGCCGCGTTGCTCTTTGCACCGGCCAGTGGGGCCGAAACCCGGCAGCGCCTGCAGGATGAAGCGCGGCGCGCCGGACGGAAAATGAAGGCTATGACCGACGAGTTCGGCGAGAGCGTGGCCGATTCGGTGGAGCAGACGCGCACGCGCTTTGACGAGCAGGTGGGCCGTGCGCGTGATGCGGTTGGGTCACGGGTACAAGCGGTTGGAGACGCTATGGCGGTTGGTCGTGAGGCCGCCGCTCAGGCGCGCATCGATCTGGAGCGTGCCGTCGCCGACAGCAAGCGTGCCTACGCGGACAGCCGTCGCGCCTATCGCGACCACGGGAGCCGACAGGCCGCTGACGATACCAAGGCCGCCGACGAGTCCGGCGCGCATTCCGGAGAGGCGGCTGCTGGGACTTCGAGCGAAGGCTGAAACCGGGTGGGACATTGTCCGCCGCGTCTGGTACCAAGGCGCTGAGGACAATGTGTTGTTCCTGGCGGGCGGGCTGGCCTTCAATGTCCTGCTCGCCCTTCTGCCGTTCGTGCTCCTGCTGGTGTCCGGCCTGTCGTTCCTGCTGGGGAGCGAAACCACGCAGGCGGCGAACACCGTGGTGGCCCTCATTGATCAGCTGCTGCCTATTGGGGATCGAGCGGGCAGCGCGCTGTTACGCGGTATCGTGGCGGATGTGCTTGCCACGCGGAGCACCGTGACGCTGTATTCGGCGATCGGCTTCGCGTGGTTCTCCACGCGCCTTTTCGGATCACTGCGCAGCGTGCTCGCGTTAATCTTCGACGGCACGGATCGTGGCATTATGGCCGGCAAGCTGTTCGATTTTGCTGCCACCTTGGTCGCGACGGTGGCCGTGGTGTGCTATGTGGTGATCTCCACCTACGTGGATCTGGCCACCACGCGCGGGCTCGCCCTGTTGCAGGAAACGGGGGTGCGCATGGAGGCGATGGGGGGCGTGGGGTATCTGGTTGGTCGCCTCACGGCGCTCACGGTGATCTTCATGCTGTTTTATGCCATGTATCGGGGGTTACCGCGCCATCGCCCCAGCACCCGCACGGCGGCGGTCGGTGCGCTCACCGCGTCCATCCTCTTCGAAATTGCGCGCGACCTGTTTGTGCTGATCGTGGCGCGCTTCGACCCCAGTTCGCTGTATACGGGTTCAATTGCCGCCATTGTCGCGGTGGTGTTCTGGACCTACTACGGTGCCATGCTGTTTCTCATTGGCGGCGAGGTCGCGCAGGCCTTCGATCTCCGCCAGCGCGAGCTGGCGGCGCTGAAGGGATCCGGGAAGCCACGTCGCTCCGTCACCCCGTCAGCGCCCAGCACTTCGCGTCCTCCCTCTAAACCCAAACGCCCGTGACTGCAGTGATCGACCCGAATGCCGCGCCGGCCGTGGTGCCGCTCCCGCTCCTCGACTTGCGGAGTGACACCGTCACGCGGCCCACCGCGGCCATGCGTCGTGCCATGGCCGCCGCAGAGGTTGGCGACGATGTGCTCGACGGCGATCCCACCACGCGTCGCCTTGAGGCGGTGGTGGCCGAACGGCTGGGGAAGGAACGCGCACTGTTCTTCCCAAGCGGGTCCATGGCGAATCAAGCCGCGATTTGGGTGCAGAGTACGCCGGGCACCGAAATTCTCCTTGATGCGGATGCGCACATCATCCACTGGGAGATCGCAGCCACCGCGGCGCTCTGCGGGGTGCAGGTGCGCCCCATCCGTGGGGCGACGTCGGTGTTTCGTGCGCCTGATCTCGTGGCCGGCATTCGCGCGCCCTCCATACATGCCGTTGAACCATCGATGGTGTGTCTGGAGAACACGCATAATGGGGCCGGTGGTGCCGTGACCCCGCTCGGAGCGCTTCGCGAGCTCGCCGAGGTTGCGCGGGGGCTGCAGCTGCCGGTCCACCTCGATGGCGCACGCCTCTGGAACGCCGCCGTTGCCAGCGGGACATCGCTCGCCGACTTTGCCACCTGTGCCGACACCGTGATGGTGTCGTTCTCCAAAGGGTTAGGGGCACCTGTTGGCGCCTGTCTCGCCGGGTCCGAAGACGTCATCACGCGGGCCCATCGCGCACGGAAGCGCTTCGGCGGCGGGATGCGCCAGAGCGGCATCCTCGCGGCCGGAGCGCTGTACGGGCTGGAGCACCACGTCGACCGGCTCGCCGAGGATCATGTGGCGGCCACGTATCTCGCCCAGCTGGTGGACGGTATTGGCGGGGCGACGGTGATCAGGCCGGACACCAATATCGTGATGATCGATCTCCCCCGTCCGTGTGCCGATGACGTGGTGGCGCGCGCCGCAGCGCATGGTGTGCGCCTCTCCAAATGGCACAACAGTCGGGTCCGCGCCGTGGCGCACCTCGACGCGCCCATCGGGTTGATCGCCGAGCACGGTCCGAAAGTCGCCCAAGCGCTGGCGGAGGCCTTGGCCTAGCCGGCTCACGACCCCCGAAAAAAGCGCACGGGAGGTCCGCTTTCTCAAGCGAATCCTCCCGTGCGCAGTGCTCCGGGCCTGACGAAGCGACGTCAGACTCCACGTGCCGCTGCTACCTTCGGGGTCCTGACGGATTTGGCGGGCTGTCGCCCTCCGGGACCCGGAGCAAGAGGAAGGTAACCACCCATCGCCCCAAGTGGTACCGATGGCACGGACCTGCCGGCATGGGCGCAGCTCCCCACGCGGTCGGCGTGTAGATTGCCAGCATGTCGCTCGCTCTCGCCCGCAAATACCGTCCTCGGAACTTCGCGACCGTGGCGGTGCAGTCCCACGTCGCGAATACCCTCAAGGGCGCGATCGCCAGTGGGCGTGTTGCGCAGGGCTATCTGTTGTGTGGGCCGCGAGGAACCGGAAAGACAACGCTCGCCCGTGTGCTGGCGATGGCTCTCAATTGTGAGCCACTCACGGAGGCGCGCCGGGTCAGTGGCACCGCGTCAGCCACCGCGGTGAGCGACGCCATGGCATCGGCGGGCGAACCATGTGGTCGCTGCGCAAGCTGCCTGAAAATCTGGAGCGGAAGCGCGTCACTCGATGTGGTGGAGATTGATGCCGCGTCGAATGGTGGGGTGAGTGATGCCCGCGATCTTCGCGAGCGCGCCATGTATGCGCCGTCGGGTGACGATCGCTACAAGGTGTACATCATCGACGAAGCGCACATGCTCTCGCGCGACGCCTGGAACGCGTTGCTCAAGGTGCTTGAGGAGCCGCCACCACGCGTGGTGTTTGTGTTTGCCACGACCGAAGCGCAGAAGGTGCTGCCCACGGTCATCTCTCGTTTGCAGCGCTTCGACCTGAAGCGTATCAGCCCGGCCGAGATCCGCGAGCGTCTGGCGGCTGTGCTGACCGAGGAAGGGATCACCTTTGATCTCGATGCGCTCGGCATGATTGCCGGCGCGGCAGACGGCGGATTGCGTGATGCCCTGTCGTTAACCGATCAGGTGCTGTCGCTTGGTGAAACCGCTGAGGTCACCTCCGATCGGGTGCGCACCGCGTTGGGACTGGTGCCCGAAGACGAGTATCTCCTCCTGCTCGATATCATCGCGCAGCGTCGTGCCGCGGAGGTGTTTCCGGCGGTGCAGCGTCAGGCCGATGGCGGGGTAGATCTCTTGCAGTTGCTGGCGGGGTTGGGGCGCCTGTTGCGCGCACAACTCACCGTCGTGCTGGGTGGGGAGCCCCCCGATATCTCAGAGCGACTGCGTGCCGCGTTGCAGGAGCGGAAAGGGCAGTTCTCGGCCAGCGATCTCTTGCGCATGCTCCATGCGCTGCTGGAGATGGAGCCCGTGTACCGCCGGAGCGGACAACCGCAGCTGCTCCTCGAATCGCTGCTGGTGCGCTTCGCGTTGATCGATCGGACCGTCGAACTCGAAGAGGTGATCAAAGGCTTCGGGGCGAGTGCGTCCGAGGAACCGCCGGTCCGTCGTGTGGCGCATGACACGCGGGGCGCCTCCGCGCACGCGCTCCCGCCAATGCCGCCGGCCGCTGTCGCGCCAGCGCTGGCGCCCGCCGTGGCCGCTCCGGTCGCGCCACGGCGATCGGCGACGCAGCAGGTGGCGGAGTCTGCGGCCGCGGCACAGCTCGCCGAGCAGCGGACGGCGCCACGGGGCGCGGCGGCGGGAGCGCGCGGGGGGACGCCGCCCTCGGTGGATCAGCTGAAAGCGCAGTGGGGACGGGTGGGTGACGCGATTAAGAGTGCCGGGCGTGGGATGTTGGCGCAGGCCGTGGCGCGGCTGGTGCCGACGGCGGTGTCCACGCACGGGAGCGTGTCCCTCAGCTACGACCCCGCTGATGATACCTTCGCACGCGCCGCCGACGGCGCGCGTCCCGATGTACTCGCCGCGCTCCAAGCCTGTTTTGACGGGATTACCGGGGTCACGGTGGTGTCGCAGGTGCATGCCGGCGAGCAAGCCGCGTCGCGCGTCGCGCGTGACACCACGGTGCGCCTCACTGCCCAGGATGTACAGCAACAGCGCACCGAACAGCTTTCCTCCAAAGACCCCGTGCTCGAAGCCGCGGTGCGGGCGCTCGATCTCGAACTTCTCGATTAACGACCTCAGGAAGCCTTATGGATTTGTTCAAGATGATGGGCCAATTCAAAGACATGCAGTCACGCATGCAGACCATGCAGGACGAGATGTCGCAGCGCACCTTCTCGGCCTTGGCCGGCGGCGGCATGGTGACGGCTGATGTCGATGGCAAGATGCAGCTCAAGCGCATCAAGCTCGATCCCACGGTGGTGAACGGGAACGACGTGGAGATGCTCGAGGACCTTATCGTGGTGGCCGTGGCTGAGGCGCAAAAGAAGGCCGCCGAGGCCATGCAAATGGAGCTCGGCAAGGTCACCGGTGGCATTGACTTGCCGTTCAAGCTGCCGTTTTGATGGCGCGTCCGTGAGCGTTATTGATGAACTCACCAGCGAGTTAGCACGCCTTCCCGGCATCGGCCGGAAGACGGCGTTGCGGCTTACCTATCATCTCCTCCGTCAGCCGCATGCGCAGAGCCGACGGCTGGCCGAGGCGCTGGTGCAGCTCACGGAGCGGGTGCGCGCCTGCGAGCGGTGTCACAACCTCACCGAGTCCCCGCTCTGTGCCCTGTGCGCCGATCCCAAGCGTGATCCCACGATGGTCTGTGTGGTGGAAGAAGCGTCCGATATCGCCTCGATTGAGCGGGCTGGAGAGTTCCGCGGACGCTATCATGTGCTGGGTGGGCGCCTTTCGCCCCTGGATGGCGTCGGACCGGACGATCTCGCCATTGCCGACCTGCTGGCCCGGATTGAACCCGAAGCGATCACCGAGGTGATTCTGGCAACCAATCCGTCGCTTGAGGGAGAGGCCACGGCGCTCTATGTGCAGCGACAGCTGCTCTCCCGCGGCATTCGCATTACGCGGATCGCGCGCGGCTTGCCGGTGGGCGGGGATCTCGAATACGCCGATGGGGTGACCATTGCGCAGGCGCTTTCCGCCCGTCGGGAAATGCGCTGACCCGCTCAAGGGCTTATACCTCCCCCCGATAGGATGTTAGCTTCTCAGGGAGGTGCTTCCACCTGACCCTTAGACCCATCGTTCATGTCCGCTGGCGCTGCCACCTGGTCGTTCACCGAGGACGACTTCGGGGCCATCACCATCACGCTACAGCGCTTCCTCTCCGACGCGAAAGCGCGCTGCGCTCTCCTCGTTGACCGCAGCGGACAGTTAGTCGCCACGGTTGGCGAACCGCCGAATTTCGACGCCACCGCGTTCGCGACACTCACCGCCGCCGATTTCAGTGCCAACGATCAGCTGGCGCGTCTCATCGGGGAGAGTGATTTCAGTGTGCTGTTCCATCAGGGCGAGAAGGAGTCGATGTATCTCGCCGACATCGCCCGCCGCATCATTCTGGTGGTGCTATTCGATAACCGCACCACGCTGGGACTCGTCCGGTTGCGCATGAAGGCGGCCGTTGAGGAGCTCACGCACACGTTCGAAGGGGTGTTCTCTCGTGGTGGATCCGCGTCGCCGCCGCCACCAGGCTTTCTGGCCGGCGCCGAAGACGAGATAGACCGGCTTTTTCAATAAGGGGCGCTCCACGATGTCGATGATCAACTATGCGTCCCGTGAGATCAACTGCAAGATCGTGTACTACGGTCCCGGGCTTGGGGGGAAAACCACCAATCTCGAGTACGTGTATGGGAAGGTGTCCCCGAGTACCCGCGGCAAGCTGATTTCACTGGCCACGGAAACCGAGCGGACGCTGTTTTTTGACTTTCTGCCGGTTGAGCTGGGAACGATTCGCGGTTTTCGCACGCGATTTCACCTGTACACTGTTCCCGGTCAGGTCTACTACAATGCCAGCCGCAAGCTCATCTTAAAGGGGGTCGACGGAGTGGTGTTTGTGGCGGACTCGCAGGTGGAGCGCGCAGAAGCCAATCTGGAGTCCATGCAAAACCTGTATGACAACATGGCCGCGTATGGGTACGATCTCACCAGCATGCCATTCGTCATTCAGTTCAACAAGCGTGATTTGCCGAACGCCGCGCCCGTCGCGGAGCTCCAATCGATGCTCAATCCCGGATGGGAGGTCACTGACCCCACCCGGATGCGCACGGTGGCGGATCCGTTCGCTCCCGGGGAACTGCTGGTCAGTCAGCTGCCTACCGGTGAGTGGGTTGAGCGGGTGCCAACGTTTGAAGCGGTCGCGGTTACCGGCGACGGCGTGTTTGACACTTTGAAAGCTGTTTCCAAGTTGGTGCTCAAAACGCTCGCCTGACCGCGAGCGTGGCGGGTATCGCCCCTCCCGCCTCCCGGACTTCCCGTGAACCTTCCCAACGCAATCACTCTGGGCCGCATTGCCCTGACGCCGCTGATTGCGTGGCTGCCGTTTACCAACTCGTGGTCCGTGCGCCTCGTGGCGTTCCTGCTGTTCCTCATTGCCGCCATTACCGACTATTGGGATGGTCATCTCGCGCGGTCGCGCAATCTGGTGACCGACCTTGGCCGCTTGCTGGACCCGCTTGCCGACAAGATGCTGCTGGTTGCCACGCTGATCCCGATGTACTGGCTTCAGCAGCATTACACGCTTGTGGTGCCAGACGGCACCATCCCGCAGCCCACGCCCTTGCTGTTTCAGACCCCCGTGGGCGCCGTCTCGTTGCCGCTCTCGATTGTGGTGGTCGTGCTTGGTCGCGAAGCGTTCATGACGCTGTTCCGGCAGATCGCGGCACGGCGCGGCTTGGTGATTGCCGCCATCGGCCCAGCCAAGTGGAAAACCACGTTTCAGAGCATCTGGATTGGCGCCGCCTACTGCTGGTTTTTTGCGGCCACCTTGGCCACCACACAAGGGTGGGAAACCCACCGGGCGTGGCGGATTATCGCCTCCTGTATCGGGGTGATCGGTGTGGTGAGCATGGTGGGGGCGGTGGTCCTCACGCTCTGGAGCTTGTGGTTGTATCTGCACCGCTACGGGAAGCAAGTCGTCCGGTCGGCCTGAGCCGTACAGCAGGCATCACCGGCCGGCATCCGTTCACACCACGACCGCTACATTCCCTCCATGAACATTGAAATCGTCACGATCGGCGACGAGCTGCTGCTCGGCTTTACGATCGACACGAACGCCGCTCATCTCGCGCGGGAACTGGCCGCCCTTGGCGTGCGGATTGTGCGTCGGACCACCTGCGGCGACGACGCCCAGGCGATCGCCCGCGCCGTGCAGGAGGCGCTCGAGCGCACCGGCGCCGTGATCACCACGGGCGGCCTCGGGCCCACCGCCGACGACATGACGAAGCCCGCCATCGCCTCGATCTTTGGGCGCGGCATGGTGCTGGATACGGATATCCTCGCCGCGCTACAGGCGCGTTGGCTCGCCCGGTTCGGTCATACCTTGCCCGTAAGCAACCACCAGCAGGCCATGGTGCCGGAGGGCTGTACCATCCTCCCCAACCGCCACGGTTCGGCACCCGGCATTTGGCTGGACGATGCCAGTCAACGGTGGGTGGCCATGCTCCCCGGTGTCCCGCGTGAAATGCGCGGCATGTTCGCCGACACCATTGTGCCACGTCTGCGTGAACGCCTCCCCGTTGGGGGGCCGGTCATCCGCGCCCGTACGCTCCGCACCGCAAACATCGCGGAGTCGGCACTCGCCGATAAGCTCGGGGAGCTCGCCGCCGGCGTGAATGGCCTGTCGCTGGCGTATCTGCCGGGCAATGATGGTGTTGACTTACGGCTCACGTCGTATGCGCTCCCCGATCGCGAAACCGACGACGCGCTGGCGGTGGCCGCGCAGCTGGTGCGCAACCAGGTCGGCTCCTTCATCTACGGCGAAGGGACCGACGATCTCGCGGCCCTCATGATTCAGGCGTGCGTGACGCGTGGCGCCACACTCGCGGTGGCGGAAAGCTGCACCGGTGGGATGCTTGGGATGCGGTTAACGGCCGTTCCGGGCTCCAGTCGGGTGTTGCAGGGCGGGACGATCGCCTACGCGAATGCCGTGAAGGTGCGCGAGCTTGGGGTGAGCGCGAGCGATCTGGACACCGTTGGCGCCGTCAGTGAACCGGTTGCGCGCGCTATGGCCAGCGGTGCGCGACTTCGCTTCGGGACCACGATCGGGATCGGAATCACGGGGATCGCCGGCCCCGATGGCGGCACTCCGGAGAAGCCGGTGGGTACCGTGTGGGTGGCGGTGGACCTGAATGGCGAGGTTCATGCGGTGCGTGCGATCCTGCCAGGGGACCGGTCGGAGATCCGCTATCGCGCGGCGCAGCTGGCCTTAGACCGGCTGCGCCGGGCCTTCGACCGTGATCAGGATGCCGTTGGGTGGACGTCCCGGGGTTGACGCCCCCACCGGTCGATACTTTTCGTTGAGCAGGTCGTGCGCCGTGCTCGCAAACTTTTGTTGATGACTTCCGTACGCATCCCATGACTGATTCGATGTCTGACGCCCCGATGGACCAGAAGGCCCCGATCGATACCGCCGAGGTGGCCGCCGCTCAGCCGCCTGTGGAGAGTGATGACGAGCAGCAGGCGGCCCAGCGCGAGCTGGAGTTGCACAAGGACAAGTACCTGCGACTCGCCGCCGAGTATGACAACTTCCGCCGACGCGCGGTGAAAGAGCGGCAGGAGGCCGGGTGGCGCGCACAGGGTGAGCTCGTGCGTGGATTGCTCGACGGCCTCGACGACATCTCCCGCTTCGCCGCCGTGGATCCCGGCACGATTGACTCGAAAGCCGTGATCGAGGGCATGCAGCTGGTTGAGAAAAAGCTCTTCAAGTCACTCGCCGGACATGGCTTCGAGGTGATCGATCCCACGGGACATCCCTTCGATCCCGCCCGGCACGAAGCGGTGAGCACGGCGCCGGCGGCGCACCCCGAGGCCGATGGCGTGGTCGCGGTGTGCTTCCAGGTGGGTTACGTCATCAATGGCCATGTGCTCCGTCCGGCGCGCGTGGTGGTATCGCAGTGGAACGGCGCCTGAGGGCGCGGTGAGCATGGCCAACGGTAAAGACTTTTACCAAGTGCTCGGGGTGTCGTCGACGGCCACCGCCGACGAGATCAAGAAGCAGTATCGCCGCCTGGCGAAGCAGCATCATCCCGATGCGAATCAGAACGATCCCAAGGCCGCCGAGCGCTTCAAGGAAATCTCCGAGGCGCACAATGTCCTGGGCGACCCGGACAAGCGGAAGGAATACGACGAGATGCGTCGTCTGGGCGCATTCGGCGGGATGGGCGGGATGGGCGGCTTTGGTGGCGCCCGTGCCTCATCGCGTCCGGGTGCGTCGGGGGCCGGGCGCCCCGGCCCGCAGGGGGCGGGTAGCTATGCCGACTTTGATGTCGGTGGGATTGGCGGTCTCGGTGATCTGTTCTCGTCCATGTTTGGCGGCGCGGCCGGCGCCGCACGGCAGCGCCCGCGCGGACCGGAGCGTGGCCAGTCCATTGAACAGACCGTTGACGTGCCCTTCCGCGTGGCCGCCGTGGGCGGCAAAGTGCCGGTGGATATCGAAGTCAACGAAGAGTGTGCGACCTGTCGAGGGAACGGGGCGGCCCCCGGTGCGCAACTTCGCCCCTGCGGCGAATGCAGCGGCCGCGGCGTGATTTCGTTTGGGCAGGGGGGATTTGCGGTGAATCGCCCGTGCCCCGTCTGTGCCGGGCGTGGCAACGTCCCCTCCGAGCGCTGTGCCGCCTGCCGCGGCACGGGCAATTCGCGGGTGTCACGCAAGGTCCTGATTGCGGTCCCCTCCGGTGCCGAAACAGGGGCGAAGGTTCGGCTGCGTGGGCAAGGTGGGAAAGGAGCCTCGGGTGGTCAGGCGGGTGATCTCGTGATCACCTTCACGGTGATCCCCGACCATTTCTTCAAGCGCGATGGCCTTGATCTGATCGCTACGGTCCCCATCAATATTGCGCAGGCAACGCTTGGCTCACGCATCAGCGTGAAGACGCTCGACGAGAAGAAAGTGGCGCTGCGCATTCCACCCGGCACCTCCGCAGGCAAGCGCTTCAAGATCACCGGGCAGGGGATCGAGAAGGATGGCAAGAAGGGGGATTTACTGGTGGAGATCACCATTGCGGTACCCGACACACTCACCGACGCCCAAGAGCAGGCGATGCGGGCGTTCGCGGAAACCGCTGGGATGAAATACTGATGGCTCACGCGCGGAGGAACCCGCGGTGGACGGTGCTGTTGGCGTGGGCCGCCTTCGCCGGTGCATCGGTTGGGTGGGCGAAGGCCGTGCGCGCCCAGGTGGTGCCACTCCCCGCCGCCGCCAGTGGCGCCACGACGTCCCCCGCGTCTGACATGCGTTGGCGGGTGGATCAGTGCATGGGTGGCCTCACCTATGGCGCGCCATTCAAGTGGGCCCTCTCCTACGGTGGCGGCATGGTGTACGAGGGGGATCGGCTCGATGTCTGCGCGCTGGCGGTGGCCAAGGTTGGGCTTGGGGGGGCAGGGGCCTCGGTTGGCCTCGCCAAAGCCCTCGGCTCATTTGGCGCCGGTACGGCGGTCACCGGCGGCATCATCCGCACCTTTGGCGAGCCGCTCAATGCCACCGCGCGCCGAACCTACGTCGGGGGCGCCGTCCATCTGTGGCCGCTCCTCGCCCTTGGTGGTGAAGTGGGCTACTACGTCCGACTCGGTGACGAGCCCGGGGCATCGGTGCACGGCAAGCGGATCATCACCTGGTCGGCGGGCTTCGGCTTCTAGTCCTCGCGTCATCCCGCGTCATCGGGTAGCTTCGCGCGCATGCCTGACGCACCCGCCTCAAAGCCTTCCCCCGAACCGCGCCGTCATCCACTGCGCTCACCAGCGGTGCAGGTCACGCTCGGGCTGCTGCTCGGGCTTGCCCTCGGCATGTGGCTCTCCCACGAAAGCGCACCGTCCGCGTTCACCACGCGCTTCATGGCGGTGCTCGATGTCGTGGGCACCGCGTGGATCAATGCCGTACGCATGACCGTGATCCCGCTGGTGGTGCCACTGCTCATCGTGGGCGTGGCAGGGGGCGGTGATACCAGCACCACGGGACGCGTCGGGGCGACCGCCTTTGGCTGGATGCTCGCGCTTGCCATCGCCTGTGCGATCTTTTCCGCGGCCGTGGCGCCACTGTGGTTTGAGACGTTGGTGCTCGATCCGGAGGCCACCGCACGCCTGCGTGCGACCGCGTCCCTGGACATTCCGCCGGCCGATGCGCTCTCGCTGCGCACGTGGATTCTCGGACTGATTCCGCTCAATCCCATTCGAGCGGCTGCCGACGGGACGTTGCTCCCGGTGGTCCTGTTCACTCTGCTCTACGCCTTTGCCCTTGGCCATGTGGCCGAGGGCCCTCGCACCGCGCAGCTGGCGTTCTTTCGCGGCATGGCCGACACCATGTTGGTGGTGGTGCGCTGGATGCTGGCGATCGCCCCGCTCGGTATTCTGGCGCTCGCCACGGTGCTTGGACAAAAGCTTGGCACCTCCGTGCTCGGCGCCATCGGCTTTTACTTCATGGTGGTGATTGTGCTGCACCTCATCGCCACCGCCGCATTGTATGGCGTCATCGGTGTCACACGCCGTGTCCCGCTGCGTGATTTTGCGCGCGCGTTGGTTCCGTCGCAGGTGGTGGGTATGGGCACGCGCAGTTCTCTTGCGTCGCTGCCGGCCATGGTGAAGGGCGCCACCGATGTGCTGAAGCTGCCCGCTACAGCAACCGGCTTCGTCCTTCCCCTGTGTGCCTCGGTGTTCAAGTTGACCAGTGCGATCTACTGGGTTGTTGGCGCGCTCTTCGTGGCCAAGCTGTACGGCATCACACTGCCGTTTTCGAGTATTGCCCTTGTGGCGGCGAGCAGCGTGGCGCTCAACTTCAGCACCCCCGGTATCCCGAGCGGTGGCATGCTGCTCCAGGTCCCGCTGTACACCAGCATCGGGTTACCCGTGGAAGGCATTGGCATCATGATCGCCCTGGATACACTCCCCGACATGTTCAAGACCTTACTGAACGTGACGGCGGATATGCTTGTGGCCGTGATGACGGTGCCGGCGGGCGAGCGGCTGGCAGGACCGCAGTAGGCCGATCCGCCGCTTCACCCGCCCACGCTACGCGGCGAGAATCGGTAGTCGTCGGCTCGGTGCTGTTCGCATGCCGCGCTCGATCACCCCGCCGCCCAGCACGATGTCGCCGTCGTAGATCACCAGTGACTGCCCCGGCGAGATCGCGTGCACCGGTTCGTCGAGCGCGAGCTCAATAGCTTCGCCAGACATCCGCACAATCGTCGCCGGCGCCGCCGCCGCGCGATTGCGCACCTGCACCTGTACCTGCGCACCCACCACCGGCGGCTCCACCAGCCAGTTGAGTTCGCGCGCTTCGAGGCCGCGCCCCAGCAACGCTTCGCGCGGGCCGATGACCACCGCGCGCTCGCTCGGCACAATCTCCACCACAAACATCGGTTCGGAAAAACCGCCTGGCAGCCCTTTGCGTTGGCCAATGGTATAGCGCGCGAACCCCTGATGTTCGCCGATTACCTCGCCGCTCACTAAGCGCAGCGGCCCAACCGAGAGGGCAGGAGCGTCGGCCCCGAGCTGCTCTTCAAGCACGCGCACATGATTGCCGTCGGGCACAAAGCAG
>CANHTA010000030.1 GCA_947463135.1 Gemmatimonadota bacterium
CCACCGCACGGACGGCACGCGCCCCGTCTGCGGTGGTGGTGACTTCCGTGTAGCCGGCGCCAAGCGCGCGCCACGCGGTACGCACCTGCGCGCGGAACGCCCCGAACTCCGCCGCGTAGCGCTCCCGCACGGCGGCGCTGGTCACCCGCCAGAGGCTGGCATCCTCCGGATCCTGCGCACGGTACGTCCCGTCGGGCAACGCCAGCTCCTCGGGGGCCACCAGATGCACGCATTCCAGCATCGCACCGCCTGACGCCAACACGGCAGCGTGCTTCATCGTCACGTCATGATCGCCGAGCCAATCCGAAAGCAGGACACCGCGTGCCGTGACGGGAACATGCGGAATCGCCAACGCCAACCCGCCCGTTCCGCCGGGCTGGAGCGCTTGCAGAGCGCCCGCAATGTCGCGCACAGTGCCACGACGGGTGCGCGGTGGCAATCGAAACAGCCCATCGGCGTGAGTGGCCAGGACTCCCACCGGGTCACCCGACGCATGCGCCACTGCGGCCAACCCCACCGCCATGGTGCACGCCATCTGCCACTTACTCATGCCGCCACCGACCGGGAAGTCCATGCTGGCGCTTCCGTCCAGCACGATCCACGTGGGTAACAGCGCACGATCGTCACTCAATCGCACAAACGCCCGATCGCTGCGCCCAAGCAACTTCCAGTCAAGCGCACGCGGATCATCGCCTTGCCGGTACAACCGATACTCCGTGAACTCACCCGACGTACCGCGCTGCCGCGAGCGGTGTGCGCCAGTGGCCGCGGCCGCAACCGCACGCCGCGCCGGCCAGCGTACACCGCGCAGTGCATCAAGCATCGGCCCGTACTCGGCACTCATAGCGCACTCATGACGCACTCATGACGCACTCATCTGCTGCGCCACGACCCGCGCCGCCGCGCACTCAGGCCGACAGCGCGCTGCTAGGCGCCGCCACATGCGCCAAGAGCGCCTCAATAATCGGTTCCGCCGAGACGCCATCCGCTTCCGCCGCAAAGTTCGGCAAAATCCGGTGGCGAAGCACCGGCATCACCACGCGACGAATGTCCGCCGGAGACACGGCCGCCCGCCCCGCCAATAAAGCCGACGCCTTTGCCCCGAGAATCAGCGCCTGCCCAGCCCGTGGTCCCGCCCCCCAGCGTACGTACTGGCGCACCAAACTGGGCGCCGTGGGCTCCTGCGGCCGTGACGCACGCACCAGCTTCGCCGCATAGGCAAGCACCACGTCACTGCACGGCAATGCCCGCACCAGGCGCTGCAACGCCAGCGCATCCTCGGCCGTGAACACCGCCTCAATGGGCGCACCACGGGTACCCGTGGTGGTGCGCAAAATCGCGATCTCGTCAGCTTCGGTGGGATACCCCACGCGAATATCAAACAAGAATCGATCCAACTGCGCTTCCGGCAGCGGATAGGTCCCTTCCTGCTCAATGGGATTCTGCGTGGCCAACACAAAAAACGGCTCGGGCAGCCGCATGGTTGTACCGGCGGCCGTCACGTGGTGCTCCTGCATCGCCTCCAAGAGAGCGGCCTGTGTGCGTGGAGGCGCGCGATTGATCTCATCGGCCAGCACGATGTTGGCAAACACCGGCCCCTGAACGAAACGGAACGCGCGTGCCCCACCACCGCTTTCCTCAAGGATCTCGGTCCCCGTGATGTCACTCGGCACCAAGTCGGGCGTGAACTGGATGCGACGGAACGCCAGCTGCATGGCGTCCGAGAGCGACTTGATCATCAGCGTCTTGGCGAGCCCCGGCACACCCACCAGCAGAGCGTGCCCACCCGCCACCAACGCCATCAGGATTTCGTCCACCACCGCGTCCTGACCCACAATGCGCTTCGCAATCTCTGCGCGAAGACGCTGGACCGCTGCAATCAACGACGCCGGCGACTGGTCGCTCACCGGACGGGCCGACGTCGACGCGCCATCACCAACAAGGTGGACGCATCGCGCACGCCGGCCGCGTGCAACGACTGCGCTTCATTGAACAACTCCGCGCCGTTGCGCTTCACGACATACCCGTCAATCTGGTCCACGTCGGGGAGCAGCAACGCCATCGCCGCCTGCTTCACCTCACGGACCGGCGTTTCGGGCGTGGCTTCAACCCGTACCGCGTCCCACGCCTCGGCCGCCTGCACGCGCACCGTCCAAACCACCGGGGCCTGCCCGCTGGCTAAGCGAATAATTTCCGGGCGCACCCGGAGTGCATTCACGAAATGGACCGCGCCCGTAGTAGTGCCCGTGGTCATAACACAGCCCCCGGTAGCGCGGCCACCTCGTCGGCCACGACCACCGGCAACGCAGACACCGATGGCAACGCATCGAGAAACCGGGCGAGTTGTTGGTCAAACAAGTACGTCGAACCCGACACTACCGTCCCGTCCTCAGTGACGCGCGCCGCAACGACCAGCTCCTCCCCACCCTGCCCGCGCAGCACGACATGCGAGGGGCCCTGCTTTTCAAGAAAGGCGGGATACACGCCGCTTCGGCGCGTAAATGCGCGTACGGCCAAGGCGAGGACCTCCGCGACGGGCAGCGTGGTGAGACGTTCCTGCAATTGGCGATTCGACTGTTGGTGCATGCGGGGCATCCGGAGAGAGCAGTAAAACCGTGAAATCAACGAGCAACGATCAGCGGTCAGCCGTCGGTATCAACCGGGAAGACGAGCGTCCATCCTCCCTCCGCCTCCGCCCCGCCCGCCGATTCCTCAACGTGCATCTGGCCGCCGAGCCGCCCGGCCAGGGCGGTCGCCAGCGAGGGATCAAGCGCCGTCACCGCCTCCCGCACGCCCGTAAAGGGATCGGGCGCCGTGCGCTGAGTCGGCTCCTCAAGTATACGTGAATGCTCAGGGAGAGGTTGAGGCGCCACGGTGTCAGCCGATGCATCGCGCCAGCCCACCTGAAGGGCAATGAAGCCACGCCCCAGCCGGACGCCGGTATTCACCGTGCCGCCCTCACGACATGCCGACCGCACCGCCAGCCCCACCACCACGGTGAGCAACCGCGACAACCAGTGCAGGTCACCCCGAATCGTGGGCAGCAGCACGGTTGGCTCATCGATGTGGATAGGAACCATGGGGGCGCGTGCCCGCCAGCTGGCAACCGCCGCCAGCAACGGATCCCGCGGATCGACATCCGCCAGCGTCATGGCAAAATCGTCGCGCGTCACCAGCTCCAGGTCGCGGGCGGCGACCGCCAGCGCATGAACGGCCGCCAGACGGTGCGCAACGTTGCCCCGATCGTCGGGCGAAGACAAAGTCAGTAACGCCGCAACCAGGCAGTGCACCGTCTGGTCTCGGGCGTGCTCCGTGTGCTGCGCCATCGAGGCCTGATGCGCTAACTGGGCATTCGCTTCCGCCAGCGCCGCGTTCGACCGGCGAAGCGCGTCGGTACGCCGCGAGCGATCGGTGGCCGCCGCCAACTGATCGGCGACGACCCGCACTAACGCCCGTTGCTCCTGACGCACATGCGTTGCATCGGCAAAATAGAACGCAATCGCGCCAATCGGCCCCTCGGCGGTCTCCATCGGCGCCGCGATGATGGAGCGAAATCCCAGCTCCTCCGCCACCTCATGCCACCCGTCAAGAGACGGGTCCGCCAACAGATCCTCCACCTCCACTAACCGGCGCTCCGCCACCGCTACCCCGCTGGGGCCGTCCCCGACACGGACGCGCAGCGCGCCAATCCAGTGCCGATACTTGGCCGGCCACTCATGCTGCGCCACCGGCCGCAGCAGCTCGCCATCGTCGCCCAGCTCCATCACCAGCGAAAAGGTCGCACCGAGAATCGGCGTAACCCGGTCCAAGGCAAACTGCTGCACATCACTCGGCCGATCAGCCAACAAAAACGCATGGGCGATCTCACGCACGGCCAACAGTTCGCGCGAATCACGACTCATGGACGGACGCCCCAGCGGGCCCAGCGGGGGACACTCTGTGCCATGGGTCGCACTATGGCCAAAGGAAGCTCATGTGAAGGCATGCGGTAAAGTACGCGGCGATCGCGCACGGGAACACGGTGGCCGGGAATCCTGCCGATACACAACCGTGACAATACTGTCGCCGATTCGTCGTCAGCCCCCTCGAGGTTCCCACCTGCGACCGTCTGGCATCGTGCCAACGTGCATCCTCAGGATCCTCCACTGTGCCACGCCTTCCGCTAGCCGCCTGCACGGCGCTCGTTCTTGCGCTGTCCGCCTGCCGGACGCGGGAAACTCCACCGGTAATCGATTCCGCCGCCGCGTCCGCTGCGCTGTCAGCTGACCGCGATACGCTGCGCCCCGCGGTGGTGACGGCTGCCGTGTTGAATGATTCAGACGATCCGGCCATCTGGATCGACACGATCACCCCCTCGCGGTCGCTCATCATCGGGACCGACAAGGGTGACAGCACCGGCGGCCTCTACGCGTTTACGCTCGACGGGCGCATCGACACCGCGCGCACACGGCGGCCGCTCAAGCGCCCGAACAACGTGGATATCATTTCCGGCCTGCAGGTCGGTGGGAAGCTGATCGACATCGCCGTCACCGCCGAACGCGGCCGCATGTCGCTGCGCGTCTTCCGGCTCCCCGAGATGACACCGATCGACGGCGGCGGCATCGCGCTGTTCGACGGCGATACCACGCGTGCCCCCATGGGCGTCGCCCTGTACCGTCGGCCGCGCGACGGGGCGGTATTCGCCATCGTGGGCGGCAAGAGCGGCCCCCTCGAGGGCTACCTCTGGCAGTACCGCTTGGCCGACACCGGCAACGGGACCGTCGGCGCCACCCGTGTCCGCACGTTTGGTGCCTTCAGCGGCAAGAAGGAGATCGAAGCCATCGCCGTCGATCAGCAGCTCGGCTTCGTGTACTACAGCGACGAGACCGTCGGCATCCGGAAGTATCACGCCGATCCCGATCGTGCCGACGCCGCCAAGGAGCTCGCGCTTTTCGGCACCACCGGATTCGTGAGTGACCACGAGGGCATCGCCATGTATCCCACGAGCGATTCCACGGGCTACCTGGTGGTCTCCGACCAGCAGGGGCAGCGCCTGCAGCTCTTTGCGCGCGAAGGCGCCGCGCGCGCACCGCATACGCACGTTGCACTGGCCACGATTCCCGTGGCCGCGAAGGAAACCGACGGTCTCGACGTGACGGCAACGGCACTCTCGCCGGCGTTTCCCGAAGGACTGCTCGTAATGATGTCCACCGACAAGACGTTCCACTTCTACGACTGGCGCGACGTACGCAAGCGCCTTCCTCCCAACTGAACCCACTGATGCGTATCTCTTTGCACAGCATGGCCGCCGGCCTGCTGCTTCTGGCCGCACCACTCGGCGCACAAGGTGTCGTGACCGGCACGGTCACCGATCCAAGCGGCCGTCCGCTCTCCGGCGTCCTCGTCTCGGTCGAGGGCACGGCCATCCGCGCCGCCACACAGAACGGCACGTATCGCGCCGTCAATGTACCGGCCGGCGCGCGTTCGATCACCTTCCGCTACATCGGCTTCCAGCCCGTCACCAAGCCCGTCACGGTGACCACCGGCGCCACGGCTACGCTCGACGTCAAGATGAGCGAGGCCGTCACCAACCTCTCCGCGGTGCAGGTCAAGGGACAGGTCGCCGGTCAGGCCTCGGCGCTCAATCAGCAGCGCACAGCCTCCACGATCTCCAGTGTCATCGACAACGAACTCGTTGGTCGACTGCCCGATCCCAACATGGCCGAGGCACTCGCCCGCGTGCCGGGTATCGCGGTGCTGCGTGACCAGGGTGAGGGACGCTTCGTGCAGATCCGCGGCACCAGCGCCGATCTCAACTCGATGTCGCTCAACGGCCTGCGCATCAGCTCACCGGAGCAGAACAGCCGGCAGCTGCCAATGGACATCGTGCCGTCCGATCAGGCCGCGCAGATCCAGATCGCCAAGACGCTCACCCCCGACATGGACGCCGACGCCATCGGCGGCAACGTCAACATCGTCACGCGCACCGCGCGCGCCAACCAGCCGCTGCTCAACGCCACTTTCGCCGGCGGTGCCAACCAGCTCGGCGGCGGTGCACTCGTGAACGTCGGTGCCAACGCCGGTAAGCGCTTCGGCGCGTCGCAGAAGTTTGGCGCCATGGTGGGCGGTACCTACTACAAGAACGAGCGCGCCTCGCAGAACATCGAAGGTGACTGGTGCTCGCAGACGCGCAACTGCGGCGTCGCCCCGTCGCTCACCTCGCTCGACGCGCCCAATCTGTTCGAACTGCGTGACTACCCACAGGTCAACCGCCTCCGCGCAGGACTCAACGGCACGCTCGATTACTTGCTCGGCAACAACAGCAAGCTGTTCGCCCGCAGCACGTTCAACCGCTTCTCCGATGACGAAGTCCGCGCCCGCGCCCGCTTCCGCTTCCGCGGCGGCGGCGGATCCCGCTGGACGCAGGTCTCGCCCGACTCCGGCACCACCACCGGCTCGCAGTTCGACCGCGACATCCGCCTGCGCGAGGTCATTCAGGATATCCTCACGGCGCAGATCGGCGGCGAGCATTTCGCGAAGGACGGCAAGGCGCTCGACTGGGCCGTCGGCACCTCCCGCGCCTCCGAAAGCCGTCCGGGTGCGCTCACGATGTCGTTCCGCCAGAGCGGTATGACGCTCGGTTACAACTTCGCTGATGCCGACCGTCCGCGCGCCAATGTCTCCGTCGGCTCCTTTGACGATCCCACGCGCTTCGGCTTCAATGGACTGACCCGCGAAGTGCGTGACACGAAGGACGTCGACCTCAGCGCCAAGATCAACGCGTCGATGCCGATCGCGTTCGGGCGGGTCACCGGCACGCTCAAGGGCGGCCTGTCGGCGCGGCTCAAGGAGCGCGACAACACCCTCGTCACCACGGTGTACACCAGCGCGCTGGGCACGAACACACTGGGCGCGACCAGTGCCACCCTCATGAGCGCCCTCACCGCCGAAACGCAGGGACGCACCATCTTCGGTGGCGATTACCAGTTCGGCCGCACATTCGATCCCACGCGTATGGGGGACTTCATCACCGCCAACCCCAACGCGTTTACCAAAAACGATCTGTCGTCGGCCACCACGTCCGCGGGCGGCACGTTTGCCGTCGGCGAGGATGTGTACGCCGGCTATCTCATGGCCACGCTGGACGCCGGCGCGCTGCGGATCATCCCGGGTGTGCGCGTCGAAGCCACGCGCGTGAACAACACCGCGCGCATCGTTGCCCTCACCGCCGCGGGCACGGCGCTTGCGCGACCCATCGCCGACACCACCGGCTCCAGCAACTACGTCAATCTGTTCCCGTCCATCAACGCGACGTACCGCGTGGACGAGTACACCAACGTCAAGGCGGCCATCACCACTGCGCTCGTCCGTCCGCAGTTCCAGGACATGACGCCGTACGTGAACGTGCAGGCCGGTCAGCAGACCGCCACCATCGGCAACCCGGCGCTCGAAGCCACCACGGCGCTCGCGTACGACCTGATGGTCGAGCGCTACTTCCGCTCGGTGGGCTTCCTCTCCGCCGGCGCCTTCTACAAGGACCTCCAGAACTTCATCTTCGCGACCGCCCGTGCGCGCCGCACCGATGAAGCGCTTGGCCCCGATGCCACGCAGGTCATCCAGCCCGTGAACGGCCCGACCGCCAAGCTGTACGGCTTCGAAGTCGCGTGGCAGCAAAACCTGACGTTTCTCCCCGGTATCCTGTCAGGCCTCGGCCTCAACGCGAACTACACCTACACCCGGTCGATCGCCGAAATTCCGGGACGCGGTCGCGATGGTGTGGACACGCCGCTCCCCGGCCAGACCGGTAACGCCGGCAACCTCGGCATCTTCTTCGACCGTGGTCCCGTGTCGCTCCGCGTCGGCGCCAACTACTCGGGTGAGTTCCTCTCCACGATCAACGCCCTCACGCCCGAAGGTGACACACGCACCCGCGACCGCCTGCAGTGGGATGCGTCGGGCTCCTACCAGATCCGCAGCGGCATGAAGCTCTTCGCCGAAGCGATCAATCTCTCCAACACCCCGCTGCGTGCGACCGTCGGCGATCGTCTCAACCGCGGTGGTGGCGGCGACGATCCCAGCTACGAGTTCTACAAGCCGTGGGGCATGGTCGGAATCCGCATCGAACGCTGATCACCGAGAGTAATGGCACGGCGTAGGTGATGTGACAGAAAAACCAACGGGCCCCGATCGGCTGAACATCGCCGATCGGGGCCCGTTGCCTTGCCTCACCACGTCAACGCGATGCGGACTGCGCGTTCAACGCCAGCAATCGTTTGGCCAGGCTCGCCACGGGGGCATTCGGATGGTTCGTAAAGGTGGCCAGCCACTCCCGGGTGTCCTCACTGCGGTACCAAGACGCTAACTCCAGAGCACAGGTGAGCTCGGCCTGCGTGCCGGCCTCCGCGGCCGTCGCCTTGTACATCCGCAAACCAAATGCGTACGCCGTACGCTTGGCCAAGGAATCCACCGCAGCGGGGAGCGGAACCGAGAGGGCCCGCTCTCCATCGCCGCGCACAAAGGCGGGGTTACGGACCGCCAGGCACCCATCCATGGCCGCCGTGGCGCTGGTACGCAAACTGGGACCGCACGCCGCGCTCAGCGCCATGACGCCGAGCGCTCCGACCGCTCGACGCATGGTCATGGAGTGGCCGTGCAACCGGCCACCACCGTGCACTTGGGATCAAGCGCCGGGAGGTTCAGCCGCTTCAGCTCGGCGTTCACCGCCGCCAGGTCCACCTTCCACACCGTCTCGAGCTTCGCCGAGTACCCGCTCAGCTCCTTGGTGAGAATACTGAGAATCTCGGGCATGTACGTGCCCGGCGGGCCATCGCCGCGCTCCGACATCGAAAGCAGGTTGGCCAGTCGGTTGTTGACACGAATGGGGAAGTTCAGCGGGTCCTGCCCGCTCTGATTCTTCACCTGATACACCTGCTCTTCCACCGCCGACGCGTTGGTTTTCAGCGTGCTGCCTTTCTCCGCCAGCACCACATCCGCATTCCGCGTGAGGCGATCCGCTAACTGCGCCTTCACCCGCCGAATGTCGATGACAGCCTTCTGCGCTTCGTTGGTCTTGTCCCGCACCTGCTTACCAAAAGCATATTGCGCTCGAAGGTCGGCATCGGTGACTTCGGGCAACAGCGGGTTCCGCGTAATCCGGAGCGGCGCCGTCAGCGTCTGCCCATCCGCCGTCAGACGCACCGTATAGCGGCCGGGAGGCAGCGCGGGGCCAGCCGTTCCCGCCCCCCACAGAATCATCCCGGGGAAGCTTTCGATGCCAGTGGCGCGCATGTCATACGTAAAGCGCGACAAGCCCGCAGCCAACGGAAACGTGGAGGACGTCCCACGACGGCGACCGGGGCCGCCAGCACCCGCCACCGTTGCCGTGTCACCAGTCAGTTCACGCAGCACCGCGCCCGTGGAATCGAGAATCGACAACGTGGCACGCTTCGGAGCGGTGGCAAACATCCAGCTCATCGGTACGCCGGCGCTTGAGCGAATGCCCACCGGCGGCGCAAAGAGATGCGCGTTGGCCGTGAGCACTGCCGGTGTGGCCTGACGCAGCGGCGCCACGTTATCGAGCACCCAGAAGCTCCGACCGTGTGTGGCGATCACGAGGTCGTTGGCTTCCACGATCAGGTCAGCCACAGGCGTATCAGGCATGTTGAGCTTGAGGCTCTGCCAATTGGCGCCGTCGTCGTACGAGAGGTATACCCCATGCTGCGTGGCAGCGTACAGCAATCCCTTGCGGAAGGGATCTTCCCGCACCGCGTGCACGTAATCCTCGGCACCGAGGCCCGTCACAATCTTCGTCCACGTCTTGCCGAAATCGGTGGTGCGGAAAATGTACGGTGCCCGATCGTTCAGCAGCGGGCGACGCACCGACATGTACATCGTGCCCGCATCAAACGCCGAGGCGTCGATTTGCGATACACGGCCAAAGTCCGGCATCTCCTTCGGCGTCACGTTGGTCCATGTCATTCCGCCATTGCGCGTGACATGCACCAGACCGTCGTCTGAACCCGTCCAGATCACATTCACGTCTTTCTTGCTGGGCCCTACCGAGAAGATCGTCCCGTACACTTCGGGGCCGTTCATATCACCCGTGATCGGGCCACCAGACTTCTCCTGCGTTTCGGGCGCGTGACGCGTCAGGTCTCCACTCAACACCTTCCAGGTACGGCCACCATCCAACGTGCGCCACAAACGCTGCGACGACACAAACAGCATTTTCGGATTGATGGGCGAGTAAAGAATCGGGAACGTCCACTGCCACCGTTCCTTGATATCCTTCGACGGTTCGCCCGAATAGAACCATGGATACGGATTTACTTCGCGCGACAGCCCCGTCTTCTTGTTGAACTTGTCAACGTAGCCGCCATTGTTCGTGCCGGAGAAGAAGATGTCCGGATCAAGGGGGTCGGCGGCGATGTAGCCGGGTTCGCCACCACCAACCTGATACGACACCGCCATGCCGCCCGCCGCCTGCTGCGGGCCCGCCGGCCGGCCCGCGTTCCACTGCGACGGCGTGCACAACGTGCTGTTATCCTGCTGCGAACCGCACACATGATACGGGATGTGCTTCGTCGTGATCGCGTGGTACCACTGCGACGTCGGGAAATCCTGCTCGGTCCACGTGCCACCGGTGTTCATCGTCACGGCGCCACCACCATCATTCGCGCCAACAAGATGCGTCGGGTCCGCCGGGTCGATCCACAAGTCGTGGTGGTCGCCGTGCGTGCCGTTGCCGATGCTCGTGAGCGTCTTGCCACCATCAGCCGAGCGGAACAGCGACGTGTTTTGCGCGTACACCACGTCGGCGTTCTTGTGATCGGCAAACAGGTGCGTGTAGTAGAACGCGCGCTGACGGATGTTGCGATCGCTGTTGACCAAGGCCCACGTGGCGCCGGCATCATCGCTCTTGAACAACCCCCCGTTGTCGTTCTCAATCAACGCGTACACGCGATTGGAATTGGCAGCCGTAAGTGCAACGCCAATCCGACCCACCAAGCCCGACGGCAGTCCCTTGTTCCGGGTAATCTCCGTCCAGCTCTCCCCACCGTCGGTGCTCTTGAAGAGCCCGGAGCCCGGACCGCCCGACGACATCTGGTATTCCTTCCGATACGCCTCCCACATGGCGGCGTACATCACGTTCGGATTGGTGCGGTCGAGCGCGATGTCCACCGCACCCGTTTTGTCATCACGAAACAGCACCTTGCGCCACGACTTCCCGCCGTCGGTGCTCTTGAACACCCCGCGCTCGGCACTCGGGACACTGTACTTGCCGAACACCGCCGCGAAGACCACATCGGGGTTGGTGGGATGGATGCGGATCTTCGAGATCGCATCCACGGTTTTGAAGCCCAGATGCGCCCATGTTTTGCCGGCATCGGTGCTCTTGTAGATGCCGTCGCCGGGCATGATGTTGCCGCGGATCGCCGACTCACCCATGCCGATGTACACCACATCGGGATGACTCTCGCTCACGGCCACCGCACCCACCGACGCGCTGGTGATCTGACCATCCGTCACCGGTGCCCAGTTTTCGCCGCCGTCGGTGGTCTTCCAGAGTCCGCCGCCGGTGGCGCCGAAATACGCCTCGTTCTTCCGTCCCACCACCCCGCTGGCCGCAATCGAGCGGCCACCACGGTCGGGCCCGATGTTCCGCCACCGGAACTGTTTGAGGAAGGCCGAGTCCAGCGTCACCGGCGCTCCAAGCGCCAGTGACGACACGGCGGGTTTTGCCACCGGCTTCGCCGGAGGCTGAACAAGCGCGGCCGGAACGGACAGCGCCGTGAGGAACAGGAAGGGTCGCAGGGGCAGCATGGTCGGATAGAGGGGGACGGAACGGGAGAAACCGGACAGACGACGGATACCTCTACGTTGCAGGCGGCGTCGGGAGATGGCAACTCACCAACGCCGCCTTGACGGCCCGACACACGCGGGGAGCCGGCCGTTACCCTACCAGCTGGGCGGCGAGGTACCCCTTTAACTGGCTCCCATGCACGCGATCCTGCGCCAGCGTGTCACGATGGCGCACCGTGACCGTTTCATCGGACAGGCTCTGCCCGTCAACCGTGATGCAGAAGGGCGTGCCCACTTCGTCCTGCCGACGGTAGCGCTTCCCGATGGATCCCGACTCGTCGTAGTCCACGGAGAACGCCGTGCGCAAATCACTCAAGATCCGCTGCGCCATCTCCGGCTGTCCGTCCTTCTTGGTGAGCGGGAACACGGCCGCCTTGATGGGGGCAATCGCAGGGTGCAACCCCAGCACGACGCGACCTTCGTCCTCCCCTTCCACCGACTCCTCACGGTACGCATTCACCAACGCCGCCAGGGTAACCCGATCAGCTCCCACGGACGTTTCGATCACGTACGGCACGTAGCGCTTGTTGTGCAACTGGTCATAGTACTCCAGCTTCTTGCTGGAAAACTGCTGGTGCTGCGTGAGATCGAAATCGCCGCGGTTGTGCACGCCTTCGATTTCCTGGAACCCCAGCGTACCGCCAAAGTCGAACGTCACATCGAACGCCGCCCGCGCATAGTGAGCCAGCTCGCCCGCGCCGTGCTGATGGAACTGCAACCGCTCGGGGGAGAGACCAAGCGCGAGATGCCATTCCATCCGGAGCTGCTTCCACTGCTCAAACCACGCCATGTCCGTGCCGGGCTCAACGAAAAACTGCATCTCCATCTGCTCAAACTCACGCGTCCGGAAAATGAAATTGCCCGGCGTAATCTCGTTCCGGAACGCCTTCCCGATCTGCGCAATGCCAAACGGCACTTTTTGGCGCATGCTCTGCTGCACATTCAGGAAATTCACGAAGATGCCCTGTGCCGTTTCCGGACGCAGATACACCACACTCGCGCTTTCCTCAAGCGCGCCCATGTACGTCTTGAACATCAGATTAAAATTGCGCGCCTCGGTCAGCTGACAGGCATCATGCTGCCCCGGCTGCTTACTGGGCTTCTGCGGACACCGCGCGTCTTCCAGCTTATCGGCACGGAAACGCCCCTTGCAGGTCTTGCAGTCCACCAGCGGATCCACAAAGCCGGCCACATGACCGCTCGCTTCCCACGTGCGAGGATGCATCAAGATGGCGGCATCCAACCCCTCGATATCGTCGCGTGAACGCACCATCGCGTTCCACCACCGATCCTTGATGTTCTTCTTGAGTTCGACGCCCAGTGGACCATAGTCCCACACCGAGCCCGTGCCGCCATAAATCTCGGACGACTGGAAGATGAAGCCACGGCGCTTGCACAGTGACACCAGCTTGTCCATCACGTCGGGTTGGGAAGCCATCAGTACCGGAGAGTTAGAGTCAGGAAAGGAGATGTCGCACAATCGCGTCACCATGATCCCGACCGTTCTCAATGAAGATCCGGTTCGCGGACAAGCCCGACGCGATAACTCCTGCAAGGTAGACACCCGGGACCGGGGTGGCCATTGTGAGCGGATTGTGAGACGGGATCCCGCTGAGAGGATCAATCGGAACGCCCACCGCCTCCAAGAGCCCCGTCTCGGGCAGGTAGCCCGTCATGGTATACACCTGCGTGGCCGGTACGCGCACCTCGCCCGACGGCCCCTGCACCACCACGTCCTCAGGCGTAATGTCCACCACGCGGCTCTCGTAATGGGCCTGAATACTCCCGTCGTGAATGCGCGCCTCAATTTCGGGACGCACCCACGGCTTCACGCCGTTATCCAAGGAGGCGCCCACGTGGACCATCGTGACATAGGCGCCGGCGCGGTACATATCCAGCGCCGCATCCACCGCGGAGTTGCCGCCACCCACAATCACCACCGGGGCGCGCCACGCCGTGTGCCCTTCCACGTACCCGTGGCGCACATGCGGCAACGTTTCGCCCGGCACCTGCAGCAGATTCGGGCGACCGAAATACCCCGTGGCGATAATCACCGCGTGCGCGGCCGTTTCGTGCACCGCACCACCACGTGTGATACTGCGTAGCAGCCACCGCGCCGACCGCGCCGACGTCACGCCAGCCGCCGAAGGATCGTAGCGCACCGGTCGCATCGACTCCACCGTTTCGTACTGGCGAACCGGCACATCGTACAACGACGCCACGCCACGGTAATACGCCAGCGCATCGCGTCGGGTGGGCTTCTCCGTCGCCACTAAAAAGGGCACGCCACCAATCGCAATGCGCTCCGCCGTACTGAAAAAGGTCATGTACGTGGGATAGCCCGCGATGCCATTCACCAGGCAACCGCGATCAAACACGGACACCGACAATCCGCCACGGATAGCCGCAATCGCCGCCGCGAGGCCACACGGTCCCGCCCCAACGATGGCCACATCGACGAACGCCGTCATGCGGTAACCGCGTGAACTCCAATAATCTGGTCCCGACGGGTGCCCACACTCACATACGCCACCGGCGTCTCACACAGCTGCTCCAAGCGATCCAGATAGGCGCGCGCCGCCGCCGGTAGCTCACCCAGCGTGCGCGCGTCCTGCGTGGACTGCCGCCAGCCCGGCATGGTCTCGTACACCGGTTCGGCGTGCTCCAACAGCTGCAAATCGGCGGGGAACTCCGTATGCACCTCACCGTCAATGCGATACCCCGTGCACACCAGCAACTCGTCAAGCGTGTCCAGCACATCCAGCTTGGTAATCGCCAGCGCCGTTAACCCATTCACGCGTGCTGCGTACCGCACCACCACGCCGTCAAACCAACCGCAACGACGGGCGCGGCCGGTGGTGGCCCCGAATTCATGCCCCAGCGTGCGCACCTGCGTCTGCAACGGCTCGGCAAACTCCGTGGGCAGCGGACCATGACCCACGCGCGTCGTATAGGCCTTCACCACACCCAGGGCGCACTGCAACGACATCGGCGAGATGCCCACGCCGGTGGCCGCCCCTCCCACCGTGGTGTTGCTCGACGTCACAAAGGGATAGGTCCCGTGATCAATGTCCAGCATGGAGCCCTGCGCCCCCTCCAACAGCACCGCCGCCCCACTCTTCATGGCGCGATGCACACACAGCCCCACATCGTCAGCCAGCGCGAGCAGACGCGGCGACAACGCGTTGAGCACCTCCAACGTCTCGCCAACCGACGCGCGCACCTCCGACCCCGAACGCTCAAGCTGCGCGTTGGCCCGCTCCACCCCGGCGGTCACCAGATCGTGCAGGCGAGCCGGATTCCGTAAGTCCAGCACGCGCACGCCGCGACGCGCCACCTTGTCCTCGTACGCGGGGCCAATGCCACGGCCGGTCGTCCCGATCGCTTTGCTGGCGGCGCTCGCCTTATCCACGAGCTTGTGATACGGCATCACCAGATGCGCGCGCTCGCTCACATACAACCGCCCCTCCACGTCCACGCCGTCGGCGATCAGTTCATCGACCTCCGTAAACAACGTTTCCGGGTCCATCACGACGCCATTGCCTATGGCACACCGCACCCCCGGATGGAGAATGCCGCTGGGGATCTGATGGAGGACGAAAGACGTGTCACCGATATGCACCGTGTGACCCGCGTTGGCGCCGCCTTGATAGCGAACAACCCAATCGGCTTTCTCGGCCAGAACATCCACCAACTTGCCTTTGCCTTCATCGCCCCACTGTGCACCCACTACCACAACAGTGCGCGTCGTTGAATCGAACATGCGGTCGGTCTCCGGCGGCCCTGCGGCCGCGCACAAAAAACGCCCCGCGGACGGTCCGCGGGGCGTTGGTAAAATCTAGTTTCCCGTTACCGCCGCCGCTATGACTCGCGTCACCGCCGTTCGTCCACGGCATACCACCGGACCACGGCTGGCCCCTCGGCCGCGCCACAGCGGCGCGGCAGCGGGGGAGACTACGCCGGCAACAGCCCTGCCGCGCTGAGACGGGTGCGCACAATCTCCCGTTCCTCAGCGGAGGCCGCCAGCAGCGGACTCCGCGGCGGTCCGCCACGCAGCCCCACCAGCTCCAGCGCGGCCTTGATGCCCGCCGGGCCCATGGCACCAGCGATATCGGTGGCCAACGGAGCGAGGCGGGCCTGCAAGGCCGTCGCACCCTCCACATCGCCCGCACGGAACGCATCCACCATCTCACGCACCAGTGGACCGGCATACAGCGCGATGGCGAGAATGGCGCCCGACGCACCGGCGGCCAGCGCTGGCACCACCGTGGCTCCACTGCCGGTCAACACGCGGAACCCCGGCCCCTGCGATTCGAGATACTGCGTCAGCACCGGGATGTTGCCCGCGCTGTCCTTCATGCCGATGACGTTCTCATGCTGGGACATTTCGTGCACAAACGCCGGGCTCAACACCAGATGCGCATACGCCGGCATGTTGTACAGCAGCACCGGCAACGGGCTCGCATCCGCCACCGCACGGAAGTGCGCCAGGAGAGCCGGCTCCGTCATCCGCTTCAAGAAATAGTGCGGTGAAATCACCAACGCCGCCGTGGCCCCGGCGGCCTTGGCGTCGTGGGCTCGCGAAATGGTCTGTCGCGTGCTCTCACTCCCCACCCCGGCCAGCAGCCACATCTCGTCACGCATCCGCTCACGGGCCCACGTGAGCAGCGTCACACGATCGTGGTCGTCCAACAGCGCCGATTCGCCACTCGAGCCGGCCACCAGCACCCCATCGACGCCATGCCCCACGTACGCATCGATATTGGACTGGAACGCCGCGCGGTCGAGGTCACCCGTGGCGGTAAAGCAGGAGGCGGCAGGCACCATGAGCCCGCCAAGAGGAGTCGTCGGCATATCGGGAATCTAATCCGCGCTCCCCGCACCGGAATCCACAACCCTCCTGATCGGCGGAGACACCGCCCCGCCAATCAGCGGCCAATCAGCTGAGGTACAGCCCCCCGCGGGACAGACCAGACAACGCATCGCCATCCGGGGCATCCTCCTCAACAGGCGCCGAGGACGTGGTGGGGGTTATCGCCAGGGCGCGGTTCGCACCAATACGGAAGCTCAGGGCGAAATCCGCCGGGTTCGTGGCCGCGGCCTTCGCCACCGCAAACGTCACCTCACGACTGTTGACCAGTTCGGTGAGATGCTGATCGAACGTCTGCATGCCATACTGCGCGCCGTCGTTGATATAGTCCCGTATCTCGTCCACACGGCCTTCGGCGATCAGATCACGGATCATCGCCGTCACGATCATCACTTCACAGGCCACCACGCGCCCCGTCCCATTGGCGCGGGGCAACAGGCGTTGCGATACCACCGCATGCAGCGACTCAGCCAGACGCCGACGCGCCACCACCTGCTCGTCAGGCCGGAACATCGCCACGATCCGCATGATCGTGCTCTGCGCGTCCGCCGTATGTAACGTCGAGATCATCAAATGACCGGTTTCCGCAGCCTTCATTGCCGTCTCGATCGTCTCGGTGTCGCGCATTTCACCAATGAGGATCACATCGGGATCCTGGCGCAACGCCGAGCGGAGACCGATGCGAAAACTCTCGGTGTCCATCCCCACTTCCCGCTGCGTCACCGAACCTTTGAGGTCGCGGTGCACATGCTCAATGGGGTTCTCAAGCGTGAGGATGTGCTTCTCCTGGGCATCATTAATGGCGTGCACCATCGCCGCCATGGTACTCGACTTCCCGGAGCCCGTCACACCAGTCACCAGCACCATACCGCGCTCAGCCTGGGCAATGCGCTCCAGCACGGGCGGTAACTTGAGCGATTCCAACGTGGGGATCTGCTCCTGAATCACGCGCAGCACAATGGAAATGCCCGCATGGTGCCGCAGAATGTTCACCCGGAACCGGCCGACACCCGGCGCTTCCCACGCGCAATCATAGTCCTGCAGCGTATCAATCGCCGCGCGCTCCTCCTCTGTGGCCAGGAAGTTCAGGGCGAGAAGCCGCGTCTGGTCCGCCGAGAGGGCCCGTTTGGTGAACGTCAACAACCGGCCGTCCACGCGCACGCGAACCACGTCCCCCGCCTTGATGTGGACGTCGGAGGCACCACCCTCAATCGCTGCCTTTAGAATGTGCTCAATCGCCACAACGCGGTTGTTGAAGAGCGGCACTGGGAGGCCACGCGGCGCAGCGCCGCGAGAGCCATGAGAGAACGACTACCCGTACGACGATCGCACCGCCCCCCCGCAACGGGGGCCCGCCCCCCCCGCTACACCGCCGGGGCGGACGGGATCACCACGGGGTCGAGCCCCATGTACCCACGCACCTCGCGCATCGTGTCGCGCGCCAGGCCCCGGGCGGTTGCCGCACCGTCGGCCAAGGCGTCCAGCACGCGCTGCGGCTCCGCATCCAACGCCTCCGCACGACGACGGATCGGCGTGAGCTCCTGCACCATGCTCTCAGCGAGCACCTTCTTGCAATCCATGCACCCCCAGCCCGCCGTGCGACACTGTCCGTCCACGTGGGCCACGGCCTCTACCCCACTGAAGGCCTTGTGCAGCTGGAAAATGTTGCACACCTCGGGGCGCCCCGCATCGGTCTTCCGGACGCGCTGCGGATCGGTCATGGCGGGACGCAACTTCGCCCAGATCTCGTCGTCCGACTCCATCAACCCAATCGTGTTACCAAGCGACTTCGACATCTTCGACTGCCCATCGAGTCCCATAATGCGACGCGTTGGGGTAAGGAGCGGCTTCGGTTCCGGGAAATACTCCTGCCCGAATTTCGCGTTCCACTTGCGCGCGGTATCGCGCGCCAGCTCCAGGTGCTGAATCTGATCCTCTCCCACCGGCACCGTGTCCGCTCGATACAGGAGAATATCAGCGCTCTGCAGCACCGGATACATCAGCAAACCCGCGGGGATGCTCTCCACCTTCAGCGACTTATCCTTGAACTGCGTCTGCCGTTCGAGATCGCCCAGCGGAGTGAGCGTGGTAAAGATCCACGACAACTCGGTGTGCTCGGGGACATCGCTCTGCATGAACAGCACCGCCTTGGCCGGATCGATACCGGCCGCCAGCAGGGATTTGGCCATCCCCCAACGCCGCGCCCGGAGCACAGCCGGATCGTACGCGCCCGTAATCGCGTGGTAGTCCACCACACAGAAGAGCGCGCCGGCATGGGTCTCCTGCAGCTGGACCCAGTTCTTGACGGCACCAAGGTAATTGCCGATATGGAGTTCGCCCGAAGGCTGGATGCCGCTGAAGATGCGTGACATCCTTCAAACGTACCCGGTCGGTTTTTCTCCAGCAACGCACAGCTCACCGAATGATCCCGCCCACGCACCCGAAGTGCCACGAATGGCACCAAGCGGCCATTGCCGCCGCTGAATCCGCGGCGCGGTTTATCGCGCAAGAGGCCACGTCGCATCCTACGCTCGCGTGGGAGGAGAAGAGCGCAACGGATTTCGTAAGTCGGGTTGACGTCGGCGCCGAGGAACGGATCCGTGATCTGATTACGGCACGCATTCCAGGCATTCGCATCGTCGGCGAGGAGTTGAGCGCCGAGGCCTCTCCCGACGAGGGACTGGTGGCCATCGTGGACCCACTCGACGGAACCACCAATTTCCTGCACGGCTTCCCGAACTATGGCGTATCCATCTGCATTGCCCTCGATGGTGTACCGCAGGCAGGCGTGATCCACGATGTGGCCCGCGGCGGCGTGCTGCACGCCATGCGAGGGCACGGCGCCTTTGTCGATGACACCCCCCTACACGTATCCGCCACCAACACCCCGGCGCGCGCGCTGATCGGAACGGGGATCCCATTCAAAGACATCACGCACGCCGATCGCTACCTCCGGCAATTGAGACGCCTCATGCCGGTGGTCTCAGGGGTGCGCCGTGCCGGCTCCGCCGCCCTCGACTTAGCCGACGTGGCGCGCGGACGCTTTGATGGTTTCTGGGAGCTCTATCTCAACCCGTGGGATCTGGCCGCCGGGGTCCTCTTGGTCCGCGAAGCCGGTGGGCGTGTGACAGACCTTGAGGGGCGCGACGCCCGACTCACGGGCGGGCCAATCGTTGCCTCCAACGGTATCCTTCACGAATGGTTCCTGGACATGCTAAGCGATCCTGTTGTGCCTGCCCCTAACCCCGCCTGATCGTGTCGCTCGTTGAATGCGTTCCCAATTTCTCCGAAGGCCGTGACCCGGGTGTCATCGCGGCCATTCGTGACGCCATCGCCGGTACCCCCGGTGCGCACGTGCTTGATGTCTCCAGCGACCCCTCCCATCACCGCACGGTGATCACCTTTGTGGCCTCGCTGCAAGCCGCGGTGCCAGCCGCGTTCGCGGCCATGAAGGTGGCACAGGAACGCATTGATCTGACCACCCATCAGGGTGAGCATCCGCGCATCGGCGCCACCGACGTGGTCCCCTTCATTCCGCTTGAAGGCACCACCATGGAGCAATGCATCGCGCTCGCCCGTGAGCTCGGGGCACGCGCCGCCACGGAGCTGGGAATTCCCGTGTATCTCTACGAGCGCGCCGCAACCTCTCCGTCCAGGGAAAACCTCGCCGACGTACGGCGTGGCGAGTTCGAAGGGCTGCGCGAGGATATCCGCACCAATCCCGCACGAACACCCGACTACGGCGCGCAAGAGCTGCATCCCACCGCAGGCGCCACAGCGATCGGCGCACGCCCGTTCTTAGTGGCCTACAACGTCTACCTCGGCGATGCGAAACATCTTCCCGTGGCCAAGGAAGTCGCCAAGGCGATTCGCGGTTCATCCGGGGGACTTCGCTACGTGAAGGGCCTTGGCATGGAGGTCGACGGGCAGGCGCAGGTCTCCATGAACCTCGTGGATACCGAGAAAACACCGTTGCATCGGGTCTTTGAAGTGGTGAAGGCGGAGGCCGCCGCCCACGGCGTCACCACCACGTGGAGCGAAATCGTTGGGCTGGTACCCGAGCGCGTCCTGCTCGAAGCTGGCGCTCGCCATGTCCAGTTGCGCGGCTTCTCCAAGACCATGCTGCTCGAAACCAAAGTGCGGGACGTGATGGCAGGTGGCGAGGCAGTCGAGCGCTTCATGACGCGCATCGCCGACGCCTCGCCAACCCCGGGCGGCGGAAGTGTGGCCGCGCACGTTGGCGCGCTTGGCGCCGCACTCGTGCAGATGGTGTCCGCGCTGACGATCGGCAAAAAGAAGTACGCCTCGGTGGACGCGCAGATGCAGCAGGTTGCCGCGGATGCACACGCCTTGCGACGCCAGCTCTCCGACCTCGTGCAGCGAGACGCCGATGCCTACGAGCGCGTGCGCGAGGCATACGCGCTCACGAAAGACCCGCTGCACGCCGCCGCGCGCACCACGGCCATTCGGGAGGCGCTGCTCTTTGCCTCACGTGTGCCATTGGAAACAGCGGAGCTGGCCGTTCGCGTTGCCGCCCTCGCCTCGCTGGTGGCGGAACAGGGCAACGCAAACGCGGTCACCGATGCATGCGTGGCCGCGCTGATGGCCGAAGCCGCCTGCAAGGGGGCCGTGCTCAACGTCCGCATCAACCTCGTGTCACTGGACGCCGAGGGAGCGCCTACAGGCGCCGTCCTTGCCGCTGAGGCCTTCACCCTCCTCGCCACAGCCTCTACCCACGCACGCGCCGCCGAAGCCGCGGCCGAACGCGCCATGGGGACGTTGTGACGCGCATGCGCGCCATGATGCTGCTGTCTACTCCGCTCTGGTCGGCGTGTGTGCGCCGGCCAGCCCCCGTCACGCCGGCCACCGCATCATCACCGTGCGCCGGAGCAAATGGCATCGGCCGCGTACAGCTGCGGATGTCCACCTCCCCAACGGTACCTGAAAGCACGGAAGCGCTCGTTCGCCTTGAAAGCGAATACGAGCGCTCCACCGTACGAATCAATGCGGTACTGGGCTCCACCTTCGAACTGCGACCTGGCAGCTACCGGCTGACGATTTCAGTGCCGGGCTACAGCAGCGTCACCGAGTCGGCCACTGTCACCTGTGGATCCGACCGCACGGTTACCGCCGCTCTCAGCAAAAAGCGGTAGCGCGCGCACCGCCCGCACCACTAACCAAGCGGTTGGGTAAGAATGCGCGGCCCATGCTCGGTAATCGCCACCGTGTGCTCAAAGTGGGAGGAGCGCTTGCCATCGGCCGTCACCACGGTCCACTTGTCGCTCAGTGTTTTGGTTTTGGCCGTGCCCACATTCACCATGGGCTCAATCGCAATCGTGAGCCCCACACTCAGCTTCTTCCCGCGCTTCGCCTTCCCGTAGTTCGGGATTTGCAGCTCTTCATGCGGTGAGAAACCGACGCCGTGGCCGACCAGCTCACGCACAATGGAAAACCCGGCGTCCTCAACGATGGCCTGAATCGCTGCGCCAATATCACCGACGTGGTTATCGGGAGTGGCGGCGGCGATACCGGCGGCCAACGAGCGTTTCGTCACGTCAAGCAGTCGCTGCGTTTCCACGTCGATCTCGCCAACCGGCACCGTAATCGCAGAGTCGGTGTACATGCCCTCAAACTTCACACCGAAGTCGAGCTTCACGATGTCGCCATCGTGAAGCACGCGTTTGCGTGACGGAATGCCATGGACGATCTCTTCATTCACGGAGATACACGCGCTCCCCGGAAAGCCGTATAACCCCTTGAACGCAGGTTCGGCGCCGGCATGGGAGCGAATGAAGGCCTCTCCCAACGCGTCCAGTTCACCGGTGGTGACACCCGGGCGAACGTGGCTCTTCATGTGGTGCAGCGTGGCGTAGAGCAAAGCCCCGCCACGCGCCATGGTATCAATTTCACGCGGCGACTTGAGCAACGTCGCCGGTGCCGATCCGCCGATACCCATCAATACCCGAGCACGAGCAAGGCGCGGGACTCCACCTCTTCTAACGTACCAATGGCGTCGATGCGTACCACGCGCGGTCCATGCTCCTCATACCAGTTAATCACGGGCGAGGTCTGATCACGATACACTTGCAGACGCTTCCGCACGGCATCCGGCTCGTCATCCTTCCGGCGCACCAGCGTGCCATTTCCGTCGGTGCCGCAGGGCTCGCCGGGTTCGCGCCCGAAAAAGGGACGCTGACAGGCGTCACAGGTGGTACGTCCACTCAAGCGACGCACCAGCTCGTCCTCGGCGATATCAAACAGAAGCACCGCGTCCACCTGCCGACCGAGATCCACCAGCATGGAGGCGAGCCCTTCGGCCTGCGGGGTGGTGCGCACGACGCCGTCGAGGATGGCACCTCGCGCCGCTGACGGCGCCGCCAGCGCCTCCTTCATAATTCCCATGATCACGTCATCAGGGACGAGATCGCCACGATCCATCGCGGCCTTGGCTTCGAGGCCAAGCGGGGTGCCGTCACGAACCGCGGCGCGCAGCACGTCGCCGGTGGCGATCTTAGGAACGTCAAGGCGAGCGGCAAGCCGCTCGCCTTGAGTCCCCTTGCCCGCTCCTGGCGGTCCAAGCAGGACAATGATCATGATTTCCTTAGAAGCCCTGAGTCGCCTGACGGCCGCGGAAGCGAACGCGACCCTTCTTCATGAATCCGTCGTATTTCCGCAGCAGCAAGTGTTGCTGCATCTGGGACATGGTATCCAACGCCACACCCACCACGATCAGCAGCGAGGTACCACCGAACGCAAACGGGACGTTGATCAAGCGGGCAATCACGATCGGCATCAGCGCAATCACCGTGAGGAAGATCGCCCCGGGGAGCGTGATGCGCTCAACGACCTGCTCAATGTACTCCGCCGTCTTCGCACCGGGCTTGATACCCGGCACAAACCCACCCTGCTTCTTCAGATTCTCCGCCAAGTCCACCGGATTGAAAATGATGGACGTGTAGAAGTACGTGAACAGGAGAATGAGCACGGCCGACAGCACAAAATACAACCACGGATTCGGACCCTGCGGATTGAACAGCTCCGCAATCTCCTGCGCCTTC
>CANHTA010000031.1 GCA_947463135.1 Gemmatimonadota bacterium
CCATGCCCACCGACGCCTTCGCCATGCTGGGTGCGGGCGGACAGAGCGCGTGGATGATCCCGTCGCACGACATCGTGATCGTGCGCATTGGCAAGTATCTTGGCTCCTCCGCGGGTGAAGCGGCGCGCCGGAAAGGCACCGTCACGTTGCTGCAGGCGGTGCCGCGTGCACGGTAGCACTGCGCAGCAGAGATGGGCGGCGGCGCGAGGGTTGACCATCATGTATCCAACACGCACCGTCCTCGCCCTGCTCCTCACGCTCGCCGCCTGCCGCAGCGGGGAGGTGAAGGAGGCCCCCACGGCGTCAGCGCCGCCGGCCTACGTCACCGCGGTGGAGGCCGCAGTGCCCACGACGTCGGTGCCGTCCACCGAACCCGATCAGTGGCTGCTCGCGCACCTCGATGTGGAGACCACGGGACTCGTTGCGGGCTATCACGAGATGATCGACGCGGGGTTTGTCATCACCGACCTCGACGGCCGCATCGTGGACTCTCTGCATATCCGGGTGCTCCCCGAGCACCCGGAACGCCTGTCGCCGGGCGCCGCACGGGTGAACGGCTTTGACGCCGCCACGTGGAAAGAGCGGGGGGCACTGACCACCAAACAGGCGGTGGACACGATCATCGCGTTCAACCGGCGCGTGGCTGGCAACCGGCACGTGCTGCTCGTGGCGTTCAATTCGCACTTCGATGCGGGTTTTCTTGACGCGCTGATGCACCGCGAGGGACACAGCTGGCGCGAACTGTTCCATTACTTCGTGCTCGACATCCCTTCCATGGCGTGGTCGTTGGGGTACCGCGACCTCACCGGCGCGGCGCTCGCCAAGCGCCTCAACCTTCCCGACGAGCCGAGGGTCGCGGTTGAGCACACGGGTATCACCGGTGCGTTGCTCAATGTGCGGATATACACGGCGCTGCGGGCGTTGCAGGTTGCGAAGACGCCGTAACTGGGAGGCGGGGTGGGTGGTCTGCACCCCGAATCCTGCTCCAGCGGGACTCACGAAATGGCGTCAGTGTTTAGGTTGGCCTCAATCCCGTCCACGAAGAAGCATACGGAGGCGAAACAGGTTCGGACGTTTATCCGCCGAGGGTACGGCGCACCGTCGTTCGTCGGGTACTCACCCGAATTTCAACGGAACTCGGGACACTTCCGCGGAACGAAAGGTGCCACCGTCACGCGCACCGCGTTCACGCGGCACGCGCACTGGCCCGCGTGGGTTCGGCCGCGATGCCGCACCACGATCGTCACAACACACCCCGGTTCCGTTGACGCGACAGCAACGACAGACTGCTTACCAGACCGAAGACGCAGGTAAATCGAGCCACCAGAAGGAGTACGCGAAGGACGTACCAGATGGGGCTCTCCCCAAACGAGATTCGCGCGTCCAGCCAATACAGCAGGAACAGCGCGGCACACCAACGCCCCAATCGCCGCAGCGGCGAATGCACGGGCTGCGCTTGCGCCCACCACAACACGCCGACCGCCCACACAATTCTCCCCCAGTCGAAGAGAGCCAGATCGAGCAAGCGCAGTAGATCCATAGGTTTGTTCCCGTGTTGAAGATTCGACAGAAAGCGAGACCCCCCCACCGCTCAGCCCACCAAGGTCGCCTGTGCGCTTACTCCGACGTGCGCATCTCCGCGCCCTGTATCGCCCCCGTCATCACCGCCACGGCATCGGCCATGGCGATCTCACACGACCGCACCAGCGCCGCGCGCTTTCCCAACCGCTGTATGTGAATCCGATCGGCCAGCGCGAACACATGCGGCATGTTGTGGCTGATGAGCACCACACTCAACCCGCGATCACGTACACGCTGAATCAGATCCAGCACCATCCCGCTCTCCTTCACGCCCAGCGCCGCGGTGGGTTCGTCCAGAATCACCACATGCCGCGCAAACGCCGCGCTGCGCGCCACGGCGATCCCCTGGCGCTGTCCGCCCGATAACGTCTCCACGGCCTGCGTAATGGACCGGATGCCAATCCCCAATTGCGCCAAATGCACCGCGGCTTCACGCTGCATCCGCGACCGGTCGAGCAGACGCAGCAGCGACCCTGCCACTCCCGCCCGACGGTACTCACGCCCCAAGAAGAGATTCTCCGCAATCGACATGGCCGGTGCCAGCGCGAGATCCTGATATACCGTTTCGATACCGGCCCGGCGGGCATCGATGGGGCCGCGAAAATGCATGCGCGCACCGTCAAGCCAGATCTCACCGGCGTCGGGAATCAACGCCCCCGATAACGCTTTAATGAGCGAGGACTTCCCCGCGCCGTTGTCCCCGATGACGGCCAGAATCTCGCCGGCGCGCACCTCAAAGTCGGTACCGTCCAGCGCGGTGACGTGGCCGTAGCCCTTCACCAAGCCACGCGCTTCCAGCACGGTCATACCTTCCTCGACCATTGATCTGTCGCCACCGCCAGGATCACCAACACACCCGTCACCAGAATCTGATACACCGACGACACCCCCATGAGCGTGAGGCCGTTGCGGAACACGCCCACGATCAGCGCACCGACCAGCGATCCCACTATCACACCGCGTCCACCAAACAGGCTGGTGCCACCCAACACCACTGCGGTGACGGTGTCGAGGTTTTCCGTTTGACCACTTTGTGGATCGCCCACACCGGTACGCGCAATGGAGAGCAGCGCTGCAATGCCCGCCAACAGTCCCGACAGCATGTACACGCTCAACAACACGCGATCGGTGTTAATGCCGGCCAGTCGCGCCGCCTCCCTGTTGTCTCCCACCGCATACACATGACGACCCCACGCCGTTTCGCGCAGCAGCACAAAGGCGAATGCGTACAACACGAGCATGCCCAGTGCGCCGTACGCGATGGGCACGCTCCCCACGCGCACGCTGGTGCCCAGCCAGGTCAATAGCGGCGGCAGATCGGTGAATGTCTGCGCGCGCGACACCAGTTGCGTCACGGCGAAGGCAATATTCATGGTCCCCAGCGTGACGATGAACGGGGGAAGCTTCACGCGGGTTACCAGCAACCCGTTCAACAGGCCGGCCATCGTGCTCACTCCGACGCCGCCCGCGATGGCCATGGCAGGATGCCACCCCTGCTTCACCGCCAGCATGCTCATGGCCACCGACCCCAGCGCCATGATCATCCCGCACGCGAGGTCGATACCGCCAGTGAGAATCACCAGCGTCTGTCCGACGGAGAGGACACCCACTACCACCACCTGACTGAGCACCAGCGACAGGTTGGCGCCCGTGAGGAAGCGTGGTGATTGCAGCGCAAAAAACGTGCAGGCGAGCAGCAGAGCAACCAGCGGACCGGCAAAGGCCAGCCGCCGCACGCTCACTTATCGCCCCAACAGAGGTCGAGGGCTTTGCGTGCGCTGAGGCTCGCCACCCCTGGCACGCTATCCTTGGCGATGAGCTGCACGCCGGTATCCACGTACCCGCTGGCCTTCGTCCCCGCCGTGATAAACGCCATGGCCGCCTGGACCCCCAGCTCCGCCATGCGCTGCGGATACTGCTGCGCGGTTGCCGTGAGCGACCCATCCGCAACACTCCGAACGCCGCGGCAGCTGCCATCCACCGACACCAGCACCACCCCCTTCTCCTTCCCCGCTTGCTGCAGCGCGATGAACGCCCCTGCGGCCGAGGGTTCATTCACCGCATAGACCACGTTGATGTCCGGGTGTGCCTGCAGGCAGTTCTCCATGGCGGTCTGGCCCTTGGCCTGATCCCCCATCGCGTCGGCCATACACACCACCTCTGGCGGCTGGGCCAGTTCGTTGCGCGTGTTCTCGTACGAGGGGAGCCCGAAGCCGGCCAGAAAGCCGTTGTGCCGCTGCGCACCGGTTGGATTGCCGGGGATCAAATCCAGCGTCGCAATTCGGGCTGGGGCGGCGCCAATACGTGCCTTCGCGTACTGGCCAATCAGCAGGCCGGCGCGATAGTTGTCGGTGGCGAACAGCGCGTCGGTGGCATCCAACGGATCGGTGGGACTATCGAGCGCCACCACCAGAATACCGGCGTCGCGTGCCTTCTTGATGGCCGGGACGATCGCCTTGGCGTCGCTCACCGAAATCAAGATCGCCTGGGCGCCGGCGGCCACGAGATTCTCAATCGCGGTCACCTGTCCCGCGTTGTCGCCATCGGATCGGCCGGCGGCCGCGATCAGCGTGGCCCCCTGCGCGGCGGCAGCCTGTTCAGCCCCCTCTTTCATTTTCACAAAAAACGGATTCGACGCGGTCTTGGTGATCAGGCCAACCGTGGGCGTTGTCTCGTCCGCGCGGGTGCAGGCGAGCAGGAGCGGGAGCGCGAGTGCGGCGAGACGCCGCGCGGCGGCAAGAGAAAGGGCAGGTGTACGCATAGCAGGGAAATCAGCACGCCTCCGCGATTTGGGCAAGAGCGCCGAAACCATCTCGCCCGGTACGATTGCGAACGGGGCGTGGCGGTGACAGCCTTAGGCGGTGAACGATCTCACCACTGGGTCCATCCCCCGCCATATCATCCGCCTCGCGATGCCGATGGCGCTGGGCATGCTCTTCCAGACGCTCTACTATCTGGTGGACCTCTATTTTGTGGCCCGCTTGGGTGATGCGGCGGTGGCCGGTGTGAGCGCCGCAGGCAACGTGCAATTCATCATCATGTCCCTCACGCAGATCCTCGGCGTGAGTACCATGGCCTTGATCGCCCATGCGGTGGGCCGCAAAGATCAGAACGACGCGAATCTGGTGTTCAACCAAAGCGTCCTCTGGGCGGCGGTGTGCGGCGTCGCCACGCTGGTTGGCGGCTTTGCCCTCAGTCACCGCTACATGAATGCGCTGGGCTCTGATGCCGCCACGATCGCCGCGGGTACGTCCTATCTGCGCGCCTACATCCCCGGGCTCGCGCTGCAGTTCGCGCTCGTCTCCATGGGGAGTGCGCTCCGTGGGACCGGCATCGTGAAGCCCGGGATGCTGGTGCAGATGCTTACCGTCGTGCTCAATGTGATCTTCGCACCCATCCTCATTGCGGGGTGGGGCACCGGCCGCCCGCTCGGCGTGGCCGGGGCGGGACTCGCCAGTTCGCTCGCCATCGGCATCGGTGTGGTCGTAATGCTGCTGTACTTCATCAGGCTCGAGCACTACGTCGCCTTCCGGCGGGAGCTGCTGGCGGTGCGCACCGACGTGCTCGCGCGCATGCTCAAGATCGGCGTGCCGCCCGGCGCGGAGTTCGCGCTGATGTTTGTCTTCACGGCCGTGATCTATACCGCCATCAAGCCGTTCGGTGCCGAAGCGCAGGCGGGCTACGGCATCGGTTCACGCCTCATGCAATCGCTCTTCCTGCCGGCCATGGCCGTGGCGTTTTCGGCAGCGCCGATGGCCGGACAGAACATGGGCGCCGGTCATCTCGATCGGGTGCGTGACACGTTCACGTGGGCCGCGATCATGGGGAGCATTCCCATGGCGTTGCTCACGCTGTTCTGTCAGTGGCGCCCCGATCTGCTGGTGCAGGGCTTCACGCAGGAAGCGGCCGTGCTTGCCGTCGCGACGCAGTTCCTGGGCACGATCTCGTGGAACTTCGTGGCATCGGGGCTCCTCTTCACCTGTGGCGGCATGTTCCAGGCGCTTGGCAACACCGTGCCCTCGCTGATCGCCAGCGGTACGCGCCTGCTCACCTTCGCCGTGCCGGTGTGGTGGTTGTCGCACCGTGCGGGTTTTCAGATCAAGCAGGTCTGGTATCTCTCAGTACTCACCATGACGCTGCAGGCCGCCTTTGCGCTGTGGCTGCTGCGGAGCGAGTTGCAGCGCAAGGAGCTGAAGATGGCATCGGCGCGGTTGGCGGTATGACGGTTGGCGGTGTGAAACGCGGCATCGGAGCGATCGCGAGGCTGTTGCTGTGCGCCTCCGCAACCGTTGGTGCGCAAGGCATGCGCGCCGAACCCACGCCGTGCCCCGACGGCATCCCCTCTACCACGCAGTGCGCGCTCGGCAAAGATAGCGCGGGGGCGTTCTACTGGATCGCCATCCCGGCGCCGTGGAACAAGCAGCTGGTGGTGCACGCCCACGGTGGCCCCGACCTCGGAGCCCCAGACGCGAAGGGCAGTGCAGACGATCTCACGCGCTGGAATATCTGGACGCGTATGGGGTTCGCCGTGGTGGCGAGCACGTACCATCAGGGTGGTGTCGCCGTGCGGTCGGCGGCAGAAGATGTGGAGCGCTCACGGCAGTGGTTCATCGCGCAGTTCGGCATGCCCCAGCGCACGATTCTGCACGGGCAGTCGTGGGGCGCCGGCGTCGCGGCACGCACGGCAGAGCTGTTCGGCGCGCGCGATGCACAGGGGCATGTGCCGTACGACGCCGTGCTGTTAACCAGCGGGGTCTTGGGTGGTGCGTCGTTGTCGTACGACTTCCGGATGGATCTGCGCGTGGTGTATCAGGCGGTGTGTGGTGATCATCCGCGGGCCGACGAGCCGCCGTATCCGCTTTGGCAGGGATTGCCGGTGGGCGCGAAGCTCACGCGCGCGCAGCTGGCCGATCGCGTGGACAGCTGCACGGGGGTACGGAAGCCCGCAGCTGCGCGCTCACCCGAGCAGACGCAGCGGTTGGGCACCATTCTCGCCGCGGTGAAAGTACCCGAGCGCACGCTGATCGCGCACCTGAACTGGGGCACGTGGCACTTTCAGGACATCGTGACCAAACGGACCAACGGCGTGAATCCGTTCACCACCGCCGGCGTGACGTACGCCGGTGGTGCGGCACTGAACGAGAAGATCGCGCGTTACGCGTCCGATTCCGTGGCCGTGGCCACATTGGCAGCCGACGCCGATCCTACCGGTCGCATTCCGGTGCCAGTGCTTACCATGCACGCCATCGACGATCCCACCGCGTTTGTGGAACTCGAAAGCACGTTCCGTCGCACGATGGAGCGCGCGGGGCGGTCCACGGCGTTGGTGCAACTGTTCACGCAGGACAGTGAACACAGCTACTTGAGTGACGCCCAGTATGTCACGGCGATGCAGGCCCTGCTCACGTGGATTGAGCGAGGGGTCGTGCCAACGCCGCAGCAGGTTGCAGCATCCTGCCCAACCGTTGCACGCCTGTACGCCCCCGATTCGGGATGCCGATTTCTGCCCGAGTATCAGCCAGCCAGCCTTGCTTCCCGCGTTCCCGCGCGTGTGAAGCGTGGTGTCCCCTCTCCGCTCAACCAATGACTCCACGTGCCCTCCATCGTATCGCCGCAACGGTCGCGCTGAGTACCCTGGCCGCAGTGGCCGCCTGTCGTCCGTCGGCGCCGAGTTCGCCAAGTGAGTCCGCGGCGCAGTTCTACACGCTGCTTGATGGACTCGGTGTGCGCGGGGTCCCCGATTCGCTCGCGCTCGACGCGGTCGCGCCCTACCTCGACAGCACGCTCCTCGGCCTGCTCACCGACGCGCGCCACACGCGCGATGATTTCCGGCGTCGGTACCCAAGCGATAAGCCGCCGTTTGTCGATGGCGATATGTTCAGCAGCCTCTTTGAAGGCAACACCTCATTTGCTATTCGCAGCACGGTAGCGCGCGGCGATACCACCATGGTGGTGATGGCCTTCACCAATAGCATGCAACCGCCAACCGTGGCGTGGACCGACACCCTGGTTGTCGTGCCGCGCGCCAACCCCGCACCCATGAGCCCGCAATTTGTTATTGCGGATCTCCGGTATGGCGCAAGCTGGGATTTTGCCAATCGCGGTAGCATGGTGGCGAGTTTGCGCGCCGCAATCAGCGAGGCCCGCGCCATCCCATAACGCATGCCGGTTGCTCCTTGGTGTGCACGTGGCCGTCGTCGCGCTCCTCAGTCTTTCCCCTTCCTCCTCCTCCCGTTATGCGCACGTTCACTGTCCTGTCGGCCTCCGCGTTGCTGGTAGCCGTTGCTGGCTCCTCTGCCGCGGCTCAGAAGCAGGTGCTGCCCACCGCTGTTGCCCCCATCGACTCTTCCGACCCAGTGGCACTCATGGTGGCCCGCCTTGATCTTGAGCGCTACAAAACCACGCTCAAGGGGCTTACGCAATTCGGCGACCGGAAGCAGGGCACCAAGCGTAACCGTGACGCCGTGGATTGGATTGAAGCGCAGCTCAAGAGCTACGGCTGCTCGAACACCGAGCGCATTATCTATCGGTACGAGCCACCCACGTTGGCCGATCGTCCGGCGGCACCGCCACCCGCCGCAACGCCGCCAGCCGCAGGGCAGCCGCCGCTGCGCCGCGTGGGCCCGCCAGCCACACAGGCCTCGGGCGGTGGACGTAACCGCGGCATCCGCACGCGCACCGGTGTGAATAACGACTCCCTGCTGCAGCCCGACCCGACGCTGCGCGCGCTCAACGCCGAGCCCAGCATGCCTGGCGAGCGGCAGGAAGTGTATTGCACCAAGATTGGCACCACGCACCCCGAGGAGATGTACATCGTGGGCGCACACATGGACGGCATCGGCTGGGGCGAGGCGGTAAACGACGACGGCTCGGGTACGGCGCTGGTAATGGAACTGGCGCGAGTGTTCAGCAGCCCCGATGTACAAACCGAACGTTCCATTCGCTTTGTGCTGTGGAACAACGAAGAAACGGGGCTGAATGGTGCGCGCGCCTACATCGAACAGCGTCAGAAGCTGCAGGGCATTGAAGAGCCGAAGGGCTCGGGGAAGTATCCGGAGCCCAAGTGGCTGGGCATGATCCAGCACGACATGATGATGTGGGACCATGGCATGCCGAAAGCCGACGGCACGATCGCCAAGGAGCAGCGCCCCGAAGCCGATGTGAATATCGAGTTTCAGATCAACTCGAAGATGTGGAAGGCGTCGTCGGAGCTGGCGTGGGCGCTGCACCAGTCCAACACGAAGTACGCCACCGATTACCCCGCGCAGGTTGGCCCGCACATGACCAACACCGACTCGGGCCCGTTCCAGGACCTCATCCCGGCCATCAGCTTGCGCGAGAACGAGCGTGGCACGCAAACGGGCAACGGGTGGAATCCGCACTGGCACCAGCCCACCGACGTGTGGTCCACGTACACCGACAAGGATTTCCGTTTGGGACTGAACGCGGCGCAGACCACGCTTGGCGGCGTGGGCCGGTTGGCCGGCGCCACGCTCAAGCCCGCGACCAAGATGTAATCAGCGCTTTACCCGCGCCGCATTACACCAGCGGCGGCATGCGCCCCGCCCACGCGGAACAGCGTGGCCTCGTCGCCAAAGCGCGACACCAGTTGCGTGCCAATCGGCAGCCCCGCCGCGTTCCAATGCAGCGGCACCGACATCGCCGGTTGTCCCGTCACATTGAACAGCGGCGTGTACGGAATGAAGCCGTACACTTTTTTCGCCGTCTCATTGAGCAAGCCTGCCGCCTTGAAGGGCGCAAATCTGTACGGCGCACTGTTATTGCGTCTGCGACCTACATAAGGCCGGTTGGTTTAGGGCAGCCTTCTTCGGGGTGGTCGCTTTGTCGTGTGAATGGCCGCGAGCGCCGTCGGACTCCTGCAGACGTTGGGCCATGAGTAAATCGACGCGCCAATAGCAGTAGAGTTGACGATGATCGCCGAGCCGCCGATCGTTGCCAGCGCTGCTGTTGGAGCGGAGGAATCACTGCCGGCGTAGCGGCCGCGCCCACGTCGTTGGTCAACGGCGGAACCAAGCCTTGAGCACGCCCTCCGCCGGTTTGTTGCGTGCGGACACGGCGATGTGCGGGAAGGTGCTGGACGGGGTGAGCTGGTCCACCATCCAATAGGCCCCCATCTCCACACCGTACACCTGAAGCGCCGTCTGCTGGGACGCCACCACCAGTTGCGCATGCAGCAGGCGCGCCTGCTGCGCAAAGTCGGGCTTCATGGCTCGTTGTATACAATCCTTGTCCGATACGAAGATCGTATTGAAGTCGGCCACACAGAATGTCTCTTCGATGTACTGTGTGCTCAGGAAGTCGGCGCGCGGTGCGCCGTACAGCTCGAAGATGACCGGCTTCCCCAACGTACTGTATATGCCCGTCTGGCCCTGAAGGGCATTCTGGTAGCGCGATGTGAGCACGCTCACCGGCGTGTTGGGGTCAGTGAGCCCCTGATGCCCGAACCAATACGTGAGCTCGACAAGGTCGACGGCGTTGCGCAGCGGCGCACTGGTGGTGAGCGACACATGCGCCTTCATGCGCAATTGCCCCCGGAAAACCCCTCGGATCTTCGGCACAGTCTCAATCATCCGCGTGCCGTAGACTGTGTTGAGCGCAGCGTCTTCGAGGAAGGTGAAGCAGACGCAGCTCACCTGCATGACATCCACTCCGATGCGCTGAAGGAATGCGGCACGCTCGAGCATGTACGGCTCGTAGGCTGCCAGAAACTTGGTGACGTTCTCGATCGTGCCCCTCGGAATGATTTCCCGGCCGTCTTCGAAACCGCCCTGGATCTGGTTCATCCAGTGCACCTTGAGTCCGCGCGACTTAGCCTGCTGCACCGCCCACGTGAGGTCCGCGTCGCCGATGATGGACGAATTCACCGCGTCTGGATGGCTGATCGACCACACGCCGTTGGTGATGATGATGAAGGTCCACGGTGTGAGGGTGATGTAGTCGGCACCGATGGACTTCACGCGGTCGAGCGTGCGGAGAAAAGCCTGCCGGACGTCGCCGCTACACCCGTTTGCAAACGACGGATTTCCGACCTGCCATACATCCTTATGCCCAATCCCCCGCTGGATGCCGGGCGCGAGGGGAGCGCCAGTGATGGACGGCAACTCGCCTGAGCCCATCCACGACCGTGGCACCACGAGTTGCGTCACCGCGTGGTCGCAAGGTGGGGTGGTCGAGGCGGTCGTGGCCGGCGTGCGATAACTCCACGGATAATCGATGCGTGCCGGGTCCGTAGGGAAAGCATAGAACTCCGTTTCAACCACGGTGACCCGCACAGATGCAGAGATGGAATCCGTACGCGCAGTAAGCACGGCGGTGCCGGCGCCGACGGCTTCGATTCCCTTGCTCGTATCAGCCCGCGCTACGGCGGGGGCGCTGGAGGTCCATGTGACCGCGCGCCCCGTTAGCACCACCCCGCCGGCGTCACGCACGGTGGCCCTCACCGCGCGAGCGTCACGTGTGGCCAAGGTCACGTCGCTCAGGTCGAGCGTCATGGAGGCCGCGGGGACCGGGAGCACTCGCAGCGAGAGGTTCCCGGTGCGCCCGTCGACCGTGGCCGTGACCGTCATGCTAGCGGGAGTCCCAGCCAGCACTCGACCGGCGGTCACCACACCAGCACTCGAGACGGTGGCAATGGTGGTGTCGGACGAGCGCCAGGTCACGGTACGACCCGTAAGGACTGTGCCACGTGATCCCGTCACCGTTGCCACGAGGGTCAGAGTACCGGCGCTTGGCACGTCGGTTTGCGGCCCGCTAACGGCAACGCTCGCCACTGACTCAGCCGGCGGCTCAGTCGGCGGCTTCACTGGTTCGGTGACGGGGTCACTCGCGCCGCCGCTGCAGGCGGAGAGCACAAAGGGCAAGCCGAACATGATGGCGCTGAGGCACCGAATGGAAGAGAAAGTCATATTCAAGAAGGCGGTGGGTTCTATCCCCAGACCAGTTACAACTCGGGCAGCGAATCGCCTGGGCATTCAGGAGACTCGTTTAGGTCATTACACCCAAGGGTATAGGGATTAATGTGCACCAACGATACACCACAAACTTGGCCGGCGGAACCTTGCCCAGCGGTTCCAGTAAGCGCTCTTGATTGAACCAGGCGCCCCATTCCTGCGTCGCCATTTCGACGTCATCGAAGCCGCAGCGCCAGCCGCCGATGCGTCGCGAGAACACGTCGATGACGAACGCGACGTTCACAAAGCGGCGCGACGTCGCTACGTACGTAAAGTCCGCGACCCAGCGTTGATTGGGACGCTCGACGTTGAAGTGCCGCTCCACGTAATCCTCCACGAACCCCGCCGTGTTGTCGGCGATCGTCGTGCGATGACGCTGCCCCGCACCGCTCACCGGCGTCTGGTTCGGCATACGAGAGCTACCGCCGACGCGTCTCCTTCGCACAGCTCAACTTCGGCGCCATCGCCCCCTGAGACGGACGGGGCTACAGCGGCTCGCGGATCAATTGGACGGCCCGCTCACGGACTTCACGACTCAATCGATGCTCTCGGGATTGCGCCGGTGTAACCCGCGCCGCATCACACCAGCGGCGGCATGCGCCCCGCCCACGGGCGGGCGCGCTCCAGCTGACCGGCCACGCGGAACAGCGTGGCCTCGTCGCCGAAGCGCGACACCAGTTGCGTGCCAATCGGCAGCCCCGCCGCGTTCCAATGTAACGGCACCGACATCGCCGGTTGTCCCGTCACATTGAACAGCGGCGTGTACGGAATGAAGCCGTACACCTTTTTCGCCGTCTCATTGAGCAAACCCGCCGCCTTGAGCACACCGCCAAGACCGAGCCCCGCCACCACGCGCAGCATCGCCCGCTCGGCCGCACTTGGTTGCAGCGCGCCAATCGTGAACGGTGGCGCGCCGAGCGTGGGTGTGACCAGCACATCGTACGTGGTGAAGAAGCGCCCCACCGTGCGCGCCGCAACTTGCAGCGTGCGCACAGACGTCGCGTAGTCAGCGGCGCTGGCGGCCTTGCCCACGAGCCCCAGCGCCCATGTGGTGAGCTCCACATCGTCGCTGCGCGGGGCGCGCTTGAGTTGCTCACCGATCCACGCAATGTCGGCGCGCGCTTCGGCCGCTACCACCGTGAGAAACGCCTGCGATAGCGACGGCGCGTCAACCACCGGTTCGGCGCGGATGACATCGTGCCCCAGCGATTCCAACAGCCCAGCGGCGTCTTCCAGCGCGGCCACACAGTCGGGGTGCACGGTACTCCCAAAGAACGGCGTGGTGGTCACGGCCACACGCAGACGCCCCGGCTCGCGCGTCACCTCCTCCAGGAACGGCCGATCCTGTCGCGGGCAGGCCACCGGGGTGCCGGCATCCTCGCCGGCAGTGGCATCGAGCATCGCGGCGGAATCGCGCACGCTGCGGGTGATCACATGCTCCTGCACGAAGCCGCGCCACGCATCACCGAAGTCGGGACCGGTGGGCATGCGGCCGCGCGTAGGCTTAATGGCGAACACGCCGTTGCACGACGCCGGAATGCGCAGTGATCCACCCCCATCGCCTCCGTGCGCGATGGGCACGATACGCGCCGCCACGGCCGCGCCCGACCCGCCGCTGGAACCACCGGTGGTCTTGGTGGGGTCCCACGGGTTGCGGGCCGGGCCGAGTGCCTCGCTTTCCGTGTACGGCGTCAGCCCCAGTTCCGGTGTGTTGGCTTTGCCGATGAACACCGCGCCGGCGCCCCGGTAGCGGGCCACGAGTTCGCTGTCGTGATCGGGGATGATGGTCTGCAGTACGCGGGTCCCGTTGCTGGTCGGGACGCCGGCGATGGTGGTCATCAAGTCCTTAATGAGCATGGGCACGCCGGCCAAGGGCGCGTCGGGATCGACCTTGGCAGCCATGGTTCGGGCCATCGCGTCGAGGGGCCGGACCACCGCGTTGAGCCGCGGATTGCGGGCGGCCATGCGGGCCAGCGCGGCCTCGGTGACATCGGCGGCGCTCACTTCACGACGACGCACCAGATCGGCGATGGCGAGTCCATCGAGCCCATCGTACTCGGGGAGGGGGAGAGACATGAGGGGAAACTACCGCCCCTACGAGAGGAAGCGCGAGCGTTCCTCAGGGGTTGGCAGGAGGCAGGCGGGGGCGGCCATCTCGAAGCGATGGCGGGCGATCAGGGCGTACACGGCGTCGCGGAGCGGGCGGGGGACCAAGCGCCCGAGCGCGGCGGCCACGGACCACACGCCCCCGAGGTGGGCCACGGCGGCGAGGGCGGCAGCGCTGCGCACGCGCACGGCCGGAATGCTGGGATCGTACCATACCACCGAGTCTACGCCGATGAGCTCCGGGAACTGCGCACGCACACGGCCCCCGAACGCCCCCTGCAGCGGGGCGAATGCGAGACGCCCCCGGTGCGCCGGCGGCTCGTGCCGCAGCACAAACTGCACGCTGCCGGCGCAGAATCCGCACTCCCCGTCGTACAGCAGCACCGATCGGGTCGCCGGCGGGCTCGCCGATACCGGGGTGTCCGTCGCATTGGCCATGCCTGCAAGCTAATGTGCGGCATGTCGCTCGTATCGTTGCAGGACGTCACCGTCGCCTTCGGGGGTCCCCCCGTGCTCAACCACGCCGATTTCGCCCTCGAGCGGGGGGAGCGGGTCTGTCTGCTGGGCCGGAACGGCGCCGGCAAAAGCACCTTCATGAAGGTGCTCGACGGCACACAGGTCCCCGACAGCGGGGCCGTGGTGAAGCTCGGCGGCGTCACCATGGCGCGCCTCGATCAGGAGATACCGCTGGCGCTCACCGGCTCGATGTTTGAGGTGGTAGCCGAAGGGCTGGGCGATCGTGGTCGCCTGCTCACCGAGTATCACGCCGCATCACTGCGCGTAAGCACCGATCACTCCGAGGCTGCGCTGCGCGAACTCGACCGGCTGCATCGCGCGCTCGATTCGGCCGATGCGTGGCAGCTGCACATTCGCGTGGAAACGGTGCTCGAGCATCTGGCGCTCGATCCGGAGGCGCGTATTGAACAGGCCTCGGGTGGGCGCACACGTCAGGCGTTGCTGGCGCGCGCGCTGGTGTGCGAACCCGACGTGATTTTGCTGGACGAGCCCACCAACCATCTCGACATCGAAGCGATTGAGTGGATGGAAGAGTACCTCACGTCGCGCGGCCTCACGCTGATTTTCGTGACGCACGATCGTGCCTTTCTGCGCCGCGTGGCCACGCGCATCGTGGAGCTCGATCGCGGCCGCCTGGTAGACTTCGGTACCGACTATGACACGTACCTCGAGCGCAAGGACGCCATGCTGGCGTCGGAAGCGAAGAGTTGGGAAGAGTTCGACAAGCGGCTGGCGAAGGAGGAAGTGTGGATCCGTACTGGCATTCAGGCGCGGCGCACCCGCAACGAAGGGCGCGTGCGAGGGCTTGAGGCCCTGCGGATGGAGCGTTCGCAACGACGCGAACGGGTAGGCACCACGCGGGCGCAGACGCAAGACGCCGAGCGCTCGGGACGCATGGTGATCGAAACGCACGCGATCAGCTTTGCGCATGGCACGAGGCCGATCGTCTCCGAACTCACCACCACCATCATGCGCGGCGATCGTGTGGGGCTGGTGGGGCCGAACGGCTGTGGCAAAACCACACTCATCAAACTGCTGCTGGGCGAACTTATGCCGCAGAGCGGCTCCATTCGTCACGGCACCAATCTCGATATCGCGTACTTCGATCAACGTCGCGAGCAGCTTGACCCCGAGCGCAGTGTGTTCGACAGCATCGCCGACGGCGCCGACTTCGTGAGCGTGGGTGGTCAGCAGCGGCATGTGAACGGCTATCTGCAGGACTTTCTGTTCAGCCCCGATCGCGCCCGCACCCCGGTACGCGCCCTCAGCGGCGGGGAGCGCAATCGCCTGCTGTTGGCGCGGCTGTTCACGCGATCGTTCAACGTGCTCGTGCTCGACGAACCCACCAACGACCTCGACATCGAAACGCTTGATGTGCTCGAGGCGCTGCTCACCGCGTTCACCGGCACGCTGCTGCTGGTGTCGCACGACCGTGCCTTCCTCGACGCCGTGGTGTCCAGCACGCTGGTGTTCGAAGGGAAGGGGGTAATCCGCGAGTATGTGGGCGGGTACACCGACTGGCTACGGCAGCGACCCGCGCCGGTGGCGGTCACCGCGGCGCCACCCAAGCGGGTGGAGGCGCCGGCTGCCGCCAAAGCGAAGAAGCGCAAGTTGTCGTATAAAGAAACGCAGGAGCTGGCCGCGCTCCCCGACCGCATCAGCGCCAGCGAGGCGGAGCTGGAGCAGGGTTACGTCACCCTGGCCGACCCCGCCGTGGTCCGTGATCCCGCCGCCCTCGGTGCCGCGCGGAGCCGGGTGACGGAGCTCGAGCTGGCCATTCCGGCGATGATGGCCCGTTGGGAGGAGTTGGAAACGATCGCGTCGGAGTAAGTCACCGCAGGATGCGAACGCGGTTTCCGGCGGAAGACGGCGCGTCGCTAGGCGACTGCTACGCGGTTGCGCCCTTCCGCCTTGGCTCGGTACAGCGCCGCGTCTGCTCGTTCCAGCACGGCACTGGTCAACTCGCCTTCGTACAAGGCGGCCACTCCGATCGACACCGTGATGGTCACCGCGCCACCGTGCGGCAGCGCAATGGACGTCGCGGCCGTTCGTTCGCGCAGGCGTTGTGATAACGCTTCAGCAGAGGCGGCGCTATCCGTTGGCAACACGAGCAGGAACTCCTCGCCGCCCCAGCGGGCGAGGACGTCACCATCGCGCAAGATGGATTGCGCCACTTGCGCAAAGTGCCGCAGCACGATGTCACCAACGGCATGGCCATGACTGTCGTTGATGCGCTTGAAATGGTCGATGTCGAGAATCACGATGGCAAACGAGGCGCCCCGCGCCGTCTGCTTGGCACACAGCTCCAGTAGCTCCGATGCCCGTCGGCGATTGAGCAGTCCCGTAAGCTCGTCACGTTCAGCCAGCTCCACATTGCGCTGCAGCGCCTCGCGCAAGGCAATCTTTTGTTGGCCCAACCGCTCACGCAGTTCACTCAAACGTCCTGCCAGCACCGCAAAGACAGAGAGCACGACGCACATTTGGAAGAACGTGAGGATCTCCTCACCGGCAGGATAGCGCTCTGGTTGCCAGCGCGACATCACGGCCATCACGATACCCAGCAGGACCAACTGACCAGCCGTGATCCATCGCACTTGCTTTGCGGGGAGTGCGAAAATGGCATAGATCATGGCCACACCAAACATGGACAACACCACCGCACGCATCGGTCCCGCCATGGCGTAGCAGGCGATCACCGAGATGCCCGAATAGACAATCTGCGGCTGTGTGACGGTTGGGTCCTTCCACGTAAGGCTCCGGCCGAGGTGCAGGGCCACGTACGCGAACAGGTTCACCGCAAAGGAGAGCGGCGCCCAGATCGCAACGGCCAGCGGGTCAGCGTGACCTAACGCCACGATGCCACTCATCAATACCACACCGGAGGCAATGGCCATCATCGACAGGGTCACCTGCCGCTTCCACATGCGGACATGCCGCTCGCCTCGCGACCCGCGCTCCAGCTGGCTGGGGAGCGGCTCGGCGGGAGTGGCGCGCCGCATTTGTTCCAGTGGTGAGACCTGATCCGTGACCAGCATGAACGAAAGTGCAGTGACGTCAAAGGGGGCATGGACCGCGGCACCATCATCTGGATGGCCGCCGCCGAACGTTCGTCCGTGCCCTGACGGACGATCCACCCCGAAGAACGCAATGCGCTGGTGGGCAGGGCGCACGGATGCCCCGCCTCGCGTGGTCTGGCGATACATTTCGGCGGCGATGTGGGAGGGGCCTCCGTCCACGCGAGCCGTGCCACTTGAACCGCAGGAGATTGACGTGCTACATCGGTGGTGTGCCCTGCTAATCGCGGTCTCGGTCTTTGCCGTTCCCGGCGTGCTCTCCGCGCAGCCGGGCGGGGTAAAACCCACCATCCGTCAAAATTTCCCGGCCGATCCCGCTGCCAGCGTTCCTGCCTTAAGCGCGCTGGTGTCGGCGCGCACCAGCGAGATGGCGGAGGTGGTGGCGCGCTTTGCCTCCGACCAGCAGGTGCTGCAGCGGCGGTACGATGCCCCGGATTCGCCGGCGCAACGTACGCGCACTCGCGCATTCTATACCGCGTGGCGCGCTCGACTTGGCGAGCTTGCCTTCGACAAGCTGTCGCAGGAAGGGAAGGCCGACTACGCGCTGCTTAACAATCATCTGCGCTATCAGCTTGAATTGATGGATCGCGAGGAGGTGCAGCGCAAGGAAATGCTGCCGCTGCTTCCCTTCGCCGATCGCGTGCTCGCGCTGCAGGATGTACGTCGTGACCTCATCGCCATCAACGCGCAGGCCGCTGCGCGCACGCTGGCTGATGTCACCACCATGGTGGACAGCCTGCGCGCCTTGCTGGAGCCGGCGCCGGCGCGCCCGGCCGGCGACAGTGCCAACGGGACGCCGCGCGCTGCGCGGGTATCCGCCCCCAAGCTGTCGCGCACCGTGGGCAATCGCGCCGCCGATCAGCTCGACCAGCTCCGCAATACGGTTGGCGTGTGGTATCGCTACTATAACGGCTACGATCCGCTCTTCTCCTATTGGGCCACCAATCCGTATCAGAAGCTCGACGAGGCGATGCGGCGCTATGCGACCACCATCCGCACGCGCATCGTCGGCATCCAGCCGGCCCCGGTCGTCGCGGCCGGCGGTGGCGGTGGCGGGCAGGGCGGCGCGGGCCAGGCGCCGCGCAACGCGGCGGCGGCCAATGAACCGATCATCGGCGATCCCATCGGCGCCGAAGGTCTCGCTGCCGATCTGCGGCACGCCATGATTCCGTACACGGCCGACGAGCTGATTGCGATCGCCGAGAAAGAGTATGCCTTCAGTTTAGCCGAAGCGAAGAAGGCGGCGCGCGAGCTGGGGCTGGGCGACGATTGGAAGGCGGCGATGGAGAAGGTGAAAAACACGTATGTCGAGCCCGGCAAACAGCCGGATCTCATTCGCGATCTCGCCAATGAGGCCGACGCGTTCTTTGCCAAGCACGACTGGGTCACCATCCCGGCGCTGGCGCGGGAAGACTGGCGCATGGAAATGCTGTCTCCGGAGCGGCAGCGCGTCAGCCCGTTCTTCCTCGGTGGCGAAAGCATTCTCGTGTCGTACCCCACCGCCGACATGACGCATGACGAGAAGCTGATGAGCCTGCGCGGGAACAATCCGCACTTCTCACGCGCGGTGGTGTTTCACGAACTCAACCCCGGGCATCATCTGCAGGGGTTTATGTCGGCGCGCTACAACCCGCATCGTCGCCTGTTCTCCACGCCGTTCTGGAACGAAGGGCAGTCGTTGTACTGGGAGATGTTCCTGTGGGATCGCGACTTCCACATTACGCCGGAAGACCGGCTCGGCGCCCTCGCGTGGCGGATGCATCGCAGCGCGCGCATCGTCTTCTCGCTCAGCTTCCATCTGGGCAAGATGACGCCGGAGCAGGCCATCGAGTATGTGGTGGACAAGGTGCCGTTTGAGCGGGCCAACGCGGAGGGTGAAGTGCGGCGCTCCTTCAACGGGTCCTACTCGCCAATTTATCAGGCGGCGTACATGCTGGGCGGACTGCAGCTGCGCGCGCTGTACAAGGAACTGGTCATGTCGAAGAAGATGACCGACCGCGCCTTCCATGACGCCGTGCTGCAGGGTGGCCCGATGCCGATTGCGATGGTGCGCGCCCGGTTGGCGAATGTGACGCTCACCCGTGACGGGGCGGCGCCGTGGCGCTTCGCCGACGAACTGCCGGCGCCGCGCCCGTTCCCGGTGAAGTAAGCACCGGGAACGGTGACGTTAGGCAAACACCGGCGTGACATCGAGGTTCTGGAACAGGAACGCGTACTCGTCGGCCTTCTCGGCGATCTGCTTGCTGAGCGACGATCCCCCGTGCCCGGATTGGGTCTCGATGCGAATCAGCACAGGGTGCTCACCCCGATGGGCCTCCTGCAGTCGCGCCGCGAACTTGAAGGAGTGTGCCGGCACCACGCGATCGTCGTGATCGGCGGTGGTAATCAGCGTGGCGGGATACGCCACGCCGTCCTGTAAGCGGTGCAACGGCGAGTACGCATACAGATACCGGAAGCCTTCGGCATCATCACTGGAGCCGTAGTCGGCGATCCAGTTCCACCCGATCGTAAACTTGTGGAAGCGCAGCATGTCCAGCACCCCCACCGCCGGCAACGCCACGCGGGCGAGGGTTGGGCGTTGCGTCATGATGGCACCCACCAGCAAGCCGCCGTTTGACCCGCCCGCAATGGCCAACTTCGCACTGCAGGTATACCCGTGGGCAATCAACCATTCGGCCACCGCGATCCCGTCATCAAACACGTTTTGCTTGTGCGCTTTCATCCCGGCCTGATGCCACGCCTCACCGTACTCGTTACCGCCGCGCAGGTTGGCTTGGACGTACACGCCGCCCTGCTCGAGAAACGCCACGCGTAGCGCACTGAAGTTCGGCGGCAGCGACACGTTGAAGCCGCCGTAGGCATAGAGCATGGTGGGGTTGGTCCCATCAAGCACCACCCCTTTCCTGGCCACGATAAAAGCCGGTACCCGCGTACCGTCTTTGCTTGGCACAAACACCTGCGTGGTCTCGAATTGCGACGGATCAAAGGGCAGTGCTACGTCGCGGAACAGCGTACTCTGTCCCGTTGCGATGTCGTAGGCATACACCGTGATCGGTGCCGTGAACGAGGTAAAGCTGTAATACACCGCGGTGGCATCACGCTCGCCCTCAAAACCACCAGCGGTGCCAATGCCCGGCAGCGCAATCTCGCGCTCCAACGTGCCGTCCAGTGCATGCACGTAGGCGCGCGTGGTCACGTCTTTGAGATAGGTGGCGAACAGGCGCCGGCCACCAATGGACATCCCGCTTACCGGTTCGCTCCGTTCGGCGATCACCGTAACCCAGTTCGCCTCGTCGGGCGCGGCGGGGTCGATGCGCACTACCCGCTGATTCGGTGCGTGGCGATTGGTGAGCACCAGCAACTGATCGCCCACGTTGTCGAGCACGTCCATCTGGTCGTCAAAGGTGGTCCAGAGGGGGGTGAAGGCCCCGTTGGGTGCACCAAGGTCCATCACCTGCAGCGCGTTCCCGTCCTTCCCCTGACCGCGATCGCTGATCGCCAATACGGCGTACCGCTCGTCTTCGGTGGTGCTGACCGTGTGGAAACGCTGTGCGTTCACCAGGTCGCGGTAGACCAGGACATCAGTGGACTGCGCCGTGCCCAGGGTATGGAAGTACACCTGATGGTCTTCATTCATGGAGGAGAAGGCCGCCTCGGTGTTGCTGGGCTCGGGATACCGGCTGTAGAAAAATCCCTCGCCGTGCCACGCGATGCCGGAGATCTTGACCCAGTCGATCACGTCGGAGAGGGGATCGCCGGTGGCCACCTCAAGCACGCGAATTTGCTGCCAGTCTGAGCCGGCCTGACTCAGCATATAGGCGATCCGCGTCCCGGCCTTGTTGAAAGTGAGGCCGGTTACGCGGGTCGTTCCGTCGTCGGACAGGGTGTTCGGGTCAATGAGCACCCGAGGCGTTTCCTCGTCCTCGTGCTGGATGTAGTACACCGCCTGATTTTGCAGCCCTTCGTTTTTCGCAAACACCGACCACGGCCGCTTCACCACGGGAGCGGAGTAGCGCGGGAAGTTTGCCAGAGCTGTGAGACGCGTCCGGAGGGCGTCCCGGTAGGGAATGCGGTCGAGATATCCAAAGGTGACGCCGTTTTGCGCCTCCACCCACGCCTTGGTCTCTGCCGCCGTGTCGTCCTCCAGCCAGCGGAATGGGTCGGCCACGCGTGTGCCGTGGTAGTCATCCACCTGATCCGCGTGGCGGGTCAAGGGATAGCGAAGCGGCAGAGACGGCGTGTGGGGCACAAGCGGGACGGTCACGGGAGTGGGACACGGGTGGGACAAGGCGCTGATGGGCCTGGCGTCGCATCGGATCGGGCCGGACCTCTGCGGAACTCTATCGGCAGGCGGGGCACTAGCGCCACTGGCAATACATCAGGTATCTTCCGAAGCTCTAGTAGAATCGCGGCTGTCCGCGGCCGTTTTAGCTCCCCGGAGTCTTCCGGGCGGCGATGCCACGTCGGTTCCGGGTCGGGAGACATCGCTCCCGCTCCGCGTCATGGCCTCTCGCACCGTTGGTGTTGGTGTCGGTAGCGCGCCGGGCTTCGGCCTCGCGCCCATCGACGTCACCCGCCGGATCTGCAGCACCTGAACCGGGCGCAGTGTGGCCCCGGAGAGATCTATGCATCCGTTTATCGAAACGCAAAAAGAGTGGATGAAGGCCGTCACGCCGTTCCGCGCTGGTGACACCGTGCGGGTGAACGTGCGTGTAAAGGAAGGGGACAAGGAGCGCGTGCAGGCCTTCGAAGGCGTGTGCATCGCGCGTCGTGGTGGTGGGGTGAGCGAAACGTTCACCGTGCGCAAGATTTCCAACGGCGTCGGCGTTGAGCGCATCTTCCCCATCCACAGCCCGATGGTGGCCGAAATTGTGGTGGTTCGCCGTGGCGCGGTGCGTCGTGCCAAGCTCTACTATCTCCGCAACGTCACGGGCAAGGCCGCGCGCATCAAAGAGCGCAAGGTCGTGCGCGCCCCGCGCGGCGCGTAGTCACACCGCGCGTCACCGCCCGCCAGGAATTCGGCCCGCGTGGCCCGGTGGTCCCCAATCGAGCGCACGCTGCGTGCGCAGTACGGGCCGCTGCTGGTGGGGGTGGATGAAGTCGGACGGGGCCCGCTTGCGGGCCCCGTTGTCGCATGTGCCGTCGTCATGCCGCCGGATCAGCGCGCCATTGCCGGTGTGAACGACTCCAAGCAGCTCGACGCCGCCACCCGCGTCGCCCTCGACGCCCGTATCCGCGAGCGTGCCCTCGTGGTGTCCCTCGGCGCCGCCAGTGCGCGCGAGATCGACCGCATCAACATCTATCACGCCACCATCCTCGCCATGCGGCGGGCGCTGGCCCGTGTCCCCGCCCGGCTTGGCCATGAACCACACCACGTGCTGGTTGATGGTAAGCCGCTGCGTACGCTGGGCACGGTGCATACCGCGGTGGTGAAGGGCGACGCCAAGTGCTACGCCATCGCCTGCGCGTCGATTGTGGCCAAGGTGACCCGCGACCGGCTCATGCACGCCCTTGCCGTGCGGTACGACGGCTACGCGTGGGAACGCAACAGCGGCTACGGCACCGCCGCGCACCGTGCTGCGCTCGACACGCACGGCCTCACGCCCCATCATCGACGCAGCTTCTGCCTCGAGGAACAGGTGGCGTTGTTGCTGGACCCCGTGACACCCAACGACCTCGCTCTCCCTTCCCGGTTCCTTCACACGGAGTACGTGCATGAATGACACGACTGGTGGTTCCGATCTCACGAGCATGGCCTCGATTTTCCGCCCGGGGTTGCTGGATGGGCAGGTTGCGCTCGTCACGGGCGGTGGCACCGGCATCGGCTTGGGCATCTCGCAGTTGCTCGCCGAGCTCGGCGCGCATGTGGTCATGGCGAGCCGCAAGCCCGCGCATCTCGAGGCTGCGCAGACCGATATCGAGTCGCGTGGCGGCAAGGTGACCGCGGTGCAGCTCGATGTGCGCGATCCCGAACAGGTGAAGGCCGCGGTTGACGGCATCGCGCAGCAGTTGGGGCGCATCGACGTGCTCGTGAACAACGCCGCCGGCAATTTCTACGCGCCCAGCGCCACGCTGTCGCCGAACGCGTGGAAGAGCGTGGTGGAAATCGATCTGTACGGCACCTTCTACTGTTCGCAGGCGGTGTATCCCATCATGGCGGCGCAGGGCGGTGGGCGCATCGTGAGCACCTCCATGACGCTGCATTATCGCGGCTGGCCCATGATGGCGCATGCCACGGCGGCCAAGGCGGGCGTAGACGCGCTCACGCGCACACTCGCCGTGGAGTGGGCACCGCAGCGCATTCGCGTGAATGCGATCGCGCCGGGGCCGATTCCCACGGAAGGCGTGCGCAAG
>CANHTA010000032.1 GCA_947463135.1 Gemmatimonadota bacterium
AAGCTGGCCCACGGCACGCAGGTAGTTCTGCAAACCAACCAAGCGCCCCGGTGCACTGAGCTCAGCCGCTGACGTGACATCGTGATTGCCGGGTGCAAGAAAGTACGGCACGCCACCGCCTCTCACGCGGTGCTGGCGAGGTCGGCGATCGCGCCGTACGTTCGACGAATGGTCGACCGACCCCGGATTGAAATTCTTATCCCGACCGAGTCCGGGTGCAATTCCAATCCCGTTTCTCTGAGGAGTTGCACACCTACTTGACAGTTTCGCGTGACTGCGCTACCGTAGCCCGGTCGAGTTCGACTGTAAGTATAAAATGCATGTTCGAAACGACACGGCAGTTAGTCCTCGAGAGCGGCGCTCAAATGAGCACCGCGTGCGAACACATCGCTGGGGAACGTCGCTTTGTGGAGTGTGCGTTATGAAACGTCGAATTGCCCTCGCCGCGTTGTTGATTGTCGGCACCGCCTTCATTGTTCCACGCTTGCAGGCAGACGAAGATGCCGCGCTCAAGAAGTCATTCATCGCGCCTGGAAAGTGCGTCTATTGTGGCTTCGACGATGACGTGAAAAACTGCACTTGCGTGGCAACCGAGCAGTAAGGAGCCTAGCCGCGGCGGTGGTCGGTTTCCGACTGCCGCCCGGCATTGTGAGACGCGAGAAAACTCTTGCTGGATTTCCCCAATGAATTCACGAACAGTGGCTAGCCTTTTCCTGGTAGGCTGCACGGCCTGCGCCCCGGATTCGACGAGCGTTGATGATCTGTTATCAGCCAGCGTGGTATCCGGTCGAAGTCCCGCCACCTATGTCGCGGAACATCCAGACGCAGTAGTGATCTTCGCATCGCCTGAGACATGTTTCTCTTGCCAAGGACCCTTGCTTCGAATCCTTCAACAACGAGCTGCGCCCCACAAAGCAGCAGCGCTCTATCTCACGAATCCACCGGATAAGCCAATGCGAAATCTTCTTGTGCAGTATCGACTTCGTGAGAGTGGCATTCTCCGTGTTCCGCCGCGTGTTCGAACGAAGCAATTAACCGTCGTACAGCTGCGTGCCGGAAGGATCACGCGGTCGTGGGCCAACCCGACGGCGGAGGAGTTGCTGCGCGTCGTCGCGTCGACCAAATCGGATATGGACGGTCGCTAATGCGCGCTTCGAGGAACTGGATGCTCGTTGGGGTCATCGCGCTGACAAGCGCGTGCCGCACCGCCGATGAGTCAAGCCGTCGCGCTGCTGAGGTTTCGGACTTCCCTCAGGTGGCGGTCGGACTCGACTCGGTGATACTTCGGGATAGCGCGGACATGTTCATTGCCGAGCCAGCGGGAATCGCGTTAAGTCGCCACTCCATTTTCGTGTCCGACGCCGGGTCCGCGAGTATTCTGCAATTTGACCGTCGTGGCGTACTTGTTCGGCGGATCGGGCGACGCGGGCGTGGACCGGGTGAGTTTTCAGCGCCTGGGGCACTTGCGATCCTCGGCGACACGGCACTCGTAGTGTCCGACGTCGGAACCGGTCGCGTATCGCTGTTTCACATTGAGACCGGTCAGTTCCTTCTGATGAAGCGATTTCCGGGATCGCCCTTCACGATCAGCGTCTTGGGCGACACCCTACTCGCTGGCACATTCGACGCGATGCAGACCAGTTCAATGTATCGCGTGGTCATCAGCGACTCTTCGGGACTCGCCATGGGACCAATTTCTGCCGATTATGCAACGGGTCGACGTCTCAAGTACACCTACCCATTCTCGGCGGCAACGTTAACCGCCGGTGGCGCTGTCGTGGCGATGGTTGGTTCTAGGCAGCTGTATCGAACAGACGCGAAGGGTGCGGTGCGCGATTCAATCGTGCTCGAGTCACGCGTCCGTCGAGGCGTGCCTCCGGAACTCGAACGTCTGCTCGCCGATGTAAAACAGCCAGGTGATGAAATGCTCTTGGTGTCAATCCTCACGGCACTGACGTCGCTCGGCACATCGACGGCGATGGTCCACATCGACTTTACGCCGCAGGGCGCGAGTGTGTCGGGGAAGGCGTTCCTCTCGCTTGTGCGCTGGGACACGCACCTCCAATGTGTGGACGCGAGCGTACCGCTCGCGCCGGATACGCGGCCAGTGTTCGCCTTCCGCGGCGACACCTTACTTTCTGTTCAGAACGTCCTGCACGGTCAGGACACCCTCACGTCATCGACCCACGTGCGGCTGTACCGTGTTCCTTCATGCGGCCGACCGTCGGTGCAGTGAACATGCAGTGCCGCAACGAGCCAAACGGTGGGTCGCGGTTTCGGCGTTCGAGGGATCGCGATACCGACGGCATTCATCGTCTTTGTGCGGCTCGCGCCTTCGAAGAGCGCTGCGGTGTATCAGCAGTCGGAGGTCAAGTCGGCGCTCGCAACAGCCATCTAACGCCGCGCTCCCCAGCAACTGCAACGGCCTGCGCCCCAGCGAGTGGAGCGCAGGCCGTTGTCTTTTGCCGAGTATGAGGCGCCGTGAGCGTGGCGCCTTGAGCGTGGCGCCTGCTTACTTCCGCTTGGCGCCCGCCAGCTTGCCGAGGGCGCCGAGCGTGGTTTGCGCCGCGTTCAGCCCGAGACGGAAGTCGGCATCGCTGAAGGTGGCAAAGAGATCGGTGGGCTGATGCCAATGCGGATCCCAGCCGCTGCCGACCTGCGTGCCGCGTTCGTTTTCGCGCAGGCTGACCGCCGCAATCATGTCCTGAAACGGACCGGAGTCGGTGTTGTTCATATGTGGCCCCACCTGCGCGGGATAATCCGTGGCATAGCGCGCATTGGCCGAATGCAGCGCCCACGCCAGCGCCTGCGAGGCGGCCGCCATCTTGGAGTTCGACTGGAACTCAATGTTGACGCGGGATAGGAATTCGGGATAGGAATTTCAATCGGAGCGGTTCGACTATCCGTCGAGCATAAGGCGCGATCACCGACCGCGTAAGCACCGACTGGCGGGCGGCGGCGTGCCCGCTGACGTGTTCGTGCGACTCGAGGGCCGTGGGAACGGCGGGCACCATGGGGGGAGCGATGCCGGCGGGGGCCAATCCGTCGCGCCGGTGGGACCGCCGCCCACGCCAAAGATCCCCGCGTGGTGGCGGGGCGTCCGGGCCGCACTCAGGTGACCGGCGGAGCGTCGGCGAACGGGCGTGGGGCACGTGACTGGCCCCGGCTAGTGGGGGCCCGGGTTCGATGGGGGGCTCCGTGGCCCGGCGTGCGCCTCACGGGAGGGGCGGGTGCGGAGGTGGGTGAGGATCTGGTCGATCACGGACGCCTGGGTGATGAAGGCGACGATGCGCATGGCGCCGTGGCAGCTGGGACACGCGAGCGGGTCGACCTCGAAGATCTGCTGCAGCAGGGTCGCCCACCGGCGGGACGCCTCGGTCGGGGCCAGCGGTGGCGCGGGGACGATCGCCGGCGGCCCGTCAGCGCCGGTCGGCGCCGCCTTTTGGCGCATGCCCCGCGGACGGTTGGCATACCAGCCGTAGTACCGCGTGGTGACGTGGCCCTGGTCGGGGATGTGCACCAGCACCCGGGCCAGGAACTCGAGCGGGTCGACGGTCTCGGTGCCCGCCGTCGGGCCCTCGGACTTGTCCGACCGGTACGTCACCGCCTTCGCGGCGCGGTCGTAGGTCAGCCGCTCCAGTGCGACGGGATTCCGGGCGCAGTAGCGCGCGAGGCGGGTGGCGAACGCGCGATCGTCCTCCGGCACCCAGACGGCGGTGTGGACGTGGAACCCCGAGTGCGGCCAGGTGAACATGCCGGCGGCTTGGTCCTCGTCGAACAGCTCCAGGCGCACGAAGAGCCGGAGTACGGCGCGGCGGAACGCCTCGGTCAACCGGGCGGTGTCATGCACTGGCCACGACACAAACGTCCCATCCGGCCGGAACCCGCCGTCGGTGACAAGGAGGTGCAGGTGCGGATGCCAATTGGCCCGCGACCCATGCGTCTGCAGGCACGCCACGATGCCGACGGCGAGGTCGCGCTCGCCAGTCGGCGTGCGAATGGCGGCGGTGACGGTGCGGGCGGCGGCGCAGGCGATCTCTCCGAGCAGGCGGCGGCGGTACAGACAGTAGGCGCGGAGCCGCTTGGGGATGGTGAGCACGACCTGCCAGTGCGGCACGGGCGCGAGCAGCGTCGTGGCGAGCCACTGGGTCCAGATCGCGAGGCGCTTGGCGTGACAGCTCGGGCAGAAATAGCGGCACTTGCAGGAGAACGCGAGCAGGTATTCGTGTGCACCGTCGTCGCAGCGGATGCGCGCGAACCCGTGGTCGAGCACGCCGCAGGCGAGGAACTTGTCAGCGACCTGCGCGACGACGGGGCGCCACGGGCCATACTCGCGCGCAAAGCGCTCGTCGTAAACCGTCTGCAGGCGATGCAGGTGGTCCGACACCAAACGAAAGAGCGGCGACGCCTGGGGGCGTCGGGGTTTGCAGACGCCACGCACCGCCGGCGCCGCGTCGGGCATGCACGCTCCGGGAACGGGGAGCGCCGAGCATACAGTTGACTCGGATGCGGACCATCACCGTTCCGTTGCGCGACGGGCTATTTCGACGCAACGTCTGCGTGGTGCCGGCCTAACGGTGCTTGCTGTTGCCGAGCGGACCGACCATCCGCGCAGCATGAAGCATCGGGCGGTCCGCTCGCAACAGAAGCTGGCGTTGAAGCTGTTTGGCAGTTCAGTCCCGCCGCACCAGTGTGTCCCCCAGCACGCTCTTGTTGCTCTGGTACGGGGCATAGCCGGCGCCCCAGTCCACCCCGATCACTTCCACCCACACACGGGCACCGTCCACGTGGACGACGGTGTAGTGATACGCGTTGTCCCCTGCCCTGACGCCCGGGCGCACCAGATGCGTCACGCGGGCCGAGTCAGCACCGGAGGCTTCCGTGTAGGCGCGCAGGTCCGGCTCGCCCTGATACGTATACAACGGCGCGCCACCGCCGCCGCTCACGATCTGGTCGATGCGACGCGGCTGTCCGGCGGCATCGCGGTAGCGCTCGACGAAGTGCTCGAAGAAGTGCTCGTGCCCGGTGAACAGCATCTCCACGTTGTGCCGGCGGAACAACGGCATGTAGTTCGCACGCACCGCCAGCGTGGGACGCTCGATGGTGGTCCCGCCGTGCGGCCCTGACGAGTACGCGGGATGATGGAAGAAGGCCACCACATGCGTGAACCGCGTGCGATCGAGCCCTTCCAACTGTCCGCGCACCCACGCCAGTTGCGTCGAGTCCTCGGCAATATTGGAATCAAACGCAATCACAAATGTGTTGCCGTACCCGAACGCATACGTGGGATATCCCGCCAGTCGACGCGTGGCCCCATCAGCCGGAATAAGCTGGCCCACGGCACGCAGGTAGTTCTGCAAACCAACCAAGCGCCCCGGTGCACTGAGCTCAGCCGCTGACGTGACATCGTGATTGCCGGGTGCAAGAAAGTACGGCACGCCACCAATGGTGGTGAGCCGATTGATGAGACCAATGAAACTCACGTTCCACTGTTTGGGATCGCGCCCGTTCACCACAGCGTCGCCGCTTTGCAACACAAACCGCACGGGCTCGGGGCCGTTCTCCATGTTCTTGATAGTGCGGAGCATGGACTCCACCACGAGCGAATGCTCGTACTGCTCACTCACACCGTCGCGCCGGCCGCGGGTATCCCCGTATGCGATAAACGAGAAGCGGGTGGTTTGGGCGCTGGCCGCCTCAGTGGGGAGCGGATTCCGTGGCTGTGCGATGGAGCGCACCGTGTCGGGGGCCCCCACCGGCGGCGCGACCTGCGCCCGAAGCGCATGCGACAGCGCAGACAGCGGCAGTGCGCACAGGGTTAGCACGACACAAGCCGCGGCGACACGAACCGATCGGCAACGACGAAAACGCATGAAAATGCTCCGGACGGGGGTGGTGCGAGGAACGTACCGCGGAAAATGCTCATCCGCATGGTAGTTCGGTGACCCAGACCGCTGGCAGGTCGCGGCGCGCACGGGCGAGGGGTTCTTTGCGAACGTGACCAACTACGCCGACGGCCGCCAACCGAGCATCGGTACAGCGGCGACGATCGCCGCCTACTTGACAGCGCGACCAATTGGCACATACGTAATCCACATGGCTTCCCGCGTGGCACGGGGTCGCGTGTCGCGATTGGTACACGCCCTGATGATGGTGGTGTGGTGCGGTGTCGTCGCCGCCCGCGCTGTGGCCATGCCATGCCCGACGGGTGGGCACGGGCTGCATGGTCAGCTGCCCGCCACTCCGATACCGTCGGCTCTGCCTGCATCGGCACACCATGGGCAGGGCGCCCATGCCGGACATCAGCTCTGGGATTCGTCGTCGGCCGTCTCTGAGCACGCCCACTCGTCGCCACACGGCCCGACGCAGGATGCCCCGGCGCACAGCTGCGATTGCCTTGGGCACTGCTGCGCGACCCCCGTCGTGCTGCCCCCCGTCTTTCCGATCGGTACCATCGCCTCCCCGGCGATTGCCCGTCCGACCTTTATCGTCGGCCGAAGCGACTTCGTCGCCGAATGGATCGACTTCGTCCTGCCATTCGCGATCGCTCCACCCGTCAGCGCCCACACCTGACGCTCGCCGACCTTCGGTCGGCCACTCCGCGCGTGCGCGTCGTACGCGCCCCACATACCCGTTCGCCTGTCCTTGCGCTGTCGCGTGGCCTCTGACGCCACGTCGGCATGCGCAGGCGTCTGGCGTACTCGCCTCCGACCGGCGCCTTAGGCCTCCTTCCGGTCGCGCCGTCATCGTGTCGGGCCTGACACGGTGGCGGCGAATGCCTTCACACGGACATGACCATGACTCATCAGTTCCCGAGCGGGCGCGCCTTGGGCGCGTTCATGCTGACCAGCACGCTTCTCCTTGGTGTCGGTGGCGCTGCGTCCGCATCGCCACCGTCGCCCACCAGCACGGCCGATGCGCCGATGCACCGCGACTCACTCGTCGCGATCGCTCTCCGCTTTCGCGGCGTCGTGGACACGGCGGCCTTTCAGTGTGGCACCCGATACGCCAACATCGGCACCTCCAAGGCCTCCGTCACTGCCAGCGACTTCCGCTTCTATGTCCACGACGTGCGCTTGGTGACCAAACAGGGCGATACGGTGCGGGTGGCGCTCAGCCCCGAGTCTCCGTGGCAAGACCGCGACGTGGCGCTCCTTGATTTCGAGAACGGAACGGCATCCTGCGCCAACGGCACGCCAGAGACGCGCGATGCCGTCGTCGTGATGGCCCCGCCCAATGACTATCGCGGCGTCGCCTTCACCCTCGGGGTGCCGTTCGCGCGCAACCACGAAGACCTCGCCAGTGCGCCGCCGCCACTGTCGCTGTCGCAGTTATTTTGGGCGTGGCAGTCAGGACACAAGTTCCTTCGCGTTGATCTGCGCGCCACCGCCGCCGACTCCGCCCCCACCCCGTGGGTCATTCACCTCGGAAGCACCGGGTGCACGAAAGCCACACCCACGGCCACGGGTCCCGCATCGTGCGCGCATCCGAATCGCGCGACCGTCTCCCTGCCCGGCTTTGACCCGGCCAAGGATGTCGTGATTGCGGATCTCGCCGCACTGCTCTCAAGGGCCGACGTGCGCCGCAATCAGCCGGCGACCGCCGCCGGATGCATGTCGGCCGACGCCGATCGTGACTGCGGCGCCATCTTTTCCTCGCTCGGGCTCCCCCATCCCGCTGGCACGGGCAACGATTCACCGCGGTTCTTCCGGATCGGGCAGCGGGCGCCGGTCTCGGTCGGCGCGTCGAGGTAGCACGCGATGTCTCATCGACGACGCACCAGACTCGTTGCGGCAGGGGGACTGCTGCTCGCCTTGTTCACCCCACCGCTCGTGACGGGCCAGAACGCCGCAACCGACTGGGTGTGGACACTGCCGAAAGGGTTTCCCGTACCCCACGTACCGGTCGACAATCCCATGTCGGCGAGCAAGGTGGAGTTGGGTCGCCATCTTTTTTACGACCCGCGGCTGTCGGGCAACGGCACCTTCAGCTGCGCCTCCTGTCACGAGCAGCGGCTGGCCTTCACGGACGGTCGAGCCCGCGCCATCGGTGCCACAGGGGAAATGCATCCGCGTGGGAGCATGGGGCTGGCCAACGTGGCGTATAGCCCCGTGCTCACCTGGGCCAATCCCGGCATGAAGTCACTCGAGCAACAGGCCATCGTGCCGATGTTCGGCGATGATCCGGTGGAACTCGGACTGCAGGGGCAGGAACGGGCGCTCCTGCAGCGTGTCAGCGCGGACCCGCGCTACCGGAAGCTCTTCGCGGCCGCATTTCCAAACGGACAGGAACTCGTCACACTCGATCGCATCGTGAAGGCGATCGGTGCGTTCGAGCGCACGCTGATCTCCGGCCGGTCGCCGTACGACGCCTATAAGGCTGGTGCCCCTCGCGCCATCAGTGCGGCGGCGCGCCGCGGCGAAGCACTGTTCTTCTCCGAGAAGACCGAGTGTTTCCACTGTCACGGTGGCTTCAATTTCACGGGATCCAGCAACTTCGTCGGCAAAGGCTTCGCCGAGATCGAGTTTCACAATACGGGCCTGTACAACATCGATGGCAAAGGCGCGTATCCCGCGCCCAACACCGGCGTGCATGCCGTCACCGACGATCCCGACGACATGGGGCGATTCAAGGCACCGTCGCTTCGCAATATCGCCGTGACCGCCCCCTACATGCATGACGGAAGCATCGCGACACTCGACCAGGTACTGGACCACTATGACGTGGGCGGTCGCACCATCCGCCGTGGACCACACGCCGGCGTGGGCTCGACCAATCCCTATCGCGCCGAATTCATGAAGCGCATCGGATTTACGCCGCGCGAAAAGCTCGACATGCTCGCGTTTCTGCGGGCACTCACCGACAGCACGTTCCTGACCGATCCCCGCTTCTCGAATCCTTGGAGTCACCGATGAACAGCACGCGTACGCGGTCCCACTCGCGCTCGACGTTTCGTTCCCTCGCTATCGTCGCGGCATTGATGACGAGCGCCTCCACCGGCGCAGCGATGCGACACCTCAAGCTCCTGCGTTCGTTTCCCGCAGCCGATACCACCCTCACATCGTCGCCTGACGCCGTGCGCCTGTGGTTCAGCGAGGCCACCGAACTTCCGGCGACGAAGATCGACGTCAAGACCCAGACGGGCGCCGCGGTGATGACGGCCGCGCCGACGCGTACTGCCGACAAGGGCGCGCCGGCGGTTGCGATGTTCACGAGCCCGCTCACCGCAGGTCGGTACACGGTGACATGGAAGGCGATGTCGAAGGACGGTCACGTTGTGAACGGTACGATTGCCTTCACGGTCGGCGGTACGAAATGAGGGCGGCGCGCGGCGTGGGGATAGCGCTGCTGCTCGGTGCCGTGAGTCAACCGGCACTCGCGCAGGCATCGCGGACGCGGCCGAGTCCGGCCAGCACACCGATGGTGGTGGATTTTGACGCGGCGATGCGTGGCTTGGGATTCGACCCGGTCACCAATGACGCGAACCGAGGCGCGTCCAACGCCCCCAATGGCATTCCCGACGGCGACGAACTGGCGCTGCTGGGCGCCGTGCTCGCCTCCCCAGCCATGGACCTGCGCAAATCAGGAGGTCTGTATCATGGTGACGTACGCGCAGCATTCGAGCAGGCACGAGCCTCGGCCACTATCGACCTGAAAACCCTGCTCTCAACCTATCCGACCGCCGTCGATGTCACAGCGGGCTACGTGATGCTCGGCCAAGCTTCAACCGAAGCCTACGGTGACATGGTCGCCAACTTCGGTGCTCCGCTCAAGGCGAACTACTCGCTGGCGCTGGCCCAAGGGCGCTATCTCGCGTTCGACGGTGATGCTGACGGTGATGGCGTCCCCAATGTCGATGAGTATCGCGCGCACAAGGCCGGCGGCCGTGTCGCGTATCTGCGCGCCGCGCTCGATCCGAAGATCAACAAACCCGCCCCGCCGATCGTAGGCGCGGGCGGCAACGAGAATCCGGCCGCAGCACAAACGACGGCGAAAAAGACGGTGGGCGTTGTGCTATATCCGGGATTCGAGGTCCTCGACGTATTTGGCCCGGTCGAGATGTGGTCGTACGTGCCGGAGTTCCAAGTGATTTTCGTCGCGCAGAAGGCCGGCACCGTGCGCTCGGCTAACGGTGTGTCGGTCGTGGCGGATTATTCCTTCGAGTCCGCTCCGCCGCTCGATATCATGATGGTGCCAGGCGGCATCGGCACGCGCACCGAATTGCAAAATCCGCAGTTCATCGAGTACCTGCGCCTGCAGCATGCGCGCACCGAAATCACCTCGTCAGTCTGTACCGGATCGGTGCTCCTCGCCAAGGCTGGAATCCTGTCCGGTCACCGAGCCACGTCGAACAAACTGTACTTCTCCTGGGCCGTCGACGAGGATCCGTCGGTGGACTGGATCGTGAAAGCGCGGTGGGTGGAAGACGGCAAGCTGTTCACGTCGTCGGGCGTGTCGGCGGGCACCGACATGGCACTCGGGCTCATCCAGAAGCTATACGGCCTCGACCGCGCACGCCTGCTGGCACGATCACTCGAATACGAGTGGCACGAGGATCCCACGGTCGATCCCTTCGCGTTGAAGGCGCTCCCTGCATCGGGCAAACGGTCGCCGCCACGATAACGAGCGCACCTCGCGCACGAAGCACATAGGCGCGGGGCGCGCTTACGCCCCGCGCACGACCATCAGACTACTTGCGCGCCACCGCCGACGTCGGCACGTACCACTCCTGACGGATCCAATCCACCACCATCTCGATTTCGCGCTGCGTCAGGCTTTTCTCCTTGCCATACGACGGCATGCGATCGTTATCGCGCCCGAAATACCGCACATGTGACGGGTCATTCACGAAGTCCACCATCCATTCCCTGGACGCCCACCCGGTGAGCACGGGGCTGTCGGTGCCAACGTCCTGAAAATTGTGGCACTCGGCACAGCCACTGGTGGTGTTGCGCATGTACTGAATGCCGAGCGCGATCTGCGCACTGTCCCGCCGATCAGCTTCGGCCTGCGACCGCAGGGCGGCTTGCGACGACAACGCGAGCACCACATGGCGACGCGTGGCCTTCTCCTCGTCGGTATCGGGGATGTGATCGCCGAGCCAGCCCACCATGTCCCCTTCGGTGTGCGCCGTGCCGCCCCAGTAGCGGCTGGTGAGAATGGTATCGGCGTTAAGGAACCCCTGCGCCCACGCGCGTGAGCCGTACCCCTTCAAGTCAGACGCCGAGATGGAATCCTTGGGCAAGGCATTCCCCATGCCGTCGTGTCCATCGTAGCGGTGGCACGATGCGCAATTGCGTGAGAAGATGCGCGGGCCCTGCGTGTAGGGATCGTCACGCATGAGGGTTAACGCGCCGGTGATCGGCACCCCTGCATTGGCCAATTGCACCGCGCGCGCCGCATCGCGATTAGACACCAGCTTCGCGACCTGAAATTCCGGATCGTTGCGGTCGGCAGCGAGCGCTTGCCACGTGAGCAGCGCCGCACCGGCCAGCATGACGCCCATGAACCCCAGATTGAACCGATGGCCCAGCTTCCAACGCCCGAGCACGGGCATGGCGGTGAGCACGAGCAGCGCGAGCGTCGGGAGGACAATCGCGCCCAGTATCTCCGTGTTGCCGGGGAAGTATTTGAGAAACTGGTAGAGAAAGAGGAAATACCACTCGGGGCGTGCGGCCGAGAATTGCTCAGCCGGATCGGCGGGGGCGCCGAGCGGGGCTCCCTGCTCACGCACCACAAAGAAGAGCACCACCACCAGCACAGCGAGACAGGCAACGGCGTCACGCAACACCTGTTCGGGCCAGAACCCCTGATCGGGGCCCTTCAGCGGCTGCTTCGGGGTGAGCCCGTGCTTGCGAAAGAGATACACGTGTCCCACGATGAGCAGCATGACCAAGCCTGGCAGCACACCCGCATGTAGCGCAAAGAAGCGCGTCAGCGTGAGATGCCCGTAGGTAACGCCACCAACCACCACCGTTTGCAGCGACTGCCCCACACCGGGGCTCATGCCAACCAGATTGGTGGTAACCGCCGTGGACCAGTACCCGTTCTGGTCCCATGGCAGCAGATAGCCCGTAAGCGACAACGCCAGCACGAGCACGAGCAACCCCACGCCGAACCAGTAGTTCACCTCGCGTGGCGCTTTGTAGGCCCCGTCGATGATGACCTGCATGAGGTGCAACACCAGCAGCACCGTCATGGCCTGCGCCACGAAATGGTGCAAGCCGCGCAGGAACCAGCCGCCCAGCATCTGGTGCTGGATGTAGTACACGCTTTCCCACGCGGTTTGCGAACTGGGACTGTAGGACATCCACAGCGCGACACCCGTGATGAGCTGCACTACGAAGAAAAACGAAAGCGTGCTGCCCCAGACGTAGCGCCAGCGCGCGCCGCCGGGCACGTTTTCAAAGAGCGTCTCGTGCAGCAACCCCTTGTATCCGGTTCGCGAGTCGATCCACGAACCGATGGACGGGCGTTCGTTACGCGGCTGCTCGGCCATCAGACAGCAATCTTGTCGGGGGAGCCTTTGCGGAAGTTCTGGAAGCGCACCCAGACCTCTCCGTCGCGGACCACCGCTTCGAGTTCATCCATGCCGCGCGGGCTTGGGCTCTTGGGATCGGCGATAGCGCCATCCAGCGCAAAGCTGCTGCGATGACATGGGCAGAAGTAGCCCTGATTGGCCGCGTTATAGCCCACCGAACAGCCAAGGTGCGGGCAGACGGTGTTGAGCACGCGCACCGAATTCTCACCGGTTTTCTGCAGATACACCGAGCCCACCGGCACATTCTCCGTTTTGTTCCACGCGTCCACCAAGGTGTCGAGCACGGGGAACTTGCGCGGCTCGCCGTTGCTGGCGAGAGACGCGAGTGACGCCACGCGCACCAGGCCACGGGTATCGGATTTGCGCCGCAGCGGATCGAGGACGGTGAAGAGACCGGCAAGGGGCGCGACCGCGGAAATCAGGCCGCCGATCACAACGGCGGCGGCCTTCGTAACGAAGTTGCGCCGGTCGGGCGCTGGCGTGGTGTCGGACATGGCGGCGAGGGAATCCCGGGAAGGCTGAACAGCAGCGTCGGCAGAGCGACGTCTACGCACAAGCGTACGCGAAAGCGTTCGGGGAATTCTACGCGCGGGACCAACGGTTTGCTGGCAGCGGACACCCGACGGGCGGGGATACCGCGAGGAGCGGCCGGTGGCTCAGCAAAGCACCGCATTGGCGCGTATCTTCGTACAGGTCGGACCTTCGCCTCGGTTGGTCCGTGTACGGTTCACCCCACTTCGTACTTCCGCACCCATGCAACTGCGACTCCGGCAATTTGGGACCGCCTGCGTCTTGGCGCTCGCGCTGTCTTCCGTGGCCCAGGCCCAACAGGACGAGGAAAAGACCCCGCTTGGCAAGAAGATGAGCGCCATGAATACGGCCTTTAAGGCCGTTGGCCGTCAGCTCGAAGACGCCGCGCAAAACGCGAGCACCCTTGAGCAGCTCACCGTGATTGAGACAAACGCCAAGGCGGCACTGGCCATGATACCGGCCAAGAAGCAGCAGGTCGCGGCCGCCGATCAGGCCAAGTTCCAAGCCGGCTATGAGGCGGGGATGAAGGATTTTCTGGCCACTGTGGCGAAGCTCAAGGCGTCGATCAAGGCCGGGAAGAACACCGAGGCCGTGGCCATCTACGACCAGATGAAGGACATGCAGCGTGATGGGCATAAGGAGTACCGCATCAAGAAGGCCGGCGCGCCGGGCGGCGCGAACTAAGCCAGTCGGGGGGGGCGGTACCCCCGCCTCCCCGCTAGTCCCTCGGATACAGCAGCACCGGCCGCACGCGCGTAGACCATCGCGGCACGGCGGTCCACTCCGCCATGAGCGCGCCAAGGGTATCGCCACCCGGCTTCGCGCGCCGGAGCGCCTCGCCAATATCACGACGCCCGATGAGTCGGGCGAAGTGATCATCGCCATTGGGATTCACCGCGGTGGGGTAGCGAGCCCACGCAAAATGATCGGCGTGCCGGTGCGCCATCGCGGCCAATAACGTGAGCCCAAGGGCAACCGGGCGCAGTGCGTTCGCGATGATGGCCGCCTGATCGGCGTGCGGCGCCACCTCGAGTCGCGCTCCGGTGCACCGCTCGCCGGCATAGGGGCCGATAGTGGGGGTAAACCGGCATGCGGTTAACTGCACGCCAACCGGTACGTCCGTCTGGCAGAGCGCCTCCGCGTCACACCACGGCGCACCGATCATGGCAAAGGGGGCCTCGGTGCCACGCCCCACGCTCACGTTCGTGGCTTCAAACAGGCACGTCCCCGGATACCAGACGCTGCTTTCAAAGCGCGGCATGGCGGGCGAGGTGGGTACCCACTCAACACCGGTGGCGGGCCATGCCCTCGTGGCGTCCCACCCCTCGCAGGCTATCACCTCCAATGGTACCGACGGGGCGTGTTCCGCCTGCCATACGCGGGCCAACTCACCCAACGACAGGCTGTGGCGCACCGGGATGTCATCCTCGCCAATGAACGACCGGCAGGAGGCATCGAGGATGGGCCCTTCGGCGGCGTCGAGCACCCCACCCATTGGATTAGGGCGGTCGAGCACCACCAGCGGCACCGCCGCATCGGCACAGGCCTGGACGAGGTGATAGAGCGTCCACGCATACGTATAAAAGCGGGCGCCCACGTCGGGGATATCAAAGAGCACCACATCAAGATCCGCCAAGTCGGACCGAGACGGCCTCACCTGCGTGCCGTAGAGCGAGCGCACGGGGAGCTGTGTGTGGGGATCGATCCCGTCGGGCACCGCGGCCCCATCAGCGGCCACCGCGCCCAATCCGTGCTCCGGCCCGAACAGACGCACCAACGGCACCCCGGCGCGAAGCAGGGCAACGCGGGTGCGCTGCGCTGGGTCTCGGGCGAGACGGGCCGCATCGTTGGTGACCAGGCCCACCCGCTTCCAGCGCGCCCAGCGGGCGGGATCCGCCAGCAACCGCTCCACGCCATAGCGTACCATCACCGGCTCCGTCATCTCCGAATGTTTCGTGAGGGGCAAACCAACCTCCTCCGCAGCTTTGCGTTGGGAGGTAGTATAGGCCATGTCGCTCCGGCATCTCGCACGTGATGCCGTCCGGTCCGACCGCCCCGTCCACCTCACGCCTCCGATTGCCATGACGCGATGCCTGCCCCTTCTGCCATCCCCCTTCACGATAACCGCGGCGTGCGCATTGGCGCTGGCCGTAGCCGTGCCTCGCGCCACTCCGCTGGCGGCGCAGCCACGGCCGGGCAATGTGATCCCCGGCGTCGAAGTGTTGCTCACCGATTCGCTGCACCTCATTAAGGGGAAGCGCGTTGGGCTGCTCACCAATCATTCCGGGCGCGATCGGAAAGGCACCAGCACCATCGACCTGCTCTTCAAGGCACCGGGGGTAAAGCTCACTGCCCTGTACGGCCCGGAGCACGGTATTCGCGGTGAAGCCAAGGCGGGCGAAAAGATCAACAGCGGCGTGGACGCTAAAACCGGCGTCACGGTGCATTCGCTGTACGGAGCGGTGGAAACACCGACACCGGCAATGCTCAAGGACATTGATGTGCTCGTGTATGACATCCAAGACGTGGGCGCGCGCGTGTACACGTATCAGTGGACGCTGGCCCTCACGGCGGCGAGCGCCGGGAAGCCCATCATTGTGTTGGACCGCCCCAATCCGATTCGTGCCGACCGGTTCGAAGGAAACATCCTCGATCTCAAGTTCCGCTCGCTCGTTGGGCAGCACGCCGTGGCGCTGCGCTATGGACTCACCCCTGGTGAACTCATGCGCTATCTCGTGGGCACGAAGGCGCTCGCGGCGCAGGTCACGGTGATTCCCATGAAGAACTACACGCGCGCCATGTGGTTTGATCAAACGGGCATTCCGCGCGTGAATCCGTCACCGAATCTGCGCACTCTTGATGCCGAGTTGCTGTATCCGGGCACGGTGTTCTTCGAGGGGACCAACGCCACCGAGGGACGCGGCACCGATGCCCCCTTCACGCTGCTGGGCGCCGACTATCTCACCGACCACGTGGCCATCGCGCGCACGCTCAACGCGCTCAAGCTGCCCGGGGTGCGCTTCGATACCGCTACCCGCACCATTGAGGCGGGGTACAAGTTCGGCGGAAAGACCATTCCCATGATCAAGGTGATGGTCACCGACCGCAACGCGGTACAGCCGGTGGAGCTTGGCATTCGCATGCTCCGGGCGTTTTACGCCGCCCATCCGAAGGAGTTCACCTGGCGGGAGCCCTCGGTGAACGCCGCTGGCCGCATTAAGGGCATTGATCGTCTCGCCGGCACCGACCAGCTCACGAAAGCCGTGGAAGCCGGCACAGTGGACGCGCTGATTGCCCAGTGGAATGCAGACGCCGTGCGGTTCGCTGGTATGGTGAAACCCTATCTGCTCTATCGCTGAGCCATGCGAATGCGCCCGCGTTGCGACCTTGCGCTCGCCGCCCTCTGCGCGGTCGGGAGCGCGGCCATATGCTCCACCACGAGGCTCGCGGCGCAAGCGCCGTCGGGCCTCGTGCTCCGTTCACCGGCGCTCTCGCTGGAGCTTTCCCCGCGCGACGGCCACATCGTAGCACTCCGGCACGGCGATGGTCGCCTACGCGCCGGTGTGGCCGTTGACTCGATTGGCTTGTGGTCGCTCGACGTGGTGAACGGAACCACCACACCGGTAACCACGGTCATTCGTGCCACCGAGGCGGCGCGCTTCACGTCGCAACGCACCGCACAAGGGTACACGCTGGAGTGGAGTGGATTTTCCCATCCGGCGCTCACGCGCCTGCGCGTGGTGGCCACCGTTACCATGCAGCGGGATACCACCACCGCGTGGCGCATCCGTCTCACCGGCATCGACCGTGCACAGATCGAGCGCGTACACTATCCACGGGTAACCGGGATCCGGATTGCACAAGGTGACGAGCTCGCGGTGTCGTCGTGGATGGGACAACGCACCCGCGCACCGCAGGCGATGCTCACCACCGCGTCGGGGGCTTCACGTCGGCACGAGTTTGTATATCCGGGTGCCGCGTCCATCCAACTGTTCGCGCTTTCAAACGCGCGGAGTGGTGGGATGTACTTCGCGGCCGACGACACCGCAGCGTATCGCAAGCACTTTGCCTTCTGGGGCGAGGCCAACGGGAACGCCGGCTATGCGGTCACGCACGTGCTCAGCGATCCGGGCACGCACGAGCAGTATGCCCCATCATATGCGTCGGTGATCGGCCTCGTGGCCGGCGACTGGTTCTCCGCGGTGGAACGCTACCGGAAATGGGGCACCGCCCAGTATTGGGCGCGTGAGAGTCGCCTCCATACCGGCTCCACACCAGCGTGGATGCGAAACACCGGCATCTGGCAATGGAACCGCGGCACCTCCAACCAAGTGCTCACACCGGCGGCGCTGCTGCAAGCCGACGCCAAGCTCCCGGTGAGCGTGTTCTGGCACTGGTGGCATCGGGGTCCGTACGACACCAGCTTCCCCGACTACCTCCCCCCGCGCGAGGGCGCGGAACCGTTTACGCGCGCAGTAGCACGCGCGCATGACGCAGGACTCCATGCCATTGTGTATATGAACCAACGGCTCTGGTGTCCCAACACCCCAAGCTGGACGCGCGAAGGCGCAGAGCAGTGGGCCGTGCGTGAGCGCGATGGCACGGTGCGGCTGGAAACGTATAACGTGTTCAATCCGCTTCCGTGCGCCACCATGAACCCCGCCACCGCGTTCTGGCGCAACAAGTATGCAGGCATCGCGGATACGGTGCTGAATCAGTACGGACTGGATGGGATCTACATGGATCAGGCGGTGCTCAGTCTCATCGACTGGAGCCCCAACCGCGGACATCCGGTGGGTGGCGGCAACTACTGGATGCAAGGGTTCCGCACGTTAGCAACCGAACTGCGGGCCCGTGGAAGCGCGCGCCCGGCAGGATTCGCCGGTGAAGGTGGCGGCGAAAGTTGGATGCCCGACCTCGACGCGTTCCTCACGCTGCAGGTAAGCCAGGAGCGCTACGCCGATCCGGCGAGCGGATGGGAAGTGATCCCGATGTTTCAGGCGGCCTATCATCCGTACGCCCTCACCTACGGGACGTATGGCTCGCTCACGCTACCGCCATACGATGATCTGTGGCCAGCGGACAAACGACCCGCCACAGCGCTGACGCCGCTGGATCTCAAGTTCGTGCGGCAATTCCACTTGGAACAAGCGCGCATGTTCGTGTGGGGCATGCAGCCCACAATCGCCAACTTCCTCCCCGATCAGCTCACGGACCGACGTCGCGAGATCGATTTCCTCGAGCAGTTAGCACGGCTTCGCTATGGCTTGCGCGAGTTCTTTCAAACAGGCGTTGTACTGCGTCCACCGCCAGTAGCGGTCTCCTCGGCCGAGTTGCTGCTCTCACGCATTTCCATCTACGCCGCACGCTTGGGGGGTCCAACCGAAGCGCGCATCACGTCACCCGAAGTGCTTGCCGGCGCATTCCGGTCGGCGGACCAACGGGTTGCCATTGCCCTCGCCGGTATCAATCTGGAACCGCGGCGCATTCAGGTGACGCTAGACCGCCGAGCCTACGGGGTAGCGGCCGACGCCCGCGTGGTGCGCCACGATGCAACGGGCACCACGGAGCTCGGCGTCCTGGGCGACACTCCGCGGGTACTCACCATCACCATGTCGCCCCTTCAGGGCGTTGTGCTGGAACTGCGCCCCCGCTCCACACGCACGGCCACGCCGTAACCAAGGGCTGATACACAAAGCAGGGCGTGACGTCCACAAGTGACGATCACGCCCTGCTGTTGTTCCTCAGGCGAAACGGGTTACCCGCGCACGATTACCAATCGACGCGCATACCCACCTGACCCATGCGGGCCGCGAAGGCCTGCGTGGGCACGCCGAAGGTGGCCTGCTCGGCACCCGCAGCCGTGTAGCGAATGCCACCAAATGCCAGGTTGTTCTTCCAGTTGAACAGATTGAACGCCTCGGCCGACACGCTGACCTTCTTGCCGTTCCAGTTCAAGATTGGGCGGGCCAGACGGATATCCACCGTGCGGTACCAGTTCTTCCACTCGTTCGCCGGCAGCGTGGTGCGGATACCCGTGGATGACACCGTACCGCCAATGAAGTCGTCGGTGAGGATGTTGTTGAGGTTGATGTCCCGACCATCCGTGGACGAGAACGGACGCGGGCTCGCGATGGTGGTGACACCGGAGAACATGAAGCCAAACGGCAGCGGCACGATGTGCGAGAACGCCACACGATGCCGTTCATCGCCCGTGGTGCGCTGGCGATTGAACAAGAACTCGTACGCGAAGTTCGGCAACCCAGCCGTATCGAAGTCACCCTGATACCAGCCCAACGTGTAGCCGAGGTTGAAGCGCGCCTTACCACGCTGGTAGGTGGCCTGCAGCAGCACGGAAGAATAGTTCGACCGACCGATGTCATCCCAGATCAGGATGTCGCCGAAGGCCGGCGTCAACTTGCGGCGGGCCGGCGTAACCGTGCGATCGAGGTAATTCGGATTACGCTGGACGTACAGATTTTCCATGTTCTGACGCACGTAGTCCACGTTGATGCCGAACTCCGGCGTGAGCTGATGCCCGACACCGAGCGACATCTGCTTGGAGTACGGCGTCTGCATCTCATTATCCATGAGAATCGGCGCTACTGCGGCCGTGGCGCCGGCGATCACGCGCTGACGCAACACCGCGGGATCGCGGGTACCCGGATTGGCAAAGGTGTACGTACGCCACGTGGAATTCCGGCGCTCCTGGAAGCCCATGAAGCTGGTGACACGATCGTAAATGATGCCAAATCCACCGCGCACGAAGGTGCGATTGTCCTTGAACGGGTCCCACGAGAAGGAGACACGCGGCGAGAAGTTCCCCAGCTGATTCTTGCGGTTACCGGTATTCAGGAAATTTTGGAGCGCCGGAATCGCCTTGAGCGTGGCGTCATTGGCCCAGGGTACCGTGTAGTTGTTGTTCATCGTGTTGAACTCCACATCGTGCCGCAGTCCCAGCGACAGCGTGAAGTTCGGCTTGATGCGCCACTCGTCATTGATGTAAATGCCGGTGGTATACCCTCTGGCGTCCGCGATGGCATCAGAGGTGCCATTCGGGTCGGTAAAGCCGACCGCGATGGACGCGGACACGGGCAACGCCGTTGGATCGTCCGACGCAAAGGTGAACGTGCCGTTGGTGTTGTTCGGCTGGTTCTGCTGCGCACCCACGGTGCTGAGCTCCACACCCGCCTTGATGATGTGGGAGCCGGCCTTCTCCAGATTGTACGTGGCCCGGTTCACGAAACGGAAATGGTTTTCCTTGAGGATGAGCGGGAAGCCCGAGGTTCCGAACTGCACACCCGGATAGTTGAACTGCGGGCCCGGCTTGAGGGGGGCTTCGTTGTGGTTCCAGCTCACCAGCTGCAGCGAGGCTTCGTTCACCAGGTTCCCGCTGGTGGAGATGAAGCGCTGCCGGAGCTGCGCGGTATAGATCTCGTACTTCTGCGAGATGCCGGCATCCTGCGACGCGCGGCCACCGAAGTTGCCTTCCCCACGCAGGAAGCGCGTGGAGCCCATGAAGTCGTACGTCACCCGAGGGCTCTGCACGTACGTGAGACGTGAGAACAGCGTGTGGTTGGTATTGGGCGCCTCAAACGACCCCTTCACCGACGGGAACGCCGTGTTGGCGGCGGCCGTCGTGGGATTCACGTCCAAGAAGAAGTTGGTGTTGGTGCGCTCGTAGCTGGTGGCCAGGAACAGCTTATCCTTCTTGAGCGGTCCGGCAATGTTGAAGCCAAGCTGATCGCGTCCGAAATCCGGAACGGCGGCCTGAAAGGCGTTTTTCGCGAGCATCGACTTGTTCTGCAAAAACCCGAACGCCGACCCCTTCCACTCGTTGGTGCCGCGCTTGCTCTCGGCGCTGATCACGTACGACCCGGCGCGGGTGAATTCCGCATCATACGGATTCAGATACACGCGGAAGTTGTCGAGTCCTTCCTGCGGCAACGGCGAACCGGTCTGCCCGAGGCCCACAATGTTCCCGTTGAACAAGCTCTTCATTTCCACCCCGTCCATATAGACGTTGAAGAAGCGAAGATCCGGGGCCGCGCCGCCCGAGGGGAGCGAGCGTCCCGACTGTGGCGAATAGGTTTTGATACCGGGAGCGATACCCGCGAGGTTCATAATGCCGCGGGCATTGAAGGGCAGATTTTCGATTTCGTCCTTGGTGACCGGCGCCGACACCGACATCCGCTGCACTTCAACCTGCTTCACCCGTTCTGCCACCACCGTTTGCGCGTCCAGCTCGGCTGCCCCCTTCTCCATGTCAAATTCGAGGCGTGCGCGCTGACCAAGCGCGAGATTGACCGTATCGGTGCGCTGCCGATAGCCGAGGGCCTTGACGTTTACGGTGTACTGGCCGGAATAGAGCCCGAGGACACGGAATTCACCGGTCGCTCTGGTTGCCACGCGAGTCAGTTCGGCGGTGGCCACATTCCGCACTGTTACCTGTGCCCCAGCGATGGGGGCACCGTCGGCACGCACCGCGCCTTCAAGCGTGATGGAGTTCTGCGCTAATACAGCAGTGGATGCCAGTGCGGTGGTAGACACCGCAACGAGCAACCGGGACAAGAACGGCCGCAACATGGATCTTCCGTGGGAGGTGAGGAAAAAGGGGAACCCGAATCGGACGAGTATAGAGCCAAAACAGGGGGTTGGCCAGAGATTGAGGGGGCGGGGCGCGAATGGTGTGTCATCGTCAGAGGGCACCCGTAGGCTTCGCGAAGGCGCAGCCCATAGGCCGGGCCACAGCCGCACAGGGGTGGCAGCCAGCTACACCACACCGATACCAACACCAATACCAACACCAACAACCAACACCAATGGCACGATCACTATGGCGTCGGGTGCTCGGACTGAGTGACCTCACGGGCGCCGAAACGGCATTGAAAGCGCTGATCGCGGAGCGTCGTCCTTCGGCCCCCGTTCGGCAACAGCTGTCGGCCCTTGTTGAGGCCTATGGGTTGTCGGGCACCACAGCGCGCACCGTCTGCACGCAGGCCTTTGCCCGCGCCGTGAGGGCGGCCGTATCGGATACCCATATCACCGACGAAGAGCGCCACTACCTCGCGGCCCTCAAACAGGCGTTGTCGGTGTCGGATACCGAGAGCCAGGCGCTGTTCGAAACGGCGGCCCAGCCTTCACTGGAGCGGGCCATTGATGCCGCCCTGGCCGACCACGTGCTCACCGAGGGGGAGAAAACCGAGCTGCGGGCGCTGGCCGCGAATCTGCACGTCTCCACCGCCACCCTCACGCGCCTCACGCAGGAACCCGCGCAACGCATTCTGCAACGCCGCGCCGACGAGCTCGTGGCCGACAGGCGGCTCTCCCCCACCGAGGAACGTGAGCTGCAGGAACTCGCCCGCAATATCGGTGGCGTATTAACCATTGATGCCGGTGATGCCGGCACGCAGCGGATGTTGAACCGCTATCGACTTCTCTGGCAGCTGGACAATGGGATATTGCCCACCATCACCGCCCCCATTGCTCTGCAACGCGGTGAGGTGTGCCACCATGAGCTTGAGGTGCAATGGTATGAACCCAGACGCGTGACCACCTCAGTGTCCTATGCGGGGCTCGACACCTCCATCCGTATTGCACGAGGGGTCCGTTTCCGGATTGGCAACGTTGTGCCCGTTCGCCATACCACCGATCGTCTCACGCTCCTGGATACCGGCACATTGTACCTCACCAACAAGCGCCTCATCTTGCGGGGCACCACGCGCAACATCACCGTGCGCTTGTCGTCGGTATTGAGCTTTGACGCGTACGGTAACGGCATTGAAGTACAGAAGGCATCCGGACGTCCACCCTTCCTCGAAATTGACCCGGCAGAGCTCGAGATTGCCGGTGCCGTATTCAGCGCCATACTTGCCGCAACGAACGACTAACCGACGATCGGTACGACAGCGTCCATCCCCCTGCCCCACCCCCATGCACACCCCAGCCGTTCGCCGCGCCCTCCTGCTGGCTGCCCTCACCGGTGCAGTGGCGTGTGAACAGGACACCCCACCCAATCCACCAGCGGATCGTGGGGCGCCTGTCGCCGCAGCCGCCGGGCCGTCGGGGCCGCTGCAACTGGCGGCCGGTGCGTTCGCCTTTGCCAATGCCTCAGGGACGCGTTTGCTCGCGATG
>CANHTA010000033.1 GCA_947463135.1 Gemmatimonadota bacterium
CACCGGAAGCATTCGACGCCACCGGCCAGAGCGCGCCGTCCTATCGCGTGGCGGGTGGTATGGCGGCGCTCACGCAGGCGCTCCATCTCGCCACACAGGCTGCCCCGCATCCGGTGTCGGTACGGCTCGACCATACGGTACGCACACTCCGGCTGCAGCACGATCATGTGGTGGTGGAGGGCGAGGGGTTTCGCGGCACCGCGGGTCGGGTCATCGTCGCCGCGCCGCCGCGCGTGGTGGCGCGCGATCTCGTGTTCGCGCCGCCGCTGGCCGACACGGTGCGTGAACGGCTCCGCAGCACCGTCACCTGGATGGGGCATGCCATGAAGTGCGTGGCCACGTACGACACGCCCTTCTGGCGCCACGCGGGGCGCTCCGGGCACGCCGTGAGCTGGGGTGGCCCGCTGCAGGAGATCCACGACGCCTGCACGCCGGCGTTGGCGCACGCCCCCGCCGGATACGCGCTCATGGGGTTCGTGGCCCCCCGCACGACGCCAGCACATCGAGCCTTCCGCGAGGCCAGCCTCGACGAGCGTCGCACGGCGGTACTGGCGCAGCTGGCCCGGCTATTTGGCGACGACGCCCTCTGCGCCACCGGCTATGCGGAGTACGACTGGTCGCGCGATCCGCTCACCTGTGGACCGCACGACGACGTGCCCCCCGGGGCGCATCCGGCCTACGACGAGGCGCCGTCGGCAGGCGCGCCCGCCGGCGATTCATGGGCTGGCCGTTTCACGTGGGCCGGCGCGGAACACAGCGCGGCAGGCGGTGGGTACCTCGACGGCGCTGTGGCATCGGGGTGGCGGGCTGCCACCGCCATCCTCGCGCCCCGCACCACGGTGTAAGGCCTAGAGGGGAGCCGGGCGTGGTGCTAGGCGGCCTGCACGTCGCTGAAGCGCACCAGCCGCTTCGTGTCCTCATCGTACAGCGCCAGACGCAGCGCCTTGATCCCCATGCCAATCGTCATCGACGGCGCGGCCTCGAAGATCGGGTTGTCGTCGTGCGCTTCCTGCAACCGGAAGTTCGGAATCTTCGGGCCGATGTGGTGCACGTGGTGCAGCCCGATGCTGCCGGTAAACCACTGCAACACCGGGTTGAGACGCAGGTGCGAACTGCCCGTGATCGCGGCGGTTGCGTAGTCCCACTCCTCGTGCGTCTCCCAGTAGGCATCTTCGAACTGGTGCTGCACGTAGAACAGCCAGATACCGGCGGCGGCGGCCACGTACATGCACGGCAGATACACCAGCAGGAACGCGCGCGGCCCCCAGAGCAGGATCGACGCGACGATCGCCGCCGCAATCGCAAGATTCGTGTACCACACGCTGTAGAGCTGCTTCGTTTTCGTGGCCTTGCTGCGACCGCGGAAGCGCTGGTTCAGCATGAGGTGCAACGGGCCAACGAGCATGAGCGACAGCGGATGCCGGACGAGCCGGTAGATCAGGCGTCCACGCGCGCTCCGCGCGAGGTATTCCTTGACGGTGATCGTCGGTACGTCGCCATGTCCGCGACGATCAAGATCACCCGACGACGCATGATGCAACGCATGGTCGCGACGCCACTGCGAGAACGGCGTCAGCGTGAGTACGCCCGTCACGAAGCCCAGCGCATCGTTCACCTTGGGCCAGGGCAGAAACGACGAATGCGAACAGTCATGCATGATGATGAAGGTGCGCACCAGCAACCCGGCGCCCGGCAACACCAAAAGGGCCGTCACCCACGGCGCGGTATCGAGGCAGGCGTACATCGCCCACAGCAGCACCGCGAGGGGTATCAACGTGTTGGCCACTTGCCAGAGGGCGCGACGCACATCCGCCCCCGCATACTTGGCCACGATCGCGGTCCACTCCGACCGGGGGACCTCCAACGTACGGGACTGGAGCAACTCAGCCATGCCGAACGACACCTGTCTTCTCGAGGGCGGGAAGGCGCGGCAACCGCGCGCCGGTACGTAGAACCGAAGTATTGCAGGACGAGCGAGCTCGGCGATAGCCCCGGCACCATGAAACTCGCGCGCATGGCCGGCTTTGGCGATACCGACCACCGCCAACCGGCCCGCCACCGTTTGACAGCCGTGTCAGCCCGGGATAACCTACCCTACCGTATTAATACTGAAGTGTCATCAGCGCCTATGCCCTTCCGCGGACGTGCCACGCCCGACCCGCTGATCCCCACCACCCGGCACCCTTCATGATGATGAAGCAACGAATACTCACGGTCCTCATGGGCGCGTTCCTGTGCGCACCACCGGCACATGCCCAGACAAAAACCGTGACCGGAAAAGTGACCCGCGACGCCAGCGTCCCGCTCTCTGGTGTCTCCGTGGTCGTGAAAGGCACGTCAACGATTGTCCAGACGAACAACGCGGGTGACTACAGTATCCGCGCGTCTGTTGGACAAGTGCTGCAGTATCGCCTGATTGGCTACGTCCCGCAGGAGCGGACCGTTGGCAGCGCCGACGTGATCAGCGTGCAGCTCACCAAGTCGGCGGCAAACCTGGACGCCATGGTGGTCACCGCCCTCGGCCAGACCACCACGCAACGAAACCTCGGCACCTCGCAGCAAACCGTTTCCGGCGCCGATGTGGCGCAGACCGGTCGCGAGAACTTCATCAACGGCCTGCAGGGGCGCGTGGCCGGCGTGGAAGTCACGAGCACCTCGGGCGTGCCCGGGGCATCGTCCTCCATCACCATTCGCGGCGTCAGCTCGATCAGCGGCAGTAACCAGCCGCTCATGATCATCGACGGCTTGCCGATGGACAACAAGACGCTCAACACCGGCTCGCTGGCGTCGGACGCCCCGGGCTCGCTCACGGCGTTCAGCAACCGCGGCATTGACTTCACCAACCGCGCCGCCGACATCAACCCGGAAGACATTGAAAGCATGGTGGTGCTGAAGGGCCCGGAAGCGGCCGCCCTGTACGGCATTGACGCGGCCAACGGTGCCATCGTCATCACCACCAAGCGCGGCAAGCCGGGGGTCGGCGGATTTGAGTACAGCAACCGCGTTCGTATCGACCAGACGCGCGCGCGTCCGGAAACGCAGCGCACCTATGGACCGACGTCGGTGGCCGGCAATGTGCTCGGTTCGTTCTCCTATTTCGGTAATCCGTACCCCGCGGGTACGCAGTTCTATGACAACGTGGACGGGTTCTTCCAGTCGGCGCTGTCGCAGCAGCACAACCTGACGTTCAGCGGCGCCTCGCCGGATGCGAAGGTGAACTATCGCGTTGGCCTCGCCTACAACGCGCAGGGGAGCGTGATTCCCAACTCCGACTACAACCGCATCAACCTCACGGGATCCGGTGGTGCCACTGTGACCAAGTGGCTCAAAACGGATCTCTCCATGCAGTATGCGCAAGCCGATAACGATCAAGCGCTGAAGGGTCCCAATGGCCCGCTGATCGGCCTGCTGCTGTGGCCGCAAACCGATCAGGCCAGCGACTACCTCACGCCCGCCGGGACCCGTCGTCGCATCACGGCGCTGGCCACCAGCGCCGAAACGGACAACCCGTACTTCAGCGTGAACAAAAACCGGGTGAACTCGCGCAACGGCCGCTTGATCGCCAACCTCGGCCTCACGATCACGCCCTTCAGCTGGGGCTTCCTGAAGACCAACATCGGGTCCGATAGCTACACCAACGAAAACCTGATTCTCCGGCACCCCGAAAGCGCCGGCGTGGCCAACGATAACAACGGCATTCTGGACGTCGCCAACGACGTGACCCGCAACCTGAACGCGCAGACGATTTTCAACATCAATCGCGTGCAGCTGACCCGGAAGCTGTCGGTGAACGGACTCGTCGGCAATCAGATCTCCGAGTTCCGGTCGGAAGTGAGTGGCCTGCTTGGCCGCGACTTCCTTGATCCGGACTTCGAATCGGTGAACAACACGAATGTCCGGACCACGCGCACCAACCGCCAGCAGCGGCGCCTTATGAGCCTGTTCGGTAGCGCCACCGTGAACTACGATGACTACCTCTACGTCACCGTAACCGGTCGGAACGACTGGACCTCCACCATCCCGGTGGAGCGGAATTCGTTCTTCTATCCTTCCATTCAGTCCAGCTTCATCTTCTCCGACGCCTTCCCGGCGATTGGCAAGGTGATGACGGGCAAGCTGCGGGCCAGCTACGCGCAAGTCGGTAAGGACGCGCGCCCGTATGCCTATCGTCCGGCGCTCGAGTTCAAGACCACCACCAACGGTGGCTACGGCTACGGCTTCACCGGGCCGAATCTCAATCTGCGCCCGGAGTTTGCCAGTTCGTATGAAGTGGGCACCGAGCTCGGCTTCTTCAACGATCGCTTGGGTGTTGACATCACGACGTACCGGAAAGAGACCTCCGACCAGATTGTGAATGACATCCGTGGCAGCTTCGGCACGGGCTTCATTCTCTTCAATCTGAACGGCGCGGCCACCCGCAACACCGGTCTCGAAGTCACGCTGCGTGGTGCTCCGGTACAGACGCGCGACGTCTCGTGGGACATCATTGCCAACGTGGAGCGCGCCCGCGCCAAGGTCATCTCCCTCCCCAATGCGCTGCCCGAGTCGTACGTGTCAGATACGTGGCTCTACGGCAACGTGCGCAACGGTGTAGCCCCGGGACTCTCCACGCGTTCCCTCACCGGCCTCTTCTACCTGCGTGACACCATCCCGGGGTCCCGCAAGCTCCTCATCGATCCAACCACGGGCCTTCCGCTTCGGTCCACGGCCTTCATTGACGCCGGCTACGATCGTCAGCCCGATTTCACCATCGGCCTCACCAACACGATTCGCTACAAGAAGCTGTCGGTGAGCTTCCTGGTGGATATCCGGAAGGGTGGCGACGTCTTCAATGCCACCGAGCACTTCCTCACGTCGCGTGGGCTGAGCAATCGCACCCTCGACCGTGATCAGCCGCGCGTCATTGATGGCGTGCTCCGCGACGGCAAGGAAAACACGGCCAACCCCACGAAGAACACCATCGTGGTCGTTCCCGCCGTGCAGCCGCAGTACTACACGGGGATCAGCGAAGAGCTCTTCATTGAAAAAGACATCAACTGGGTGCGCCTGCGCGACGTGACTGTGCGCATGATGCTCCCCGGGAAGTACTTCAAGGCGCGTGAGGCCAGTGCGTACATCACGGGCACGGACCTGTTCCTCTTCACGAATTATTCCGGCCTCGATCCAATCGTAAACGGCAACAGTGCCGCTGTAGGTGGATCCGGCGGTGTCGGCATCGATTTCGGCAACTTCCCGATGCCACGCGGTGTGGCCTTCGGCATCAAGATGGGGTACTAAACCATGAAACTGCTCCGCACTTCTCTGCTGGTCAGCGCCATGGCGCTCTCCGTGACCAGCTGTAATGAGTTTCTCGACGTCAACGACAATCCCAATGGACCGCAGAAGGTCGCGGCCAACCTGTATCTCTCGCCGATGCTGCACTGGGTCGTCACCTCGCCGCAATTTGACGGCCGATTCGTGGCGCGCTACACCCAGCAGCTCACACTCCCCGGCACGGCGCTCAGCAGCTGGGACCGTATGGGCTATGACCCCTCCAGCGATAACGGCGCCCAGCAGTGGCGTGACGTGTACTGGACGCTCGGCCAGAATCTGGTGGACATGACCAACCTGGCCGAAGCGGAACAACGCTGGGACCTGTTGGGCGTTGCCAAACTGCTCAAAGCCTGGGGCTGGCAGGTTACCACAGACCTGCATGGCGAAATCATTGTGAAGGAAGCCATCGATCAGTCGAAGTTTCTCTTCAACTATGACACCCAGGAGTATGCCTATCAGGAGATCCTGAAGCTCCTCGATGAGGCCATCGTGCTGCTACAGCGTACGGACGGCAGCGTGAATCAGGCGTACCTGGCGCGTACCGATAAGATTTACAACGGTGACCGCACCAAGTGGCTGAAGCTGGCCTACGGCATGAAGGCGTTGGCCCTCAACCATTTCTCCCGCAAGTCGTCGTACAAGCCGGCCGATGTGATTGCGGCGGCGAATCTGTCGTTTAGCAGTGGCGCCGACGATGCCCTGCTCAAGTACCCGGGGACGCAGAACGACGACATCAATTTTTGGGGACGGACGCGTGGGAATTTCAACGCGTATCGTCAAACCCGATTTGTCGTGGACCTGATGAATGGCACCCAGTTTGGCGGCATCGTGGATCCACGCATGAGCCGCATGCTGTCGCCATCACCCGATGGACTGTACCGTGGCCTCGACGTGAACGTGATCGGCTTTGGCGCGCTCACCGCCGCCCAGCAGCCGAACAACGTGTACGGCTATCCCGGCACGGGCGGCCTCGCGCTCCCCGGACGCTATATCTTTGATGACAAGGCACGCCTGCCGATTATGACGTACTCGCAGGTGCAGTTCATCAAAGCCGAAGCGGCGTACCGCATGGGTGACATGGCCACGGCACTTGCCGCCTACCGCGAGGGCGTATCGTCGCACATCGACTTCGTGAACGCGCGCAATCTCGATAACGGACAAGCGCCCACCCAGATCTCCGCCGCGGAAAAGGCGGCGTATCTGGCAAGTCCCGCCATTATTCCAACCTCGCCGGCCGGACTCTCGCTCACGCGCATTATGTCGCAGAAGTACATCGCGCAGTGGGGATGGGGACATAACGAAATCTGGATGGATCTCCGGCGCTACAACTACACGGACGTCGATCCGGCCAGCGGCATGCAGGTGTTCCCCGGCTTCACACCGCCGACGAACCTGTTTCCCGACAACGGGGGCAAGATCGCGCAGCGTATCCGCCCGCGTTTCAATTCGGAGTACGTGTGGAACAGGGCTGCCCTCGATAAGATCGGCGGTCTTGCGCTCGACTACCACACGAAGCCTCTCTGGATCACTCAACCGTAATCAGCGATGAACACACTCAGATCAATCGCGATGCTGCTGTGCACCATCGCTCTGACCGCCTGTGAGAAAAACGCGGTGCAGGACATCACCGGTTCTCTGCCTGGCGCGCGCGTCAAGTTCTTCAACTTCGGCGTCGGTGCGCCGGCGGTGAATTTCTACGCCAATAATGCCAAGATCACCGCGATCCTCTCGGCTACCGGCGTAGAGTCCACCAATGGCGTTGCCTTTGGCGGCGTGGGTGGTGGCGGTTTCTACTCGGCCATCGACCCCGGCCAGTACACCTTCACCGGCAAGATCGCCGCAGAGGTGGACAAGGATGTGTCCATCAGCACATCCGCCGCGACGCTCGCCACGGGGAAGGCCTACTCGTATTACATCAGCGGGATTTACAACACCGCAGCGAAAACCGCTGAAGCGTTTGTGCTGGAAGACGCCTTCGTGGATACGCTCGACTACACGGTGGCGTACGTCCGCTTCGTGAATGCGATCTCCAACGCCAGCCCCATGACGCTGTATGCGCGAAACCCCACCACCGGCGTTGAAGTGCCGGTGGGTGGCGCCGTGGCCTACAAGGCGGGTGGAGCCTTCGTGGCGCTCCCGGGCGCGGTGTATGACCTCACCACACGCTACGATGGTTCTACGACGAATGTGATTACGCGAACGGGCGTCTCCTTCTCCGTGGGGAAGGTGTACACCATCGGCGCTCGCGGCGACATCACGGTGGTGTCCACCACGCTGGCCACCCGTCCGCAGCTGGACAACACCGCCAACCGGTAGCAATCGGTCGCAGTGACGTGACGGCATCATGCAGTGCAAAAGGCCCCCGGTATGCACCGGGGGCCTTTTGTTATCAGCGCACCGCACCGCAGCACACCATCACGGAATGATCTTCGGCGCGCCCCCCGAGCGCAGGAAGTCCATCGCCATGTTCGTCATCGCGCGCACACCGATGGGCAACGCGCGGTCATCCCCTTGAAACAACGGCGAGTGATTGCTGGCCACTGTCTTGGGATCGAGATTCGGCGGCGTAACACTGAGGTTGAAGAAGAACCCCGGCGCGAGTTCGGAGAAGCGCGAGAAATCCTCGCCGGCCATCGTGACTTCCCCTTCAATGGCACCGGCCGCACCTGCCACGCGCTTGAGCGTGGGATAGAACTTGGCGACCATCGCGTCGCTGTTCACCGAGCTGGGATAACCGATGTCCACGATCACGTCGGCCGTAGCCCCGTGCGCTGCCGCAATATTCGTCGCGATGCGCTTCATCCGCTCGTGAATGGTCTTTCGTGCCTCGGCGTCAAAAGCACGGATCGTCCCAATCATCCACACCGAATCGGGGATGATGTTCTCGCGCAGTCCCCCATGAATCGCCCCCACCGTGACCACCGCCGGCGCCTTCGACAAGTCGAGCTGGCGCGACACGATCGTCTGCAGCGCCGTCACGATCTCCGCGCTCACCACGATGGGATCGACGGTGTTCGACGGCATCGCCCCGTGCCCCTGACGGCCATGCACCACGATGCGCCAGCCATCGGCGCTGGCCGAGATGGCACCGGCGCGGTAACGCATGGCGCCGAGCGGTCCCGGACCCACGTGTAACCCGAACACACCGTCCACACCCTTCATCACGCCGGCGTCGATCATCGGCTGCGCCCCGCCCCGAGGCGGCACTTCTTCCGCGGGCTGAAAGAGAAACTTCACCGTGCCCGGTATCCGATCCTTGAGGCCAGCCAGCACCTCTGCCGTGCCCATCAGCATGGCTGTGTGCATGTCATGGCCGCAGGCGTGCATCACGCCGGTTTCCTGTCCGTTGTACACCGTGCGTACCGTGGACTTATACGGCACGTCCACCAGCTCCGTAACGGGCAAGGCGTCCATGTCGGCACGCAGCGCCACCGTGGGCCCGGGCTTGCCGCCCTTTAGAATCCCAACCACACCGGGAATGCCACCCACATTCTCCTGCACCTCCATCCCGAGCGCCTTGAGATGCGCCGCCACCAACGCTGCCGTGCGCTTCTCGGCGTAGCCCAACTCCGGATGCTGGTGAATGTCGTGCCGCCAGGCGGTGACTTTGTCGGCGATCGCCGCCGTGCGACGATCGATCTCGGCCGCGAGCGCCGGGTCAGCAACCACGGGCTGCGCTCCAAGCATTGATGAATAACTCAACGCAACAGCGAGCCACGAAACGGCGATGCGAGGGAATGGACGCATAACGGCACGGGGGAGAAGGGAAGGCAACGGAGGAGCAGCTACGATGAGCGAAAGATGAGCCCTCTGTCGCATTTGCGCGAATACCGTGCCGTTCCCTACCGTTGTGCCGGCGCGGCCACCTGCACGACCAACGCCTTCGAGGCGAACGCGGCTGGTGAAACCCGACGTGCCGCCACCGTGACGCGTTGCCCGGCCACTAGTGCGGTGACCTCCACATCCACCGGGCTCATCGACACAAGACCAACGTGTACCGGCATCTCACTTTGGGCATCGTAGCCGGACCCCGCATCCACAAACCGCGTTGCCAGCAGCGTACGCGTTCCCGCGACATACACCCGCACCTCGGCACCAGCTCGTGTGGCGCGGCCCTGCGCATCAACCACCCGTACCTGAAGCGATCGTCGCGCCACGGTGCCGGGCAACAGGTTCCGCATGATCGGATGTGACGCATCGGCACGCGAGCCGGCCAGCGCAAGATCAAGCGCCCCGTCACCATCGACATCCGCCCACTGTACCCCATGACTGGCGGTGAGCGCGAGCAGATTGTCCGGCGTGACCTCCGTGAATGCCGATACCCTTGCATCGCCGGCGCGCACAAACAGATAATCCCGAAAGCTTTCGGTGGCCGAAACGGTGCCGTTCACATACAGGTCTAGCAGGCCATCATGATCGATATCGGCCAGCGCACAGCTGTCGTACCGTCCATCAATGGCAATGCCCCAGGCACCGCTCACATCACGAAACGAGCCGTCCTTCGCGCCAAGGAACAGGCCGTTGGGTCCGTAGTTGGCGAGGAAGAGGTCGGCCACGCCGTCGTTGTTCACATCCGCCACGCAGGGGCGTACAGTGCCCTGTGTGGGCAGCTTCGCACCACGCCCGCCCCACGCGAGGCCGAGTTGCTCCGCCACATCGGTGAACCGTCCACCATCGTTGCGAAAAAACCCATTGGCGTCGCCGTCCTGATTGGCCACATACACATCAACGTCGCCGTCTTGCTCATAATCAAACCACACGGCCCCCACGCTCTTGCGAGGATCAGCAAGCCCGAGACGGCCGGCCTCATCGGTAAACATCCCACCGGTTTGCAGGTACAGCTTGTTCACCTGATCGCGGAACGCCACAAACAGATCGAGATCACCGTCGCCATCGACATCAATAAACACGGGCTGTCGCACCGCGCCGGTTTCCACCAACAGGCCACTGGGCGCGGTGATGTCGGTGAAGCGCTCACCGTCGTTGCGGTAGAAGCGAAGCACGGGGCCTCCGCCGGGCGCGAAGCCCAACAGCAAATCGGGATCCCCGTCGGCATCGAAATCGCTCCATGCGGCGGCCCTAGTGGGCCGGGCATCGGCAACGCCAACCGCTGCGGCAATGTCGTGAAACACTCCGCGTGTATTGCGGTACAGACGGTTCGGCGTGCCATTAAACCCGACAAACAAGTCGAGATCGCCGTCCCCATCGATATCGGCGAAGGCATTTGCCAAGGCGCCACCAGCGGCAAACAGCGTCGGCTGTACCGGTTCAAACTGAGGGCGCGCCGGTTGTGCCGGCAGCCGCACGGCCCACGCCACGGTCAGCCACAGCAGGAGGCTGGCCCATCGGGTTGATGTTCGTGCAGTGGGTTCACCCACCCACCCAGTCTCCCGCCCGTTCCCCATGTCCACCATGGCCCCTTCCCATTGCCTCATCCAACACGCTCCGGCGTATGGCTGCACCATGGGTACCGACGTGTGCACATGGTTGAGCCGACGTGGGCAACAATAGAGTGCGGCGTGCGGCGTGGCCAGCGGCTATCGCGGCAGGCCGCTTACTCCCCGGCAGGGGAGCGCATCTGGCGCCACCGCCGATTGGCGCGTAGCCTATAGACAGCCGGTTTCCCCAACCTGGTACCTGTCCATGCAAACTGTCGGCGAACTGCTCAAGAAGCACGACGGAACACTGTGGCACGTGACACCGCACATCACAGTCTACGAAGCGGTTGAAAAGCTGTCGCACTACGGTGCCGGTGCGCTCCTCGTGATGGACGGTGAGCGGTTGGCTGGGGTGTTTTCGGAGCGCGACTATACGCGCAAGATCACCTTGCAGGGGCGCAACTCGAAGGAGACGCGCGTGCATGAGATCATGACCGCCGATGTCTTTACCGTGAGTGCGAGCACGCGCACGCATGACTGTATGGCCCTCATGAGTGCAAAGAAGATCCGCCACCTTCCCGTGATGCAGGGCGATACCGTGCTGGGCATGATCTCCATTCGTGACATCATGGACGATATCATCGCCGATCATGAGTCCACCATTGCCACCCTGCATCACTACATCCACTCGTAATCCCATCGTCCCGTAACGGCGCCACCGTTGCAGGTGCCAACGCCGCATTACATGGTGCGCAGGAACTCCAGCAGATCACTGCGAAAGCGATCGGCAAACGCGAACGTGCGCTGCGGGAAGTGATCGGAGCCCACGTAATGCACAATGTCCAGCGTGGGGTTTACGGCACGAATACGGTCAACATGATCATCGAGAAACGCTGCGCCGAGCGTGCTATCGCAGCGAATCAGCCGTGTAGGACGGCGGAACGGGCGGGTGGTGTCCAGCAATGAGAACGTCTGCTGCGGAGGCACCCGCCAGCAGTCGAGATCCTGGCGCTGCAACGCCGACGCGTGACTCAGGATTTGCCGGAAGGCCATGTGATCGGCAAAGACGCCGCCCAACGGATGCGGCGTATTGGCCACGGCCGCGGCCCACGTGGTGAGGGGCGCCTGCGCCTCACGCAGCTGCGTGATCAGCGCCACCAGCAGCGCGAATCGCTGTGGATACACGGTACGGGCAAACTCCTCTGGAATCCCGAAATACCACGCCGGGTCCACCATCAACACCGAGTGCACCAGCGCGCTGTCGCTCTGTGCGAGCGCGCCGGCAACCACCCCTCCCAGTGAGTGGCCCACAACCCGTGTCGGCGTCCCGATGGCGGCCAGTATTGCCTGCGCATCGGTGACATAATCGGCAATCGCGTAGCGTTCGGCGTGGGCCGAGTGCCCATGTCCGCGGAAGTCCAGCGTATACACACGGTAGCGGTCACTCAACTCAACCGCCCAGTCGTACCAGACGTCCCGGCTGTTACTGATGCCATGCAGGAGGAGCACCGGCAGGGCGTCGGGCTGGCCATACACCGAGGCGGCCAGTGCAAGACCGGCGTTTTTGATCGTGATGTCGTTCATGGGGTCCGCACACCATGCTGGAGGATCCCTCAAACTACGTGAGCGGCGCCCGCATTCCCAGCGGCGCTATACGATGCCATCTTTCCTGCATGACGCCACGCCCTCTTCGCGTATTCATGCTGGGCGCTACCGGCACGATCGGCCGCGCCACCGTACGCGCCCTCATCCGGCATGGCCATGACGTGGTATGCTTCGGCCGGACGCAAAGCACGATACCCGGCGTAACCGCACGCGCGGGCAATGTGGCCGATGCCAACTCCGTGGCGCGCGACGGATTCCGGGGGGAGCACTTCGATGCCGTCGTCTCCTGTCTGGCGTCGCGCACGGGCACACCGCGCGACGCGTGGGCGATTGACCACCACGCGCATCTACAGATTCTCGATGCCGCGAAACGCGCCGGCGTGCCGCAGATGGTGCTGCTCTCAGCGATCTGCGTACAGAAGCCACAACTGGGCTTTCAGCAGGCCAAGCTGGCGTTCGAAGAGGCCTTACGACACTCGGGGCTCACATGGAGCATTGTGCGGCCCACGGCGTTCTTCAAGTCACTCTCGGGACAAGTCCGCCGCGTCCAGCGTGGCAAACCCTTTCTGGTGTTTGGCAACGGCACGCTCACGTCCTGCAAGCCCATCAGCGATGATGACCTCGCGACGTATCTGGTTGGGTGCCTCACTGATCCCGCACGACACAATCGCGTGCTGCCCATTGGCGGCCCGGGCGCTGCGCAAACGCCGCGGGAACAAGGGGAAGCGCTCTTCGCCCTGCTTGGACGCCCGCCTCGGTTTACGCACGTGCCGGTGCGGTTGCTTGACGTCATCATCGCCGTGCTGAGCACCGTGGGGCGTGTCATCCCCGCGCTGGCCGATAAGGCGCATCTGGCGCGGATCGGGCGATACTATGCCACGGAATCGATGCTCGTGTGGGACGCCGAGCGTGGCGTGTACGATGCCGACGCCACGCCATCAACCGGCACCGACACTTTGGTGGACCATTTCGCGTACGTGCTGCGGGGCGAGGTCGCCGATGACCGCGGTGATCACGCCGTTTTTTCGTAACGAGTCCTCACTCACTGGTACGCCTTCCATGATCTTCCTGCTGAACATCGTGTGGTTCTTCCTTGGCGGTGGCCTCCTCGCCGGCATCGGGTGGCTATGCCTTGGCCTTCTGCTGGCCATCACCGTGGTAGGGCTGCCGTTTGCCGTGGCGGCGTTCCGCATCGCCAGCTTTGCGGCGTGGCCATTTGGCCGAACCCTCGTGGATGCGCGGACCTTGGGAGAGGAGCCGATCATCGGCACGGGGTTGGCCAACCTCCTTTGGATTGTGCTGGCCGGTATCTGGCTCTGGATCTCACACGTCCTCGCCGGTATCGCCTACTGCGTCACCATTATTGGCATTCCCTTTGGCTTCGCGCATTTCCGGCTCGCCGCGATTTCGTTTGCGCCACTCGGCAAACGCGCCATCGACCTCCCCTAGCGGCACATAGCAAGCACGTTGTTCACCTGCGACTTATTTGACAGCGAGCGCCCCACATGTCACCCACCCGCCGCGAAGCGCTGCGCCAACTCAGCGCCGTGCTTGCCCTCCCCTTGGTGCGATGGCCGCGCCCTGCCGACGATCCACTACGCGGCACGATTGCGCAGTATCAAGCCGGGCGCCTGCGCGGTGACTACTCCGCGGCGGAAGTCACCGCGCGTGCCTTGGAGCGGGCGAGGGGCGCCAACGAGTGGCTGCGGGCCGTTGATCAGTTCGCACCCACAGCACTCGCCGAAGCGCGCGCCTCAGATGCCCGCCTGAAGCGCCGTGCGCTCGTGGGCCCGCTCGATGGGGTCCCGCTATTCGCCAAGTCGATCTACGACATGACAGGGCTTCCCACCACGGCCTCCAGTGCCGAATGGGCCCGCCTGTTTCCTGATGCCGTCCCACGGGACGCACTCGAAGTGCAACGGTTACGTGCAGCGGGTGCCGTGCTCCTCGGGAAAACGGCCGCCGACGATTTTGCCTATCGCGGCAACGGGACCAGTTCGCTGAGCGGACAAGTGCGAAACCCGCATGATCCCGCGGGGCTCAAGACGCCCGGAGGATCGAGCGCCGGATCTGCCGTGGTCGTGGCGTGCGGCATGGCCTTCGCCGCGCTCGGTACCGATGACGGTGGATCAAACCGTATTCCCGCGCAGTTCACCGGTGTCGTGGGGATGAAGCCATCGTTCGGCCTGGTCCCACGCACCGGCGTCATTCCCACATGGCCGTACCTTGATACGCATGGGCCACTCGCGCGCACGGTGGCCGATGCCGCCCTCATGTTGGACGCCATCGCCGGCCCCGATGCCTCAGACGCGCTCGCCGACAGGAGCAGGTACACGCGCGGCGGGCTGAGCGTCCTCCGTGACGACGCGCTGCAGGGTGCGCGCCTTGGACTGGTGGAGCTGCATGTGCCACGCGCGCAGATGAGTGCCGAGTCGCTCGCGGTGTTTGATCGTGCCATCGCGGACTGCACCCGTGCCGGGGCCATCGTTGAGCTTTTTGTGCCGTCGGTCAATCGTGTTGATGTGCGTGACCAATTTGCGGCCGATGCCAAGCGCGACGGTCGTGTGGCGCCAAATCACAACGCACCGGCCGCCACGGCCAATGCGCTGTTGCGGTATTTCGCCGGGCACGGGGGGAGCGCCATGGAACAGCTCCAACGTGGACATGCCGCGTTTCGTGCGTTCTACGACGTGTTGCCCACGGCGTGGGCGGCCATGGCGCCACTCATTGCTCAGCCGTACGAGCACGACCCGGCCAGTCAGTCATTTGCACGCGCGCGGAGCGCCATCGTGGCACAACTCGCGGCGTCTTTCCGCGCCAAAGGCATTGATGCCATGGTGTACCCCACCATGCCCTTCGGCGCCCCCGCTGCCACCGACCCGTGGCCCGATGTGCGCACAACGCTTGGCTACGGTAATTGGCTTGGACTGCCCGAGGTGTCGGTGCCGGCAGGACATTCAGCCTCCGGCATGCCGGCCGGGAACCTGTCGTTTGTTGGACTACCTGGCAGTGATGCGCGCCTGTTAGCGCTCGCGCATGCCTACGAACGGCAATCCCAACGGTTTCTCGCGCCCCCGGTGCTTCGCTAGCCCACCACGCCTTTCCCCATCGTGCCACCTATGCGTTACGCATCTGCCCTGCTGCTGGCCATGATCACCGGTTGTGCGTCGGCAACGCACACGCGTGGCCCCCACCGTGACCTCCCCGCGAGCGATGCACGACGCACCGCCGTGATGGCGGTGGTGGATTCCGCGCTGCAACACATCAACAACGGTGACATGCGAGCGCTCACCGGGCTGATGATTCCGGAAGCACAGATGTTCCCAACGCAGGAGCGCGACGGACGCGGTGGCACTTACTCCTTGCGGACCATCGCGTCACTCAACGCCACAGGGAAGCGCGCCCCCATTATTGAGCGTGGCTACCAACCCACCGTTCGCATTGCCGGCACCCTCGCCTCGGTGTGGTTACCGTACGATTTATGGGCCGAAGGGAAATGGTCGCACTGCGGTGTGGATCTGCTCACGCTGCTCCAGGTCGGGGACTCGTGGCGCATCGCAAACTTCTCCTTTACGGTTGAGCAACCACCAGCCTGCGCGATGCACCCGGACGGGCCACCCCCGGGCTATGCCCCGCCGCCGAAGAAGTAGCGGCTGTTAGGGGGTGGCCAACCACCGGGCCTTGAGCGCCGCATAGGCCGCCAAGCGCGCCTTGGCGGTTTGTATCATGACGTTCGTGGCCGGGGCATCGCTGTCTTGTAAGGCATCGATCACCGGTTGATGCGCGGCACCGACGCCGCCGAAGCCGTCGGCTCCCACAAACGCGCTCCGAGCGCTGGTACGGGCCTCCGCCATAAGGCGTTGCGCCTCCAACATCGCATCGTACAGCGCAACCGACAGGTCATGCTGCTGCCGCAGCGCGGCCACCGGCGTGGTCACCCGCGGGTCCATACGCACGCGAAACGGCTGCGTGTGCACCACCCCATCCACCGTCAGTCGCGCCGTGTACACCCCCGGCATCACCCACGGCCCCTCGGGCTCGCACTTGGTGTTGTACGGGGTAGCCGAGATGGGGAGTGTGCACTCCGTGGTGGGTCGCGCATAGTGCAGGTCCCACGTAAAGCGCTGCAACCCGGCCTTCGCGCTGGGCGCGGAAGGTGGGCGAAACCAGTAGCGCGGCCAATTGCCGGCGTCCGTCGGCGCCGGCGTGGCGTCCGTGCTGGAGAAGGTGCGCACGACCCGGCCAGCGGCATTGAGAATATCCAGCGTCACACGCTGTGCGTCACGCGACAGGTAGTAGTCAATCATCGCACCATCGGGCGGATTCTCTGCCCGCGGTTCATCGGGGGGCACCGGCGTGTCCGTGTACATCGAGTACCGCACACGCGTCGCCGTGGCCGGCTTAAACAACGTGGCCGGCGCCTCAACCGTTTGTGCGCTCCACTGACGCAGCGCGGTGATGTTATCAAGAATCCAGAAGCCGCGACCGTGCGTACCCACGGCCACATCATCGTCCTTGATGATCAGGTCGCGAATCGAGATCGCCGGCATGTTGCCACGCAGCGAATGCCAGTGATCGCCGTCGTCCAGCGAGAACCACACCTGCGTCTCGCTCCCCGCGTACAAGAGCCCCCGTCGCACCGGATCTTCGCGCACCACATTAATCGGCGCATCGGGTGCGATCCCCTTCACAATTTCGGTCCACGTGGCGCCACCGTCGCGAGTGCGGTAAATGTGCGGACGCAGATCATCGAGGCGCAGCGTATTCACGGCGGCGTACGCCGTGGTTGCACTGAAGTGCGACGCATCCATGATTGACACCTTCCACCACGCCCCGATTTGCGGCGGCGTAACGTTGCGCCACGTCGCCCCACCGTTGCGCGTCACATGAATCAGCCCGTCGTCCGTTCCGGCCCACACGGTGTTCGAGTCCACGTAGCTCGGTGCAATGGTGTACACCACGCCGCGCCGCGTCGGCTTGGCGCTCGGCGTATTCGCATATACCCCAACGCTCGCGGGTACGTCCCACGTTTCGCGGGAGAGATCGTTGCTCAGCCGCGTCCACGTGGACCCGCCATTGACCGTGCTCCACACCACGTTGGTGCCGTAGTACAGTTTTCGCGGATTGATCGGGGAAAACAGAATCGGCATGGTACGAATACCACGGAAGTAATCGGGGCCGTTGCCAGCCGCGCCGCGTGTGCGCCCAATATTTGGACTCACGTTTTGCGTCTGTCCCGTGCGACGATCGAACTTGGACACCGTGCCACCGTACAGAATGTCGGGGTTGAGCGGGTCGGGGGCCACGTAGCTGTATTCGCTCGCCCCCACCGGTCGCCAGTCGCGATACGTAATGCTGCCGTCGTTGCCGCGGCTCGCCACGCACGCCGACCCCGATTCCTGCTGGCCCCCGCACACGCGGTACGGCCACGCATTGTCGGCGGTCACGTGATAAAACTGCGCCGTGCCCTGATTGTACCACGAGCTCCACGTCTCGCCGTCGTTCACCGTGATCACCGCGCCCTGATCCGCCACCAGCAGCATGGTGGTGGGCACCAGCGGATTGATCCACAGGCGCTGATAGTCGTCGCCCCCCGGTGCGCCACGAAACGCCGTCCACGTCACACCGGCATCAGTACTCTTCCAGGCCACCACGTTCATGGAGTACAAAGTGTTCGGATCGCGCGGGTCCACCGTGACCGCGGCAAAGTCATCGCCGCGTCCGAAGATGCGGCTGTCCGTGGTGGTGCGCGTCCACGTCGCGCCGGCGTCGTCGCTGCGATAGAGACCGCTCTTGGCGCCGGCCGTCGCCGTCACATAGATCCGCCGGGGATTGCTGGGGCTGATGCCGATCCCCAAACGGCCAAGGCCGTCGGCGGTGGTAGGGAGTCCGCCCGCGAGCTGGCTCCAGGTGGCGCCGCCATCGGTGCTCTTAAACAGGCCGGAGTTGGCACCGCTCCACGCCGCGTTCTCCCACGGCCCTTGGCGCGCCTCCCAAAGCACCGCGTACACCGTGTTCGGGTCGGTGGGCGACAGCACCACGTCGGCGCCGCCGGTGTTGTCGTCCTTGAACAGCACGCGCTCAAACGACTGGCCACCGTTCACCGAACGATAGATGCCGCGCTCGGCGTTCGGTCCATACGGGTGCCCCAGCACCGCCACGAAGAGCCGCTCGGGGTTGGTGGGATCAATCGCGATGCGGGGAATTTGCTGTCCGTCACGAAGCCCCAGATGCGTCCAGCTGCGACCGGCGTCGTTCGACCGATACATCCCATTGCCGACGCTCAGATCGGGGCGCTGGAGCCCTTCTCCACTCCCCACATACACAATGTTGGGATTCGACGGGGCCACTTCCACCGCGCCCACCGAGCCGGTGTTCTGCGCATCGAAGATGGGGTTCCACGTGCGCCCCGCGTCGTTCGTCTTCCACACGCCGCCGTTGGTGGCCGCCATGTAGAACACGTTCGGCTGCGACGGCACGCCCACCGCGCTTTTCGTGCGACCGGCGCGAAACGGCCCGATGTGCCGCCAGCGTGGCCCCTGCACCGCACCGCTGGGAAAGGTGGCCTGCGCGGAAAGGGCGCGCGGCGCCGCGAGGCCCGTAAGGGCGGCAACCGCCATAAGGGCGGAAAGGACGTGTCGGTGGAGTCGGATCACTGGGATGCCCGGAAGATCAACGAGATGCCGTAGAGCAGGACGCCGTGGAATGGGACGCCGTGGATGGACGAAAGCTACGGCCGTGGCCGCTGCGGGATTAGTCGGTTGGCGGCGCTGCGCCCAACTCGGCTCGGTCGTCCTGATGCTGCTCGCGGCGTGCGTCAGCGGGCAGAATGCCGGCATCGTTGACCATCAGCCCCACGGCGTCGGGGATCATCGCAGGCCACATCACCACCCCCTCCACCCGAATGAGCCGGCGCGGGCGCCGTCCGGTGCCTGCATACCGACCACGCGCCCACAGTTCGTACACCACGCTCAGCACCCCGCCGGCCGCCGCGAAGAGCCCCCACGTGGCCGCCGCCTCGCGCCACGGCAGGGCCACGATCATCCAGCACAGGACGCCGTAGCTGAGCACCATCCCCAGCGCTCGCATCCCACGGCGCAGCGCCGCATTGAGCGCGACACAAGCGGTCGTCCACAGCAAAATCCCGAACAGGACGATCGCCCACATGAAGTTGACGAAGTACAGCGTCATGGCTGAGGACGGGACAGAGGACGGGACCAATCATGAAGACGCAACCCTGCGGCACGCTGTCACCGGAGCACTCACCGCGCCAGAGCAAAACCCTGACAGCCGCGCCTTACCAACGCGGGCCCAACGCCGTCGTCATGCCCCACGATGCCAGCACTGCCGCGGGCACATGATCGGAGGTCGCCCGCTTATGCGCCCATGGCAGCAGTTCGCGCGCCGCATCCGTGCACAGCAATTCCGGCTTCGGCTGGATCCCAACGCGACCGAGATCAAGGCGGTCGGCGTCCCAGCACGCCTGCATTGTTGGATCACCGGTGGTAAGCCCATCGGTGTGCAGCGCGCACGCCGCATACAGCAGGTCGAAGCGGGGCTCGTCCAAATGCACCAGCGTCCCGCGGAGCGATCGCGCCAGATCGCCACCGCGCGTACCGTGCCCCTCGTCGAGGTGCTCATTCAGCCGGCGCGCACGCATCAAGGTTGCCGCCGCTCAACGTCGGCCAGGAAAGCCCGCACCGCCGCCACGTACTCCGCCGGCTTCTCGCGCATCGCCGCGTGCGCTCCCCCCGGGATCACCACCAGCCGAGCATCACGCATCGTGGCGCGGAACTCCTCCAGCGTGGTGGGGCGCGCTTCGTCGAACTCGCCGGCGATAAACAGCGACGGCGCAGTGATCTCGCGCATCTGCGCCGAACGCGTCCACGATTTCAGCGAACCGTCTGACCGAAACTCCGTGGGCCCCCACATCTGACGATAAATCGTGTCGTTAGACGTCACCCCGGCGCAGCGGGCAATCGGGGCGGTGGGAAGCCGCTGCACATGACGTGCATAGAATGAATCAGTGGCTGCCTGGTAGGCTGGTGAATTGATCGTGCCGGCTTGCTCATGTTCGTCCAACACCTGCTGAATTGCCTCCGGCAGCTGCTCACGCAAGCTGTCGGCATCGGCAATCCACCGCGGCGTGGAGATGAGCGGGCTGCTGAAGATCACCGACCGCACGCCGGTGGGTTTGGTGGCAATCAGGTACTCAGCTGCCAACGCTCCGCCCCACGAGTGCCCCAGCAGATGCACCGTGTCCAGCTTGAGCGCACGGCGCACCGCGTCCACCTCCTGCACGAAGCGCGGGAAATTCCACAGGGACGTATCGGTAGGGTGCTCCGAACGTCCCGACCCCAGCTGATCGTAGAAAATGACCGGCCGTTCGTTGGCGAGCGGCGCCAGCACCTCGAAGCGACAGGACGTGCCGCCGGGACCACCATGCATCGCCAGCAACGGCACCCCGGGCCCGTTGCCGATCTTGCGATACCACACCTTGCCGCCGGGCACATCGATCATCCCCTCTTGCGACGGAAACGTGTCGGCGGCCGCGGGAAGGAGTGTGTCGGCGGCGGAATCGGCCTTGGGGGAGCAGGCCGCAGCGGTACCCATCGCCGCGAGCGCAGCGGCGGCCAGCATACGTGGAACGCGTGTGGAAGAGTGCATAGCAGAATCATGCGACCGTGGCCGCCACTTGTCGAGCAAGTGACGGCCACGGCGTTTGTTCAGGATCGTGTCCCCAACACGGGGCGTTACATCGCCAGCGTCTGCAAATCCTGCAGTGACTTCTTCAGCAGGTCCACCTTGGCCGCGTCGCAGCTGCGGCTGCCCTCCACATCCGTGACCAACTTCGCCAGCGCCGCATTGCGTGCTGCACCGTTCGCCTTCTCGGCGTTCGCAATCTGCGCACGGATGTCACCGATCTTGGCCGGCGCTACGCACCCCTTCCGCTCCAGCTGATCGGTGTACGCCTTGGCCAGCGCAAAGCTGGGCGGCCACGAAATCTTCGGCTGCCCCTGGGCGTTCAAGTAGTCCCACTTCACCGTGTTCGCGGCATCAATCTCATTCTGCGAGATGAATTCGCTGGGCACCAACTGCGCCACGTCCATCCCGCGCGCAATCTCCGAGCTCACGATGTTGCCGTTGTACCAGTACACCGACCACGAGCCGCCCATCTCCATACGCGTGCTGTCCACGGGGCCGCGGTCGAAGCTCGCAATTTCCTTCGGACGTGCCGCATCGGTCCAATCGAACACCGAGATGCCACCCTGATACCACGCCTGCACCATGATGTCACGACCGGGAACCGGAATCAGCGAGCCGTTGTGGGCCACACAGTTTTCGTTCGACGTCTGGTACGTGGGAATCTTGTAGTAGCTCTTGAACACCAGCTTCTTGTTCACAATTTCAAAAATGGCGTTCGCCCCCCACTCCGGCTTATCGAGTGGACGGCACTTGGGCGAACCCCCACCACCCCACTCGTCGCTGAACAGCAGCTTCGTGCCATCGTTGTTAAAGGTGGCAGAATGCCAGTAGGCGAAGTTCGAATCGGCCACGGCGTCAAGACGCACGGGGGCAACAGGGTTACTGATATCCAGCAGCAGGCCATGCCCTTCGCAGGCGCCACCGGCGAGTCCGAGCGCGGGATACACGGTAATGTCGTGACACTGCGATCCTTCGCTCACCGTGGTCGGCACCGGCTGCGGCTTATCCATCCCCTGCGCCGCAAGCATCCGCATCACCATCGCATTCACCAACGGCCGCGCCGCAGCGGTGTCGGCTGCATTGGCTGTTGTTGCACCACGCGCCTTCATCATGCTGTCAATCACCGGCTTCACCATCTGCGCCGGCAGCACGATTTCCTCGTTCATCGCCGGAATCATGATCGTGAACGCGCCCTTCGCCCGGGCGGCATCCATCTCGGCCTTATCGGCTGGCGATACCCCGTGACTCTTGGCGGCGCCAAGCCCCGCAAAGATATTCGCGCGCCCCACCACCGCCGCCGACGCCGGATTGGCGAGGGGCACCTTGATGATCTCAATGCGCAGCCGCGAGGAGTTCGCGTCGGTGCTCGGTGTTGCCGCGCACTCGGCCAATTCACCGGCCGGACGGATGCCCGACGAACCTGACACGTAGATGTACACGTTGTTTTTGTCCTTCGGATCTTCCAGCACCGTGTGCGTGTGTGAACCACGGCACGTCTGCACATTGGCCACCAGCTTGGGCTCGCGGATGTTGGTGATGTCGAAAATGCGCACACCACGCACACGATCCTTGCTCACCACATCCTTCACGCCACCCGGCTTGCAATCCGCGCGGCCATTCATCGCTTCGGCCGACATGAACATCAGGTTCTTGTACACGCTCACGTCGTTCTGCGAGGCGGGGCATTCGTATGCCACCACGAGCGTTGGCGCGGAGGGGTTACTGATATCCCACACCACGGGGCCGTTGTAATTGCCCTGAATGACGTAGTTCCCGGTGAAGGCCAGATCGGAATTCGTCTCGCCCAGGAATCCCTTGGGAGACGCCACCTTGGCCACCACTTTCAGATTGGAGGTAAACTCGCCGGCGTCAAAGAGCCCGGCTTTCAGGGTATTCCGCGGATCGCGGGCCGGGGTGGGAGCAGTCACCGGCTTCGCCGGCGCGCAGGCAGCCAACGCGGCAGCGGCCGAGAGCGCCAGTACCGTGCGCAATGGGAGAGCAGACATGAACAGGGGAGCTAAAGGGAAGGTCAACCGGCGGTTCACCAACGAGGGTTACCACCGAACTACGGCGCAACGGGAGGGTCGTTTCAGATCGCGGCTACCGAAGCCGCGCATCCACACTGTACTTCCC
>CANHTA010000034.1 GCA_947463135.1 Gemmatimonadota bacterium
ACCAAGCCTGGCGGCACGGGTATCGGCCTTGCCCTCTGCCAGCGCATCATGGACGAGCACCTCGGCACCATCACCATCGATAGCACGCCGGAGGCCGGCACCTCGCTCACGCTCACCCTCCCCCCCACGGGGGCCGCATGACGCTGTCGCTCCTCGTCATCGATGACGACGACACCGTGCGGTCCACGCTGGTGGAGTTTTTCGAGACCTTCGGGTTCACGGCACGTGGGGCCGCCACCGCCACCGAGGGGCGCCGGATGGCCGCGGAGCACGCGCCCGATGTCGTGCTGCTCGATCTCCGGCTCCCTGACGCCGATGGCGTACGAACCCTGGAGGCGCTTCGCGCAGACGACCCCAACCTCGCCGTCATCGTGCTCACCGGCTACGCGGATGTGCGCACCGCGGTGGCCGCCATGCAGCGCGGAGCCGCCGACCTGTTGGAGAAGCCCGTGGACCTCGAGCGGCTGGCCACGGCCGTGGCGCGCGCCGCCGAACATGGACGGCTCCGGCACGAAGTGGCGGTGCTACGCGCGCAGGGACGCACCCAGGCCACCCCTCCGGCCATGGCCCCCACCGTCTCCGATCTCATCGACTTGGCGGCGAGAAACCCCGAGGCGCCGGTGCTCCTGCAGGGCGAGACGGGCACCGGCAAGGGCTTTATCGCCCGCCAGATTCACGACCGTTCGGTGCGCCGCACGTCCCCGTTTGTGGAAATCAACTGCGCGTCCTTGTCGAGTACCTTTTTTGAAAGCGAGGTATTCGGACACGAGCGAGGCGCCTTCACGGATGCCCGCGTTGCCAAGCGCGGTCTGTTGGAAATGGCCGGTGAAGGCACCGTGTTTCTCGACGAGATCGCAGAACTGAGCCCCGACGTGCAGCCGCGACTGCTCAAGGTGTTGGAAGAACGCACCTTCCGGCGACTCGGCGGCACCACCACGCTGCGATCGTCGGCCCGTGTGGTGGTGGCCACCCACCAGTCGCTCGCCGAGGCGGTGGCCGAGAAACGCTTCCGGGCCGACCTGTACTATCGCTTGCAGGTCCTCACCATCACGCTCCCCCCGCTCCGGCAGCGACCGGACGAAATCCTGAACATGGCCATCGCCATGCTGCCGAAAAACAGCACGCTCACCACCAACGCCGAAGACGCGCTGGTTGGCTACCGATGGCCGGGCAATATCCGCGAACTGAAAAACACCATCTGGCGGGCCGCCATCCTCGCCGAAGGCCAACCCATCGAACCGGTCCACCTTGGACTGCCGCTCCCCGACGCCGCGCGCGAACATGACCGGAGCGCCACCACGCGGTCTCGCACCCTGCAGGAGGCGGAGTGGGACGCCATCCGCGACGCCCTCGCCGAAAGTGGTGGCAACCGAACGCATGCCGCCCGCCTCCTTGGCATCGCCCGCTCCACACTCCTGGAAAAGCTCAAGCGCGACCCTCGGCACAGCGCGTAACCGTTACCGCCGTCGCCCCCCGCTACCGCCGGTTTCCGCTGACCGGATTCCGGTCAGCGCTCCCCATGCCATCCGGTTTTCAGACAGCGCCGGCGAGCACTTCTGTGATGCGGAAATCGTGTAAATTGTTGTGAATAAGGGAGTTCAATGGAAACGGCTCAACTCGGCGCGCTTCTCGCCACAGCGCAGCCGTATGACCACGCCTGCTGAAGCGCCCAAATCCGTACTGGTTGTCGAAGACGAACAGTCCATCCGCGACATTTTGACGGAACTGTTCGACGTAGAGGGGAACGTCGTTACCGCGGCGGAGCTTTTGCCCGATGCCCTTGAGCAGCTGCGGACGCAGCGCTTCGACCTCATCGTCACCGACCTGCGCCTCGGTGGCAAGCGGGACGGCGGCCTGCAGGTGATGGCACTGGCGGGGATGCTCTCCCCAGATGCTACGGTGCTGGTGCTTACGGCATACCCCGACGATTCCAACCGGCAGGCGTCCTTCCGACTCGGCGCGCTCCATTTCATCGAGAAGCCGGTGGACCTCTCCACCATCGCCCAGCTCGCCGTGAACGCCGGCGTGCGTTCCGCCTTCACGCCGGCCTAGCCTCCCGCGTGCCGCTGGACCGATTCCAACTGGACGGGGTAAGCACGCGGCCTCGATAGCGCGTATATTCTCCCGCCCATGGCCGAGTCTCCCGTCCCACTTCTGCGCGCGCACGCGCGCCACGCTCCGTGGAATGCCCGCGGGCTCGCAGCGCACGCCGCCGCACTGGTGGATTCCGCTGGTATGAAGCCCACCAATGCATCAGCGCGGGCTACACCCAGCGCGCGTGCCGTGCGCTTCTACGTGGCCAACGGATTGCTTGATCGCCCGGAAGGCGCGGGCACGGCGGCCACGTACGGATATCGGCATCTGCTGCAACTGCTCGCCATCAAGATCCGTCAGCGTGAAGGACAGACACTCGATGCGATCAAGCAGGAAATGCGGGAAGTCACCGGCGATGCGCTGGAACGGCGCGTCGCCGCATCGCTGGCACCGGCCCTCACGTTACAGCTCGATACCGCAGCGCCGAAACAGCACGGTGTCGCCAGCTGGCGACATGTCCCCATCGCCGACGGCGTGGAGCTGCTCGTCCGCGACGATTCACCGGCCGCGCGCGACGACCTGCTCGTGAGCCTGCGGGACATGCTGCGCCACACCTTGGGCCGAAACGACTTCAGTCTGTAGTGTTGGGCCCGTGGTAGTGCGGTCCCGTTTCCCTTTGGTGTGCTCATGACCTATCGCGTGCTCGTAACTGACGATGTCGATCCGGAAGGCGTGGCACTGCTGGCGGCCGAGCCCGCGCTCATCGTAGACGAAGTCCCAACGCTCTCCAAAGAAGCGCTCCTTGAGCGCATCGGCGACTACGACGCCATTGTAGGACGGAGCGCCACGCGCATTTCCGCGGAGCTGTTGCGCGCGGGCAAGCAGTTGCGCGTGGTGGGACGGGCTGGGGTGGGCGTGGACAACATCGCGCTCGATGTCGCCACCGAGCTCGGCGTCGCCATTATCAACGCGCCCGCCGGCAACACCGTCGCCGTTGCGGAACTGTTTTTCGGCACCGTCATTGGCCTGTTACGCCAGCTGCCGGCCGCGGTACACTCCATGCAGCAGGGCACGTGGGATCGCTCCGCGCTCATGGGGCGCGAACTCAAGGGCAAGACGCTCGGCATCGTGGGCCTTGGTCGCATTGGCAGCGAGGTTGCCATACGGGCGCAGGCCTTCGGGATGACCGTGGTGGCGTTCGATCCCTACATCGCCGACGAGCGCTTTTTAGCGCTCCGCGTACGTCGTGCCCTTTCGCTGGATGCGCTGTTAACCGAAAGCCATATCCTCACCATGCATGTGCCGCTCAACGACGAAACACGCGGCATGATCGGCAAACGGGAGCTGGGCCGTCTGCCCGCGCGCTCGGTGGTGGTGAACATGGCCCGCGGTGGCATTGTTGACGAACCGGCGCTGCTGAGCGCGCTCCAGGGGAATCAACTCCGCGGCGCCGTGTTGGATGTGTTCAACGCCGAGCCGCTCGCGTCCGATTCCCCGTTACGCACGGCACCGAACCTGCTGCTCACCCCGCACCTCGGGGCCAACACCGTGGAAGCGCAGCGCAACGTGTCGCGCGATGTCTGTGTCGCGGTGCGGGATGCCCTCTTGCACAACGATCTGTCCAAGTCGATCAACGTGGCAGGGGCAGCAGGTGAGTGGGGAGCGCTGCAGCCCGCCATGCTCGTGGCGCGTCGTGCCGCCGCCGTGGCGCGCGCCGTGCTGGCCGATCAGGGGATGCGCGCGGTGCGCCGCGTGGCCCTGCGTGTGGGGCCCGACTTGGCACATGGCGCCGGGCCCCTGCTCGCGGCCGCGGCAGCCGGTGTGCTGGAAGGGGTTATTGAAACGGACCGGTTGAATCTCATCAATGCCCGCAGCCTCGCCGAGGCCCGCGGCATCGAACTGTCGGTTGGTGAATCCAGTGACCTCGGGCATCCCCGCGGCATCGAAGTCGCACTCGCCGGCGGGATGCAGCAGTTGTCCGTGGCGGGTGCCGCCCCCGAGGGAAGCACACCGCGCCTTACGCGCATTGGACAGTTCCACGTTGACGTGAATCCGAAGCAAACGCTGCTCATTCTCACCAATCATGACGTTCCCGGCGTTATCGGTCGTGTTGGCACGTTGCTCGGGGAACGTCAGGTGAACATTGCGGAATACCATCAGGCACGATTGGCGCAGGGTGGCGATGCGCTGGCGGCCATTTCCGTGGACGGCACCGTGAGCGAAGCCACCCGCGCGGCGCTGCTGCAACTGCCGGATGTCCTCACGGCCAGCGTTGCCCACTTCGGCGACGGGTAAGCACGATGACGCTCGCCCGTGACAGTACGACCGTTGATCTCGACATCCGTCGGGCCTTTGCTCGCGATGCCTCCGGCCTCGAACTCATCCCCGAGGCGGTCGCGCGTCCCACCGAGATGGCCGAGGTCATGGAACTGCTGCGCGAGGCCACCGCAACGCGCACCCCTGTCACCGCGGCCGGGTGGCAATCGAGTACCACCGGCGCTTCGATTACCGATCGCGGTGTGCTCCTCTCGCTGCGTGGCTTGGCGCACATCGATGACGTGGATCGCGACGCGCGCTGCGTGCGGGTAGGGCCCGGTGCCATTGTAGCCGATGTCCGACGCGCCGCTGAAGCGGCCGGCCTGCTCTTCACGCCCGATCCAACCAGTGAAGAGGAATCCACCATTGGTGGGGCCATTGCCTGCAACGCCTCCGGGGCGCGCTCACTGCGCTATGGGGCCACGCGGCCCCATGTGCGGGCCATCACGGTGCTGTTGGCCAGTGGCGAACCGCTCACCCTGCGGCGGCCGCAACTTGAGAAGAACACCGTGGGCTATCCCATCACGCACGATCCGGTGGATTGGTTCGTCGGCAGTGAAGGCACGCTGGGCGTGGTGGTGGAGGCGGAACTCGCGCTGCACGCGCTGCCGGCGCAGCTGCTCGGTCTCATGATTCCGTTTTCCCGCGAAGCGGACGCGCTCGCCTTTGTGGTGGCCGCACGGCGGTCAAACGCGGTCCATCCACGCTGTCTCGAGTTCTTCGATCAGGGGGCCATGGATATTGCGCGTGCGGCCGACGGCTGCTCAGGGTGGGCGAGCAACGCCGTAGCCATGGTGTATGTGGAGGAAACAGGGGCCGATGACGCACAGCCCGACGATGAGCTGCCGCTGGAGTCCTGGCTCGAACTGGCCGACGCGCATGACGCCGACAGCGCCGACATTCGCGTGTACGATTCGGCCTCGGCATTACAAGATGCACGGCGCCTCCGCCATGCGGTGCCTGCCACCATGAACGAACGCGGCGCGGCGCGACGACCCTTCGGCGGGCGAAAGGTGAGCACCGATTGGGCCGTGCCGTATCCGCGACTCGCCGAGGCGCTGCACCGGGCGCGATCCATCGCGGCAGACGCCGGGATCACCTCCGGCATCGCCTATGGACACGCCGGAAACGGGCATCCGCATCAAAACTTCATTGCGCAGGATGCCAACGAGTTAGGGCGCATTGAGCAGGTGGTTGAAGCAACCTTGCGCGAGGTGATCGCGATGGGTGGCACCGTGGCCGCCGAACACGGCATCGGAAAACTCAAGCGCCGGTGGCTGCCCATGCAGGCCACCCCGGCGCAATTGCGCCTCATGCACGCCATCAAGCGGGAGTTCGACCCGCTTGGCCTGCTCGCACCCGGCAACGTGCTGTGAACACCACCGTCATCGCGCCACCCGTTGACTTGCGCCGTCCGCGCTTCAGGTCCGTGATTTTCGACGTGGACTCCACGCTCTGTGCCATTGAAGGCATTGACTGGCTCGCGGCGCGACGCCATCCCGACGTGGCCCGCGAGAGCGAACAGCTCACGGCGCGGTCCATGGCGGGGGAGCTTCCCATTGAGTCGGTCTATCTGCGGCGGCTGGAGCGCATTCGACCAACGGCCGGGGAGTTGGTCGCCTTATCCGACGCGTATCGCGAGTCGCTGCAGCCCGGCGCCCACGAGTTGATCACGCTCCTGCAGCGTGCCGGGTGTCAGGTGCATCTGCTCAGTGGTGGACTGCGCGTGGCCATCATGCCGATTGCGCTGCAACTGGGCGTCGCACCCCATCAGGTGCATGCCGTGTCGCTCACGCGCGACGCCGATGGCACCATGAGTGTGCTGGATGGAGAGCAGCCGCTGTCGACGCAACACGGCAAGCCGCTCACGGTACACCGCCTCGCCCTGGCATCGCCGACGGTGATGATCGGCGACGGGGCAACCGATGCCATCGTACGCGGCGTGGTCACGGAGTTTATCGCCTACACCGGCGTAGCCCGCCGCGAGCAGGTGGTGGCCGTGGCCGACGCCGAAGCGGACAGCATGGCCGCCCTCTATCCACTGCTCTTCTTCCCCGCCTCGTCGAGATAGGGCGCCATGTCTGACTTCGGTACGTTCTTCCTTCCCGGACCCACCGAGGTACGACGCGAGGTGCTGGAGGCGATGCTGGCGCCCATGCTGCCGCATCGCGGTGCCGCATTTGAGGCCCTGTTCGCCCGCCTGCAACAGGGGTTGCGTCCAATCTTCCGGAGCGCCCGCCCGGTCTACGTGTCAAGCTCTTCGGCCACCGGACTCATGGAAGCCGCGATTCGCTGCGCGGCGCCGGGACCGATCCTGTCGCTGGTGAACGGTGCCTTCAGTGAACGTTTCGCCAATATCGCGGTGGCCTGCGGTCGTGACACGCACGTGATTGGCGGCGACTGGCATCAGCCCGTACCACTCGAAGCGGTGGAGCGCGCGTTGCGCGACCGACACTACGCCGCGCTCACCGTGGTCCACTCCGAGACGAGCACTGGGACCCTCACGTCGTTACCGGCGGTCACGGCGCTGGCTCATCAGCACGACACCGCCGTGCTGGTGGATTCGGTCACGGGACTGGGCGGCGTCCCTGTTGAAACCGATGCCTGGGAGCTCGACTTCGTGTTCACGGGATCGCAAAAGGCGCTCGCGCTGCCCCCCGGTCTCGCGTTCGGTGTCGCGTCTACGCGCTTTCTCGAGCAAGCGGCCACCGCCACGGCGCGCGGGCTGTACTTCGATCTGGTGGAGTACGAAGAGTTCGTGCACAAAAACCAAACCCCCAGCACGCCGGCCATCTCCTTGCTGTACGCCACGGCCGTGCAGGGCGAACACATCGCGCGGGAAACCATCGACGCGCGGTGGGCTCGGCATGCGGCCATGGCCGAAATGACGCACGACTGGGTGCGACAGCTGCGGGAAGATACCGGTGCCCCGTTTTGCGTGTACGCACCCGAGCACGCGCGCAGCGGCACCGTGACCGCCGTGGCCCTCCCCGACGCCCTCAAGGGTGACGACGTGGTGAAAGGAGTCGCGAAGCGCGGTTTCGTGATTGGTGGCGGCTACGGCAAACTCAAGCGCAGCACGTTCCGCATCGGCCACATGGGCGACCATACCCCCGATCGGCTCGCGCGCTGCCTTGAAGCGACCGCCGACACCATTCGCGAGTTGCTGAAGTAGATCGCAACGGCAACGGCAACAGCAATTGCAACTGCAACTGCTGGAGCACGGAGACCACTGATCAGCACGGAAACAACACAGATAAGCAAACATCGCCTTTTCGCTTATCCGTGTTGTTTCCGTGGCAATCCGCGGTCTCCGTGTTCTGGCTGTATCGGTTTGTAGTTTGCTTTGGGTCCTATGCAGTTTGATTCCATTACGACAGCGAATCCCACGTCATTACACAACATGAGGTCACCCATGACCGACCCACTCGATTTCAGCGGCAAACTCATCGTGATCACCGGAGTCGGCCGTGCCGGTCAGGTGGGTGAAGCGGTCGCGCTTGCCTTTGCGCAGCGCGGTGCCACGCTGGCGCTGCTGGATGTGCAGGCCGCCGAAGTGGACGCGCGCGCCGCGTGGCTCACCGCGCAGGGATTCAGCGCCACCGCCCATGTGGCCAATCTGGCGGATGCCGACGCCGCCAAGGCCGCGGCTGATCAGGTGCTCCAGCACACGCACGCGCAATTCGGCGGACGGGTGCATGCCGTGATCTGTGCGGCCGGCGGCTTCGCGATGACCGGCCCGATTAGCGACGCCGACCCCGTGGCGTGGAGCCGGCAATTCACCATCAGTCTGGACACCGCCTTCTGTGCCACGCGCGCATTTCTGCCCGCCGTGCGCGCGGCCCAGGGGAGCTTTGTGTATTTCGGCTCCGTAACAGCGCTCCCGGGGAGCGAGCCCAAGGGGATCGCCGCCTACGCCGCGGCCAAAAGTGGCGTGCTGACGCTCATGCGGGCCGTGGCGGCCGAAGAGAGGCCACATGGCGTGCGAGCCAATGCCGTGGCCCCAGCGGCGGTCCGCACCGCGTCAAACGTGGCCGACATGGGCGAGCGCACCGGGTACGTGGATCGTGAATCGGTGGCGGATGTCATCGCCTTTCTCGTGAGCCCGCTCGCACGAAATGTCTCCGGACAGGTGATTCCGCTCACGTAGACTGGCGCCCGTACCGTTGAGGGGACAGCTTACTCCCTCGATGACACTCGCTGCACGCAGACGCCCGGCCGTGCGCGGGGTGCTCCTCGACCGCTCGCTTGAGGAGTTCCCGCTCTTTCGACTCAGCGATTCCGCCGATGATACCCCCGTGTCGTTCTCAACCGAGAACGGTGGGCGGTGGCGCGTCATTCCGGTGCCTGGCGATCGACTTCCCGGCACCTTCGATCAGGACGTGTACGTGGAACTGCTGCACCGGTACCATGAAGCGGGCTCGCCCGCCGACGGGGCCGTGTCCTTCACGCTGCACGCCTTCCTGCGCTCAATGGGCCGACGCGCCGACGGCCGCACCTACGAGCAACTGCGGGCCGCGCTTTCCCGGTTGGAGCGCACCACCCTTGAATCGGTTGGGGCGTACTGGTCTGCGCAGTCGGCGCATGCCGATATCAGCTTTACCGTGCTCAGTGCCGTGTCGGTACAGCGTCGCCGCGTGGCCGATCGCGAACAGCTGCATCTGTTTGGGAATCTGGCCGCTGGTGAGCCGGGTGATGCGCGCGTCACCCTCTCGCCTACCCTGCGGGCCAACCTCGCGGCGCGCCACACCATCACGCTCTCCGCCGTCCGCTACCACGCCCTGTCCTCCCCGGTGGCCCGCCGCCTCTATCGCATGCTCGAAGTGGCGCGTGCCGATGGCCGGCTTTCGTGGCGGGTATCACTGGAACGGTTGGCCGAGCAACTTCCCCTTACGCAGCGATACCCCTCACATCTCCAGCGCGTGCTGCAACCGGCGCACGAAATGCTGCTGAGCGCCGGTTTGGTGCGGGACATCGCCATTCGGCAGTATGATCGGGTCTGGACCGTGGACTACGTCCTCGGCGCACGCCCCCGTGAAGAGTCATGAGCCCGCGTTTCGGAACAGCACGGGGCGGTACGCGTACGTATCTTAGAGAGTTTCCCCGGTCCCTTTATTGAGAGCCGCTGCATGACACGCACCCGCAAGGCCGCCTTGGCCAGCCTGATTCTCCTCCCCGTGCTCGCCGGGGGCTTCGCCCTGCAGGCGCGGTCCACGCGTGGTGGCGCGCAGCTCCTCGACCAGGTGCTCACCTTCGTCGCGCTGCGCTACGTGGACACCCTCGACGCGCAGCAGCTCTACGAAAAGGCCGCGCGCGGCCTGGTGAAGGAGCTCAACGACCCGTACACCGAACTCTTCACGCCGAAACAGCTGGAGGAGTTCTCGCGCAACACCAACGGGCGCTATGCCGGCATCGGCATGGAAATCTCGAAGGTCGGCGACTACGTCACCGTGAATAAGGTGTTCGCCAACTCCCCCGCCGAGGGCGGTGGGGTGCAGGAAGGCGACAAAATCATGATCATCGATACCACCAACGCGCGGGGCTTCAACACGCAGCAGGTCCAGAACAAGCTGCTGGGCCCGGTGGGAACGCCCGTGACCGTCACCTTTGGCCGGATCGGCGTACCGCAGCCGGTGAAAATGCAGTTCACACGGGCGGAGATTAAGGCGCCCGCGGTGCGCTACACCATGATGATCGACGAGCGCACCGGCTACGTGCCGTTGGAGCGCTTCTCGGAGCAGGCCACCGAAGACATCGCCACGGCCGTGATCGCCCTCACCAAGCGCGGCGCGAAGAGCATCATTCTCGACCTCCGTGGTAACCCGGGCGGTATCCTCGACGAGGCCTTTGCCATGTCGAACCTGTTCCTGCCCAAGGGCAAGGAGCTGTTGTCAGTGCGGGGCCGTGGCGAGTTCCAGAAATTCGTCTCGGAGAGCGACCCACTCGCCCCGGAGATCCCGTTGGTGGTGTTGGTGGACGGCGGGTCGGCCTCGGCGTCGGAGATTGTGGCCGGCGCGTTGCAAGACTACGACCGGGCGCTGGTGCTGGGTACCACGTCCTTCGGCAAGGGGCTCGTCCAGTCGGTGTACAACCTCGATGGTGGATACGCGCTCAAGATCACCACGGGGAAGTGGTACACGCCGTCAGGGCGCTCCATCCAGAAGGAGCGGAAGCTGAACGCCGAGGGGCAGTTCCTTGAAGTGATGCCGGATTCCATGGAGTCCGATTCGGTGCGAAAGGCACGCCCCACCTACAAGTCGGCCAGCGGCCGCACCCTGTACGGCGGCGGGGCCATTACCCCCGACGTCATCGTGGCGCCCGACACCCTGTCGGCGGCCGAGCAGGCGTTCCGGCGGGCCATCGCCCCGAGTTTCCAGAAGTACTTCAACTCCATCGCGGTGATCGCCGAAAACCAGAAGGGCAAGCTCAAGCCCGATTTCGCGGTGAACCCGGCGTGGCGTGATGAGCTGTATCAGAAGCTCGTGGCGGACTCGGTCAAAATCGACCGGGCCATTTGGGATGGCGGCGCCACGGATATCGATCGGGCCATCGAGGATCGGGTGGCGAAGGTCTCCTTCGGGGACACCCTCGTCCGTCGGCGCACCTTGAAGGACGACAACCAACTGCGGGCCGCGATGGACCTGCTGAAAAAGGCGGGGGTGCAGAAGGACGTGTTCTCCGCCGCGGGTGCCGCGCCGGCAGTCACCAAGGCGGGCGTGGCTCGCCGCAGCGGGAACTGACCACCGGCCGTGTCCGGTAGGTATCTCTACTGAATTGCCGCATGGGCTGAATCGGTTACGGTTCAGCCCATGCGTCTTTCTCCCCTCTTTCCGATCGTCGTGGCCACGGCCAGCCTGGTGGCGGCCTGTAGCACGTCGTCCCGTACCGGTGCCGCCACCGGTGCGGCCGCCCCACTGGGCGACGTCATCGCCCCAGACAGTGGCGAAACCCACCTCTCGAACATCCGCCAGCTTACCAATGGCGGCGAGAACGCCGAGGCGTATTTCAGCGCCGATGGGCAGTACATCACCTTCCAGTCCACGCGTGACGGCCGCACCTGCGATCAGCAGTACGTGATGCGCCGGGATGGATCGGGACTCACCAAAGTGTCGGTGGGTGGGAAGACCACCTGTGGATGGTTCCTCCCGGGCAGCCAGCGCCTCTTTTTTGCGTCGACCCACGCGGCCGACAGCGCCTGTCCCGTGAAGCCCGATCCATCGCAGGGCTACGTGTGGGGCATCGATCCATTCGACATCTACACCGTGGGCCGTGACGGCAAGGATCTCAAGCGCCTCACCAATTACGGCGTGTACACCGCGGAGGGGGTGCTGTCGCCCGACGGCACATCCATCGTGTTCACGTCACTGAAAGACGGTGATCTCGACATTTACACGATGAATGTGGATGGCACCAACGTGAAGCGCCTTACCACGACCCCCGGATACGACGGCGGTCCATGGTGGTCGCCCGACGGGAAAAAGATTGTGTATCGCGCGTGGCATTACACCGACCCCGCCGAGCTCAAGGCGTATCAGGAGCTGCTTGGTAAGCGCATGATCCGCCCGAACCGTATGGAGCTGTTCGTGATGAATGCCGACGGCTCCGACCAGACGCAGATCACCAAGCTCGGCGGTGCCAACTTCGGGCCGTCGTGGACGCCCGATTCCAAGCGGATCATCTTTTCGTCCAACCATCGCAATCCGCGCAGCCGCAACTTTGATCTGTTCCTCGTGAACGTGGACGGCACCGGCCTCGAGCGTCTCACGACGCACGAGGATTTCGATGGCTTTCCGATGTTCAGTCCCGATGGGAAGCAGCTGATCTGGGCTTCCAACCGGCATGATGCCAAGCCCGGGGAAACGAACCTGTTTGTGGCCGACTGGAAGAACTGACCCGGTTTAGCTGGCGGCGGTGGCGTTTGCGGCTGGCTGTGCCTGCACGTCGATGTGGAGCTTCACGTCGTCGCTGACCAGCACGCCACCGGCCTCGAGCGCCACGTTCCACACGAGGCCCCACTCCTTACGCGAGATCTTGGTTTCGAGCACCGCCGAGACCTTCTGGTTGCCCCAGGGATCCTTGGCCGGGCCGCCGATCTCGCCCGTGAGGGTGATGGGCTTCGTGACGCCGGCAATGGTGAGGTGGCCGCTGGCCTGCACGTCGTCGCCCGTGCGCTGGAACGCCGTCAAGGCAAACGACGCCGTGGGATTGGCCTCAACGTTGAAGAAATCGGCACCCTTGAGGTGCCCATCGCGCTGTTCGTTGCCCGTGTTGAGCGACGCCACATCGACCTCGACGTGCACGGCACTCACGAGGCCGCCGTCCTCCTCGACGGTGCCACTGAACTGCTGAAAGGTGCCGCGCACCGTGGAAATGCCGAGGTGCTTCACGGAGAACTGGATCTGGCTATGGGCCGGGTCAAGAATCCACTGCATGGGGTAGTGCCTCACATCGTAGGGGGATCTGCACGCCCGTTGGGCGCGGTCGAATATCTCACTACTGAGAAATAGAAGCCGCTCCGGTTGCGGCGTCAACCCCGTGGGGACGTGCCCTGCAACGAGGCAGACGCGCGCGTCTTCGCGCGTGGTGACCCTTTGAGAGAACGGCTAGCTTGCGAATACAATCGCCGAGCTCTGCGCCGTGAGTGGTTTCGGCGAGGCCGAGCAATATCAAAGAGGAGCGTCCCCTGTGCCGGCTGTGTCACTGTCGCAATCCGTTGATGTCGAAACGCCGGAAGCGGTGGTCCTGTCTTATACAGTTGCTGGCGTGGGCTCGCGTTCGGTGGCCGCCATCATCGACTATCTGATTTGCCTGGCGATTGCCGTTGCCATGGCGCTCGGTATGGCGATGGTCGGGTCAGGCTTCGTAGCTAAGGGAGCGTACGAGAAACTGACGGCCGCGTGGGTGAGTGCGGTAATAGGCCTCTTGGTGTTCGCGCTGGTGTGGCTGTACTACGTCCTGTTTGAGGCACTGAATGACGGGCAGACGCCTGGTAAGCGCATGATGCGTCTGCGTGTGGTGCTTGATGGGGGACTGGCCGTGACGTTCGAGGCGTCGGCGATTCGCAATCTCGTGCGCTTTGTTGACCTGCAGCCTGGGCTTCTCTATGCGGTGGGTATAGTCGCACTGGTCACCAGTTCTCGCGGCAAGCGCCTGGGCGATATGGCAGCAGGTACGCTGGTGGTCAAGGAAGACGTAACCCAGCAACCGCTCGTCGCAAAGGCCACACGGCGCACGGATCACGCCACACCAATGGCGATTAACGCGCGGCTCACCGAGCCGGAGTACGCGATGTTGGATCGTTTCGTGCAACGGCGCCTGCAATTTGATGATGCACGGCGTACGGCACTTGCTGCCTCAATCGCCGAGCGGCTTGCCGCTGTCCTCGACGACCATGCGAAGCAGTCTTCACCAATCAGCGCGTTGGTGCGACTACATGACGAGGAGCAGCAGGCCAGAGTACGTGGAGTTGCTGCGCGGAGTGATGCCGGTGCGGCGCGCGAGCGTCACGCTATTGTAGCCATCAACGCACCGCGGTGGTCGGCGTTCGCCGAACGGTTGAAGCGTATTCAGGCTGGTGGTTTGAAGGGGCAGGAGGAGACGGTGGTGCGCGAGTTCGTTCAGGAGTACCGCGAGCTCACCTCGGACTTGGCCCGCTTGCGGACCGCCACCCGCGGCACCGACTCCGCCGAACTGTTCTACTTGAATCGACTGGTAGCAAGTGCGCACAGTCTGCTCTACCGGCGCCGCACGATCACACTGCGCCGCGTCGTGCAGTATCTTTTTGGAGATGTCCCGAAGGAGATTCGCGCATCGTTTCGCCCAATCGCTCTGGCCGGCGCATTGCTGTGTGTTCCCATTGTGGTGACGGCGCGTGCCGTCGTGGTGCAACCAACGCTGGCTTCGACCTTGCTGCCTGCCAGCATGTTGGCACGGGCGGATAGTGGCGTCACCAAGGCCAGGAATGGGCAAGGCTACATCGCAGACCCAGAGATGCTTCGTCCGATGATGGCGTCGCGTCTGGTAACGAACAACGTCCAGGTGGCCTTCATGGCGTTCGCGTTCGGCATCACGGCCGGCATCATGACCGTATGGGTCTTGGTGATGAACGGGCTGTCAATCGGTGCGGCAATCGGTTTGTACATGTCGAAGGACATTGGTCATCTCATTTTCGGCTTCATCGCACCGCATGGCGTCTTCGAACTGTCGGCGATCGCGATCGCCGGAGCCGCCGGTCTGTTGCTGGCGGCCGGCATGCTGATACCTGGCAACCGGACGCGCCGGGCAGCGCTCGCCATCAATGGGCGGCGCGCCATGCGATTGGTGGGCGGCTGCGCGTTGCTCCTCGTCTTCGCCGGTGCCATCGAAGGGTTTATTTCTCCGAACGCCACCATCACCCAGACCGCAAAGTACGGCGTGTCGGCGATCACGGCAGTGCTCCTGGCGCTGTACGTGTTTCCGTGGACAACGAAGGCGGCTACAGGGCCCCTCGACTCTTCAGTTCGAGATACTGATTCACCACGCCTGCCGTCATTACCCGCGGCGATACGTCCAACACAATAACCCCCGCTCGGCGCATGCGATGCAACACTGCGTCGCGGGCCTGAATGACTTCTTCCGCCGCCGCCGCCTCGAAAAGCCGGGGCGCATTCGACTCAAGGGGAAGGGCCGCTGCGTCAAAGAGGTGATCGTTACGCAGCGCAACGACGAGGACGAGATGCCGGGCCGCGCTGCGTGTGACGTGGGCCAAGAGCGCTTGCGACGCGCGGATGTCGATGACATCGGTAAAGAAGACCACCAGTGCGCGCTTGCGCTGATGCGTGGCCAGGAAGCGAAATGCCGAAGCGTAGTCAGGCTCACACGTGGTGGCCCTGACGGGCACGAAGGCATTGCGGATCTGCGTGAGCGCGCCGCGACTGGCGTGTGCCGGTACATGTGCACGGATTTCGTCGTCAAAGACGAGCGTGCCCACGCGATCGCCGGCATTCGACGCGATATCGGTGAGGATGAGCGCGGAGCTGAGCGCCTGTTCAAAACGGGACAATGATCCAGATAGCTGTGTCATCGAACGCCCCGCATCGATGAGTGTGATCACGGTCTGCGACCGCTCGAGCGTAAACTCACGAGTGATGAGTTTGTCGCGCTTCGACGTGGCCTTCCAATCGATATGCCGTGGATCGTCTCCGAGAACGTACTCGCGGAGACCGGCAAACGCTTGCCCACTACCTTTTCGGCGCAGGGCGCGCACGCCGAGGGTACCCAGCCGCTGTTGCATGGCCATGAGTCGAAAACGGCGCACGCCACTCATCGACGGGATCACCTTCACGTCAGCCGGCAGATCATAGCCGTACGTGACACCCATGAGTCCGAGCCGCGTGGTGACTTTGGCACCCACAGCACCGAGCGACGCGGCACCACGCGTGCAACCAGTCGCGCGTATGGACAGTTCCTGTTGCGTGTGTGGCGCGAGGTACAGCGTGTGCGTACCAAGGCCACCGCGCAGCAGATCGGGGAAACGATCATGGAGCTCCACAACAATCGCGCGAGCGCTGCGATTGGACACCGTGTATGATCCCGACGCGTCGTCGCCAATACCAACCTGTGCTGGGAAATCACGCGCAATCGTCACAAACGGACGCGGCGGGAGCAGCAGCGTGTCGATGGCGAGAGCTATGACTATGCCGGTCAGCGCGGCGAGTCCTAGGTACGCACCCATCGGCGCGGGGGCAAGCCACGCCACGGAGGCCAGCGCGACCAGCCGCGCAAAGCGCCGTTGTGGCGTGTATCGCGCAAGGCCGCCACATAGCGCGCGCACGCGCAACAGCACTGGAGCGCTCACTTCGGAGCGACAACCCGCAGCAGAATGGCGGCCAAGGCGTCGTCGGCCGATCGTCCTTCGACTTCCAGCTCTGGCGACAGCGTGACCCGATGGCGCAGGGTGGCGAATACGCGATCCTTCACATCGTCCGGGGTGACAAACGCGCGGCCATCCAGGACTGCCGCGGCGCGTGCCGCACGCATGAGCGCTATGGTGGCACGTGGCGAGGCTCCGAGCGACAACGATGGTTCCTCGCGGGTCGCGCGGGTGATGCTCGCGATATACTGCTGCACATCGGGCGCCACCCGGACGCCGTCGGCCAATGAGCGCAACTGGATGGCTTCCGCTTCGTTGAGCACGCGCTCCGTAAGAGCAACGTCGGCACGCTCCGGGTTGAAGCCCGCTTCATGCTGCGACAGCATGGTGAGTTCCGCGTCTTTCGACGGGTAGCCCATGATAGTCTTGAGCAGAAACCGGTCCAGTTGTGCCTCGGGCAGCGGGTATGTGCCTTCGTGCTCAACCGGATTTTGTGTGGCATAGACCGTGAAGAGCGGACTGAGCACACGCGTCACGCCATCGGTCGTGACCTGCCGCTCGGCCATCGCTTCAAGAAGCGCCGACTGTGTTTTCGCGGGCGCACGATTGATCTCATCCCCCAGCAGGAGATCGGTGAAGATGGGCCCGGGCTGGAACTCGAAGCCCCGTGCCGCGTCGCGGAGCATCGCAATGCCCGTGACATCGCTCGGCATGAGATCCGGGGTAAACTGAATGCGCGTGAACTGAATGCCCAAGGCGCTGGCGAGGGTACGCACCAGCAGCGTTTTTGCGGTGCCAGGAACACCTTCAATCAACAGGTGGCCGCGCGCCAGAAACACAATCAGGGCGTCGTCGATGGCCGCGTCCTGCCCAACGATGTGTGAGGCGATCGCGCGGCGGAGTTGACGAAGCGTGTCAGCGCCCTGTTCAATGGGATAACTCATGATGATTCGTTTAGGTGTGCGTGAGTGCGTGTTCGATCCGGCTGATCGCGTGACCAACTTCAACGAATGCCTTGGGGTGTACGGTGTGTGCCATCGCGTGGCGGACCAGTGCGACGTCACTGGCAACCGATGGCGTGGACGCCGCGACGCGCGTAAGGAACAGGTCGTCCGCAGGCTGCCCGGCCCCTCGACCGGTCGCACCGACGCGCCGTTCCACGCCACGCACCAATCGCATGACGCCTGTTCGCGTCGCACCGACTTGCCCATAAGCTCTCGCGAGCGCGTCTACGTGCTCGAGCGGTGACCGTCGTTCGACGCGTCGGTCGTCGTGCGGGGCGAGCACCCGTGGCGCTGCGGCAAGGAGAAGCAACAGTCCTGCTCCACAGAGCTGCAGGAAGAATCGGCCAGTGGGGGCATGCACGAGATACGACTGCAGCACGCTGAGTGGGCCAGCGAAGACAGTCGTGCGCAAATGGGAATCATCAAAGATCACCGTACGCCTGAGGACGGTACCGCCTTCCGTCAGGTAGCGCAGGGCGGACACGGCTGCGATGTCGAGCCCGTAGCCGCAGTGGCGTAGTGCATCGTTGCGAAGGATATCGGGATCGCTGGCCACGACCATCCTGCCCGCTCCAAGCGGCACCCCAATCATGGCAGGGCGCTTCGCGACGGCACGGCCATTCAAGTTGGCGCGACGAATAGAGAGGAACGTGCGCTGCACCGGCACGAGCGAGTCGCGCACCTTGAGGCCTAATAGGACTGGTGGGCCAAGCCACAGGCCGGTGCGTGTGAACGCGATGGTGTCGCCACACGTCCGTGCCTCACCGACCTGGTATGCGATTGGGCGGCTGACTGGATCTACCGCAATGCGAATCGAATCAGACAAGGCCGTCGTACCCTTACCCAGTACGGCCAATAGCGCCCCGCCAGCACGCACGTGATCAAGCAAGGCGTGCACCTGCGTGGGCGTGAGCACCTCAACGGGGGCGAGCTGCGTAACGATGGCACCGGGGACAAAGCGCATGCTCGGCGCGGTCTCGCGCTGCGCATCGTAGCCAAGGCGTTTGGCGAGATCGAAGAAGAGGGCGGCGCCCAGCGGATCGGTAGAGGTGGACAACAGCCGGGGATCGCCGTCTCGGCCCGTCATCGGCGTCTTCACGAAGAGCGCCGTGAGCACGACGAGTACGCCAAGGAGGGAGAGGACGAGGCCAGGCCGCGTATACCAGATGACTTTGGTCATGGGATGTGCTTACGCCGCACGATCGTGCATCAGCATCGTTTGCACGGCGGCGAGCATTCCCTGATAGTCTTCGGCGTTACATGCGGTATTCCCGTACATCGCGTGGTCAAAGCGATGACGAAAGGCTGCGAAAGGTTGCTGCCACCCTGTTCCACCTTGCCGTATCTCGCGTGCGTAGTCGCCTAGGGTTTTTGACGGATGCTCGCGGAACGCGCCACGCGCGCTGCCCGTGGAGAGGACAACGGCAAAGAGCAGGTGGGCGGCCGCCGTATACTCCCCGCGCAACGCAAGTCGTTCGGCATCGGCAAGCTGGGCGGCGCGTTGGGTCAACGCGCCCTCTCGCTCCCGAGCATCGCCACGCTGGCCCTCGGCCACGATGCCGAGAACGAGTCGCGCAACAACAATCCCAACCGCGAGGATCACGAGGACAATCACGATCGTCCGCCCGTACGGAACGGAACTCGTCACGTCAAAGAGGTGCTGCAACTGATCGAAGATGAAACGGAGCAGTCGCTCTATGAGCGATTGGCTGAGCGCGCGGTTGTACGCGGGATCTTTCGCGATGACGCTGATGGTGTCGCGAATCGCCTGATCGCTCCACGATGAGGAACCGATGGAGTCTTGAAGTTGCGTGAACATCGGCTGCGCTGACGGTACGTGTTACGACGCGACCGGACTGGTTCCCAACGACTGGGCCATGTGCTCGACGTCGAATCCTTCAGCCCGAATGCGCGCATCGTAGTAGAGGACCATGACCACGAGGTTGAGGATCGGCGCTGACACCACCCCGAACAGCGATTGCACAACGAGTTGGATCACCGGATTGGCGACGAGCAGGGTCAGTATGGGGATACCAATGGCGAGACCAAAGTACACGCCGTACACCAACACTAGCGTTCCCAGAATATGCAGCTTGATGTTTTTGGAGAGCGACGCAGAGCGCGAGATAGCCGCCAGAGGGCCCAGGCGCTCCACGACAATGACCGGCACCGTCGCGAATACCACGGCCACGACGTAGAAACTCGGAAGGAGGAGAAAGAGCGCGGCAACGGTTACCATCACCATCGTCAACACGATCGACGCCAGTAGCGCGGGGACACGAGGCAGAACTCGCTGGAGTGTAGCCGCCACATCCGGGTCTCCACCCAGGTACACGTCGGAGCCCATGCGGACAATCACCGCGCTGACAAGGGCAAAGGTCACGAGCCCGATGATCACACCGGGGACCATTCGTATGAAGTCGCCGGGCGTTATGGGCTCGACCCCACCGCCGAGTAGCAGGTTGATGATGAGCGATGGCGCGGTGGCGATGGCGGCGATCGTGATGTACTGCTTTGCGTGACGCCGATACAGCGAAAAGGCGGCATCGACGATCTCCGAGACACTGCGAACGCGCAAATTCGAATCAGTCATTAAGGCATCCGAGGCTGAGGGGAAGGTCGCTGGTGCTGACCGAAAATGGTCGCGGGGAGCACGATGTCAAGACATCGTCGAGCGCCAGAGAACCGCGCTCAGACGGCGCGATCGATCCGCGCCGAGGCGCCGGCAAGGAACCGGCGCTCCGTTTCGCACGACGACGTCCGCCAGCGAGGGGGCCTTCTTCATTACGGCTCCCCGGAAGGGGAGCAGCTACGTGCCACTCGTCGCGCGACATCCAGCGGCGGCGGATTGTGTGGTTGAGGCGATGGAGCTTTGGCAGGGACGTTGAATACAGCCGATTGTGATTCGCATAGGGTTTTCACACGAGAACCTCCAAACCTAAGGAGGGTCATGGTGCGCTGATCATGGGCTGCTCAGGGGCTCCCCGTGCGCTGGCCACCGTGGTGCGTGGTGAGCATGCGTGGGAAGGTGGGGTGCGATTCACACATTTCTGTTATAGCATTCCGCACGGTGCTGCATAATATTGTCCCCGAACGGACCGCATCGGGTCTGACACGTTCTGAGTGGCTGTATACCACCCCGCGGAGTCGCGGGATAACGGGGTGTGGCTGCGCGACCACGACCGGCTGATCACGCAGCTGTACAAGTGATACACGACGGACCATACAGGGAAATGGGTCGTCTGGGGTTTTGACGATGTTGATCGCGACGGCGACAATACCATCCACACGCTCTGGAGTCTGGAACGGCAAACCCCGTACGCGGTCATCTCACAGGCGACCTAGCCGCGACCGTGTACATCACCGGTGTATACAGATTTCAGGACGAGACACATGAGAGCAATTCCAAAATGAAGCTTGCGTTGCAGCGTCTCTCACTGATCGCCAATTCCTATGTGCTTATGCAGGGTCACCTGAACTGGGCGATCCCGCTTGTTACACGTGATCACGACACAAGCTGTCGAGTCTCTCAAGTGGAGAGCTTTCACCCGGTCCTCGCGCGATCGGGACGTGCCATCTCGGCCTCTCCTGACGCCATCGGGATTTTGGGCGAGCAAGTTCTTGTCGCAACCTCGATGATTTATGTTGGCGGGGTTTTGGTGCCTGACGCCGCAATCATTCGCATTGATAGGAGAGGCGTCGGTGCGGTAGTCACCGCTGACTCGACGGTCGGTTCGCTCGTTTATCCTCGAATCGTAAGCGGCAGGACGGGTGCGGTGGTTCTTTATCCTGAGGCTAGTTCGGGCGATTATTTTATTTCGAAGTTTCGACTCGGTGTGCTTCGTTTGGGGGTGGCTTCGCTGAGTCCATTGAGTGCTGGGCCACGCTTCACCGACGCTGGTTGGTTGTCATCTGGCGCTTCGTCGTACTCTCTGCAAAGCGGGGAGTTTTCGATGAGCTCTCGGGATTCGGATGCTGATCGCATCGTACGCGCTGCATTCGATGACAAAAGTGCTACGGTAAAGTTCGATACGATTTCAATAAAGGGCTTGAGGCTAACACAGCACCCACGCCTATCAGGCATTTCACCCAACAGGTTGCTTGTAGTTTCCGCCTTGTTTAGTGAGTTACGTTCGCGTAAGCCGGCGCTATTTGCACTGCCTGTTCGAGGCTCAATTGCGGACTCTAGTCGCGCGGTGGAGCTGTCGCGATTTAGTGGTCTTCTTCCGCGATTCGTCGGATCAGCGTCGAGCCTGCGGAATCATCTTGTTGTATGGCGAAACGAGAGTGGGTCGCCAGCTTCGGGGTATGCCCTGTTCTCCATCGAAGGGGAGCTGTTGGCGCGTGGGGATTTCGATCAGGGCGTTTCTGAACTCACAGATCCAGTCGCCGTATCTCCGTCCGAATTTGTGGTAGCGGTGAGAGATGAGCAACAAGATGCCTTGAGGCTGTTAATGATCTCGAAGACTGGCGCTCGTGAGCTGCTGCGCATGCCCTCACAGGGCGTCCGAACGCGGTTGGTGCAACACGGCACCAATCGACTAAGGGTGCTGGAGATCCAAACCATCAATGACGGAGGGCAACGCATAGCGGCGTTGACGAGTGCAGCATTCTCGATCCACTGCGTACCCAAACCCTAGCCTGCCCACGCATCAAGGAAATCATGAATCCCGGCGATTTTTCATCGTTTCGGGAGCGTGCGCCATTTGAGCCGTATGCGGGCTATTGTGAGCGCATGGGTGATACGGACATCATCTACGGGTTCTCCGAAATAGAAGCTGAACGGTGCTCACTTGCCTGGTTGGTGCGGGTGACGATCTCTCGAACGCCAACGAGTCACCCGAGGCCGCGTTCGCACGATATCGAGAAGACAAGGTGCGTTTCACTCGCGATCACAGTGAATCCACATAGTGCGGGCTGATAGGTCTCCCATTCGCCATGGCCAAAGTTGCGCAGTGGATAGCGCAAGATGTTGCGTGAGAACTCGGCATATGGCGCGAAGAGAAAGACGTGCGCATCGTGCTCGTGGTGCAAGAGGCTGGAGAAGCGAGGAGGCATGACGATCGAGCACGCTGGCCACCGTGGTGCGTAGTGAGCACGCGTGGGAAGGTGGAGTGCGATTAACACATTTCTGTTATAGCATTCCGCGCAATGCTGCATAATGTTGTCCGATATGCGAACACTATGCCTGAGCAGCCCTTGGTGTTGGGCGACATTAGGAATTGACTTCTCTCCCTGCTTACGGTTGATGACGTCACCCGCATGCTGCAGTTCCGTGCACTCGGGTGGGGTATCATGCGAAGCGCCCACGAGTTTGGGCTGTGCGAGGAACACGGTCAAGAAGTACGTGATGCGGTTCGGTCGCACTCGCACGGATGCTCGCCCATGTGCTAGGACACGCTGTCCTGAAACCATGAACGAAATGATCCTCCTGTTCGGGCGCGCAGTTCAGGTCCTGCAGCATCGTCGCCGTGAGTTCAGGCTCGGAGGTGCGGGCTCGTCCGTCCGGCGACCGCTCAAACAGTGCGAAGGAGAATAGGCCGATGCGTCGCGCCGGTGCCGCGGTCGTGCTTCTCACCGCGATCGTATTCATCACCATCGTTGCTAGCTTTGCCCGTGGACCGGTGTGGGCCACTCGGGTGGCGAGTCGTGCAGTCTTGCGGGTTTCCGGCATCGTCGTTCGAGACGATCCGCTCGCGGTACTGCAGTCGACACTGTATGACTGTGGGCCCGCCGCGTTAGCGACTGTGCTCAATGTGGTGCTCGGTCATTCTCCGTCGGTTGAATCTCTCATGTCTCTGAGTGGGACCACGCACGCCGGGACATCGCTATCGGG
>CANHTA010000035.1 GCA_947463135.1 Gemmatimonadota bacterium
ATCAAGCCACGAAAGCGGCGTCCACCGCGCCGTGGCATTGCCCACGAAGCGATCGATGCGGTTGAGCGGCTGGAAGTTCTGCGCGTTATACGCCGGGTTCACGTTCTGCGCGCCCTGATTCTGCGCCACGGACCGGATGTACAGGCGACCCTTGGCGTCGTTCGCAAACAGCTGCGCGTTGACCGGCTGCCGCGTGAGGCCGAACCAGCCGGCGCCGTTGTTGTAGTCGTTGGCGCTGGAGTAGCTGGAGCGCAGCGAGAAGTTGATGTTGCCACCCAGCTGCTGATCCACGTTCAACCGCATGGAGTTCCGCGTGTACCCCGGCAACAGCTTCACCGACCCTTCCTGACGCAGCTGATTCACCGATGCGAAGAAGTTGGTGCGTCCCACGCGACCCGTGGCGTCGAGCGTGGAGTTGATCACCTGCCCGTTGGTGACGAACTGCTGAATGGGATTGTACGCCTTCGGGAACTGGTTCACCTGGAACAGCGTGCGCGAGAGCACGGCTCCCGGATTGCGCGAGATCCCGCCGTCGTTCGCAAGCGTGGCCGGGGGCAGTGAGAAGTCCCCGCCGTCGTTGTTGATGCGGTAGGCTTCCTGATAGATATCCACCGTGCGCGAGCAATCGGGCTGCCCCGACACCGTCACGCAGAAGCGCGACGCGTTCTCGTCCATCAGCATGAAGTGCGTGGTCGGGTACTGATATTCGTTTTCGATATCCGACACGCCGTATTCCACGTTGGCGCGGAACTTCACGCCCTCGCTCTGGTTCTTGCCGGAGCGCGTGGTGATCTGGATGACGCCGTTACCGGCGCGTGAGCCGTACAAGGAGGAGGCGGCGGCGCCCTTCACGACTTCGATGTTCTCGATGTCCTGCGGGTTGATGTCCTGCAGACCACCCTGCGACACCACGCCGTCGATGATGTACAGCGGATCCTGACCACGGCCCGAGGCGTTGATGGACTGGGGGCCACGGAGAATGATCGCCGGCGCCGTACCCGGACGGCCCGAGGCCGACACGATATTGGCACCCGCCACCTTGCCTTGCAGCTGCGAGAGCGGGTTGGAGCCCGGCACGGGCATGTCCTTGTCGCTCACCTGCGCCACCGAGAACGCGAGCTTCTTCTGCTCCGTGCCCGCCGTCACGCCGGTGGTGACCACTTCCTGCAGCCGGTTGATGTCCTTCGCCAGCGTGAAATCAAACGTCTGATTTCCCGCGCGCAGCGTGATCGGCTTGGCATCGGCCTTGTAGCCGATGGAGCGGGCGCGCAGCTGCAGCGCCTGACCACGGAGACGATCGGCCGGGATGGTGAGGGTGTAACGACCCGCGGCGTTGGTTCCCACCGAGACGGCGAGTTCCACGATATACACATTCGCGTTTTCCAGCGGATCACCGAACTCGCTCTTCACGGTGCCGGTGATAACCGCCGGACCCTGCGCCTGTGCCGCGACCGGCATCAGGAACATCGCCATGGCGATGGGGACGTGCGACAGCCACTTCAGAAATCGGGACATGCTCAGCCCTCGGCGCATCTAAAGCCGGAAACGGGGGAGAGGAATCTCACCGGCGGGAGTGGAGATCCCGTCGGCCAACTAACTCCGTGTACCGCCTTCGCAAAGAACGGCACACCGAGGCACTGCACCGGTCGCAGGCGCGCCGGGGAACAACCAACCGAAACTCCGGGTACACAGGCCACGTACACGCATGATGAGCGCCGTAGCCATGCATACCTGAGGCACAAAGTCGAGGCGTACAATCGCGCCGAATGGCAGAAACGACCGCGCGGAACCGTTTAGGGGTATGAGCCCCCTCCCGTTCCGCGACGCCACCCTTACAGAACCGCAATAGTACCCAACGCGTCACAACTGGGCAATGCCAAATCACAGTCGTGTGACGAAGCAGTATTATGCTGGGACGAATCGCGTTTTTTTGCTGCTCGGTGGTATAATGGCACTGGAGCGCGGAACGCGAGCCCCCATTCGCTGCGCTACCGTCGTTCCAGCGGAGCCGGAGTCCATGTCAATCCGAGGGCAAACCCGTTACGCGCGCCCGCCAACTCCGCGCCGGTAAAGGCGGCAGCGGCGCGCAGTGCGACCTGGCGGTTCACCTGGAAATGCACGCCCAGATCAAAGTGCAGGCTCACCTCGGACTGGCCGCCACGGCCCGTTCCCCCATCGCGCTTACCGCCAGTGGCCAGATCGAGCGAGGCCCTGGGATGCACAAACGGGGTGAGCGCCATTCCGCCCTCAAGCGGGAAGGTATGGCCGATGCTCATCCCGACGGGCACGCGAAGGAGGGTGCTGCCTCCACCAAAGGCCGCATAGGCACCTGCCGTGAAGAGCAAGTCCAACGGCTGGTCGGGTGTGGCACGCGCAACCTCTTGGCCGATACCACCACCCACCATCAGAGACAGCTGTTCGGTGCCCGATCGATCCGCCAAGCCTGCGTCGAGCTGCCAATGGCGACGTGGCGTCCATCCCTCGCGCCATTGGAACAGGGCGGTTGTCCCCGATCCGCCCGAGACGGCGGCCGTGTAGTCCCGGACGGAGGCGGTGGGCACTTGTAAGGAGGGGACGTTGGCGGCTTGCGCGCCCACGGGCGTTGCCGCGGGGAGCCAGCTGAGGACCACCGCGCCGGCCACGAGCACCGTGTACCGAGCACGAACAAGGACCGACGGTGCAGCGTGGACAGGGCGCAGTAACATGACAGCTCCAATGGGGTTCGTGCGGGAACGCAGGACGTGGGGACATAGTACATACGGTGAGCGGGTCGGTTCCAGCACCGCCGTACCGAACGCACGATTCACCGCCTGCATGCGGCAGGCCAGATCCCGAACTGGTGAACTTCCTCTGACTTTCCCTTCCGCACAGCACGCCGGGCCGCTCGGGGGTCGGGGAGCACAGAGGGGCTGGCGCCTCCGATGTGCCGCACTGATACTCGCGTGCGCTCTCTCCGGTTCGCGCGCGCGCGCGCAGGGTCCTGTGCCGGTGCCACCCTCCGCCGTTGATTCGCTCCTGCAGCGTGGAAGGGCCCGCGTCGCGGCCGGGGATACGGCGGCCGCGCTGTTGCTCTTCGCTGAGGCCACGGCGCGTGCCCCGCGTTCGCTCGACGCGCTGTTTGAACGTGGCCGCCTGTTAACGCGGACCATCGCGCTTGGGCTTTCCGATGGTGCCGAACAGATCGTGGCGTGGCGTGTGCTCAACCGCGGCGCGGAGCTCGCCCCCCGGGACGCCCGCTTTGCCCTGGAACTCGCCCGACTTCGACTCCGCACGCCGTTGCTGCGCGCCGATGCCGAGCGGCTGTTTCGCAATGCGCTGTCGGTGGCCCTCGCTGCGGGGGATCAGGCCATTGCCGTGGAGTCACGCTGGGAGCTGGGTCGCCTCTATGAACGGCGGTTCCGGACGATGCACCATCGGCACATGTACACCGGAACGATCTTCTTTGATCAGTTCGCCGCGCGGAGCCGTTTGCACTATATCCGCGACTTCGTCCAGCAGCAGGTGCGCCCGATTGCCTCAGCGGGGGCCACAGAGTGTGCGCAGGCCGAGCAGTGGTATCGTGATGCTCTGGCCACTGACCCGCGGCATACCCCCAGTGCGATCGGCCTCAGCGCCATGCTGATCGAACAACAACGCTTTGAGGAAGCGTTCGCGCGCATCACGCCACTGCTGCGCGATGGCGCTACAGATCCTACGCTGTGGTTTGCCGGCGGCCTCGCTGCGCTGCGACTGGGGCGCGCCCCGGATGCGGACGAGCTGTTTGCGGGAGGGATCGCGCGCCTCGCACCACATGAGCGGGCCGAGGTTGTGGACATCGGCCGTCTCCTCACCACCGGCGATAGTGTGCGCATCGCTGGTGTGTCCGATTCGCTGCGTGAAGCAACCCGGGCAACGTTTTGGGAGTCCATCGACCCGCTGCTCTCCACCTCGTATAACGAGGCCAGACTGGAGTATCTGTCGCGTATTGCCACCACCATGCTGCGCTACGACGACCCCGACCGCCGCCTTCGCGGATGGCAAACTGATCGAGGGCAAATCGTGGTGCGCTATGGCGAGGCGCCCGTTGAAGTGCTCTTGCCCTCCACGGACAATTTGGCCGCACGTGATGCCGCCGGCCGACTGATTACCGTGTTTTACTATCCGACTCCCGAATTGGGATTCGTCTTTTCCGGCGCCCTTGCCATGTCCGACGCGCTGTTTGCCGGTGACTTCCGTGACATCGCGCAATCGGTGCGCGAGCGCTCACCGTTCCGCCTTGATAACCTGTCGCTCATCGGCGCCATCGACTCGATGCCAACGCAGATTGCCCGGTTTCGGGGGCGCACGAACGGCGAGTACGAGGTGGTGCTGGCGACGGCCGCTCCGGTGGCGATGATGTACCGCAACGCGGAAATCGACCGCGGCGTGCTTGCCCTTTCCCTGCGCGTGGGCGGCAACGACCGGATGCGCCTCATTGACTCGCAGCAGGTGGTGGTTCCGCTACCCCGAAGCGCGCCGGTTGAGTATCGTCGGATGCTCACGCTGCCGAGCGGGGAACGACGGATCCGGCTTGAGGGGGTAGACCCCGCAGTACGTGGGGCAAAGAGTCGCGCCCATGTGGTTGTGAACCTGCCCGCCAGCCGGGATTCGGGGTTGAGCCTCAGCGATCTGCTTCTTGCCCGCCCTCCGCGCGTACCCGTTGGTGCCATGCGCCAGTGGTCGGACGCCACGGTGGACGCGTTGGCCGGAACGCGTCTCTTCGCGCGCGACACGTTTGCGTTGTACTGGGAGGCTTATGCGCTGCTCCCAGACTCCCTTGGCGACGTTGCGGTGGAGGTGGAGCTCACGGTGACACTGGTAGAGATGGCGCGAACAGGTGACGCGGTGTCGCGTGGGCTCGCCAACGTGGCCGATCTCCTCGGGCTCACCCCCGAAGGGGATGAGCGACTGAGCATGCGATTCACCAAGCGTGAGCGCCTCGACGGCCGCGATCGCGTACCGCAGCTGGTGTCGCTGAGTGTCGGTGAAGCGCCGATTGGCCGGTATCGGGTTGAGGTGACGGTTCGCGACCTGACGGCCGGAACAACCGCACGTACCGCCCGTGAGTTTACCCTTTCCCCTCCATGAACATGTCGCACGTACCGCGTACTTGTGTTTGGCGTATTCCGCGAGCCACCACCGCCGGGCTGCTGGTGCTACTGCTCACGGTTGTGGGTGCGCAGAGTGCATCGGCGCAGGCCACCGTACGTGACCACCGCCTGCGCTACAGCATTGTCGGATCACTCGTGGGCAGCGCGCTGGCGGGCGGCTACTACCTGGCGAGCGATCGCGGAACACGCAGTGGGCAGTGTGATCCGAAGGGGTGCGCCCTGCCCTATATGGCGGTCTCTGGTGCCATCACGGGCTTCTTTCTGGCACGCGAGATCGATGCCCAGCGTCGCGCCGAGTTGCCACGCACGGGCGCCCGGGAACGGCTCGCGCTCACGTCGTTCGCGCTCCCGTCGGGACCGACGGCGCTGAGCGTACGCGACGACGTGGTGGTGGTCCTCTCCGACAGCGGCGCCTCCCTGTTTTCCGCGGGTGCCCGGCCGCGTGCGTTACGCCGGCGTGCGTCGGCATTGAGTGGTTTAACGGACATCGCCATCACACCCGGTGGCAATCGCCTGCTCATTGCCGGCCGCACGGCACTGTATAGCATGGCCACCGACTCGGGGCCGGCGACGCGTATGCTGAGTGGTGAAATTACTGCCGTAGCCAGTGGTGACGATGGCTGGAGCGCGGCGCGCGGGCGCGTGTTGTTCGTGGAGTCTCCACGCGGTGGCGTGCTGGTGCGGGATTCGGTTGAGATCGGTGAAACGATTCGCGCAATCACATTCGACCAGACGGACCGTAGCTGGTTGGTGGGCACTGACTCCGCCCTGTTGCGCGTGTCGCGATCGGGCAACGCCTGGTTGGTGACTGGTCGTTGGCCAACCACAGGTGCCGTACGCGCCGTGGCCCGCAGCGCACAGTGGATTGCCACCGCCGAAGGGGAGTCGGGCGTGACGATCTGGCGACGCGAGACGCTTGCCGGTGGGGTGACGTCGGCGCTGTCGCTGCGGGGCGATCCGCGCTTCGCATACGATCTGGCGTTCCAAGGAGAGGAGCTTGTGGTAGCCGGCGGCACGGATGGCCTCGTACGCGTGGCGCTCGGCGTGAGCGCCGTGGTGCGGAGCGTGTCACGTGACCTCCCGTTTGTCACGCTCATCCGTGCCGACGCAGGCGGCGGACTCTGGGCTGGTGATCGCAGTCAGCCCAGCCTCGTGCGGATACATACGACGATGCCGCCACGCTAAGCGTGGCGGCATCGTGACCTAACGGGATGGAGCGGGAATTACCGACCGCGAATCGACTTGGGCAGAAACGCTTGCATGATGATGGACGACCCCATCTTGCCTTCTACCGACCGCTTCGATTCCAGTGTCACCGCGACCAGTCCGAACTCTTTCCACGGGGGAGTACCCCGTGCCTTCGGGAGGGAATCGGCAGAGACGCGGGTGCGCATGCCGAGAATCGTACGCGAGGCCTCCAGCACAATGTTCGGCGCCGGGTTTGACGATTGTCCGAAGTCCGCGTCGTACAGGGAGATCTGTTCCGGGAACGGCGTGGTGCGGCGACCGAGATATACCGTATCCTGAAAACGGCCCTGCAGCGTATCAAACTTGATGGCATACGCGGCATAGTAGTAACCAGCAGGCGGCCGCATATAGTTGGAATCATTCAACACCATCACCGGTCCGCGTACCTCAACCCGACCACGCGGCGTGATCAGCAGATTCGCGGCGCCGGCGTTGGTGGTGACGGAGTACGCGTACTGCAGCGCCACCGACTTGCCGAACGTCCCAAAGCGGACAAAAGACGAATCGTTGGCACCACCGCCGGTTCCGTTGCGCTCACTCCGGCGGGCCCAGATGATGCGATTGTTTGACGGTGTGGTGGCCGCCGCACTGGTTTCAATCGTCACGAGGGCGACGCCGATGTTCGTCGCCGCCACGTTCGCGATAGACGCACGCGAGGTGGCAAAACGGAACGACTCGCCAGCGCCACCGTTGCTGAAGCCTGACACGTCCGTGGAAACGAACGTCGTGGGGGTAAAGACCGGATCACCAGCGGCATTGAACGACGTATCCGTTCGTACGGCGGTGAGACGAGCCCCCGTGGCACGGAACCAGGTGGTGGAGGAGTCGTCGGCCACCCACACGGCGTAGCTGCTGCCGGCGGGGAGAGTGTCGAGGCCGCGCAGCACCACGATCAGGGAGTCGTTGGATGGCGTGGCGCTGGGTACCGCCGACGGAAACCTGATGTAGCCGCGAGGCAGGTTGGTGGATTGCTTCGCGAGATTGATGCCGAAGCCGAGTGCACCGACCGGCTCAGTCGTGATACTGCGCTCGTCGGCACAAGCCGCGGCCGTCACGCCGATCGCGGTGATGGCGGAGAGGAGAAGGAGTCGCTTCATGTTCATAGTCAGTTCTGCCCAGTGCTGCCCGGAACGTACCGGAAACCGAGTGTGAACATCGTGTTCAGCGCCGTGTTCTTGGCAGCCGGCGGAGGCGGAAAATCTTCAGGAAACGGAGTCGCCTGCTCGGCGCGATCACGGGCGGGATTGAGCAAGTCGCGGTTGAAGTTCTGGTACTGGGAGAAGCGCGCATCGAACTGAATGCCTGCTTTTTCCGTCAACCGAATTGAGAGCCCGGCGCCGCCGGTGTACATCAGCTCGTTGATCTTGGTGTTGCGCCCGTTCAACTGCGGGTCAAGCGCCAGAAAGTACGAGCCGACACCACCCATGATGAAGGGCGTGACGCGCTTACCGGGAATGCGTGCCGTGCCGAAGGCGGACAGATGCACCCGATCCACCGCCTGGCCCAGATACTGGTAATACAGCGAGTCACCACCACCGGTGGAGGCCAAGCCGTATCGCAGGCGGGTGACAAAGTCCTCACGCACGGTGTTCCCGCGCGCCACGTCCACCGAGGTGCCAACGGCGAACCACTTATTGAGCGAGTACTCGGTGTCGACCCCGATGAGCGCCGACGGATCGAGGCTGGAGGCTCGCTCTGACGTTTGGCCGCCGATCCGCGTGGTAATGGAGAACGCCTTTGGCTGCCACTGCGCCTGCGCCGCGGAACTGGCCACCGCGAGCAACGCACATGCACTGAAAAAGCGTCTCATCGGCCCACCTCAAACGAAAAGATCTGAATGTTCTGGAGCGCGCCGGCACCCTCGAAGGAGTAGTCGAACTTGACCGGACGACCGAGCACGGGGATGCGAAGACCAAAGCCGCCGGTCACACCGACGCCCGAGTAGCCACCACGATCGCGGTCGTCGTTGTACATGCGCTTGCCACCACGTACGAACAACAGGTTGCGAAACGCATACTCAATGCCCACCGCGGCCTGCGTGGAGTAGTCGGTCGCGTCGGTGACCGACAGCTCGCCCTGGAGGGCGTGTTTGCCACCGGCGCCGCCAAAGAGGGAATTGGCCGATCCGAGGAGATCCGAGCCCACCGAGAGACGGAACTCAATGGGGATTTCCGTTTGCCGCGTGAACAGGTCAACGCGGCGATTTTCGGCGAAGGTGGAGCGGTCGGCAGTGGACACGAGGCGTGAGATGAGCGCGCCCGAGGCCCTCGACGTGCCACCGATATTCTGAATGGCACCGCCAACGATGAGGCCGAAGAGCCCCGTGTTGAACTGCGTACCGATGTCCGCCGCCACCCACGAGGTGCCGGCGTCAGGGATGCCTTCGCTGATGTACTTGCCCTGCACGCCAACGGAGAGCCGATCGGTGAGCCGCTTGGCATAGCCCAGGCCGATCACCGATGACGACCACTGAAAGACGTTGCCGCCCAGTCGCTCACCAAACGGATTCAATTCGCTCGTGCGCTTGATGTCACCGGAATTGAGCGTGTTCAGGTTCACGCCCACCACGCCGCCAAGTAAGGGGAGCGACAGCGCCGCATACGTCTGCCCCACGCCAAGGTCGCCGTAGAGTTGCTGGCGACCAGCCACGGCGTGAAACGACTCGGTGACCGCGGCGCCGGCGGGGTTCCAGTACCAGCTGAGCGGCCCGCTCACGGTGGCCCCCACTGCACCGGCCATTGCACCGCCACGGGCACCGATACCGATGTGGAGGAAGTTCGCGCCACGAGTGCCCTGTCGATTGGGCGTGTCTTGCGGCGTGGGGAGAATACCGCCTGGGCCTTGCGCGCGGAGTGGAGCGCCAAGGACCAAGGCAGCGGCGCCAACGGCGCCGAGAGTGCGTAAGATCTGCATTGCCGCTCCGTTAACGGATAATCACGAACTTGCCGCGTTGGACCTGATTCTTGCCATTCGGTCCGGTTGCGGTAAGCACGTAGAAGTAGAGTCCCGACGAGAGATTGAGCCCCTCGCGCGAGCGCAGGTTGTACGGCAGGTCACCCGACGGCGAGTCGTTGCCCTGATAGATCAGGTCCGAGCGCGTCCAGGTGAGTTCCTGCAACCACTGACCGGACGCCGAGTACACGCGCAACACCCCTTCCTCGGGGACGCCGGTAAAGAAGATGCGCGGCGTCGCGTCGCGACCGGCCATCTCGTCAATGCTACTGCGCACGATGTACGGATTCGGCACCACCGAGACCTTCGCCAGATCCTTCTTCGTGATGGCGTTGCCCGTGGAGAAGGGCTTGGCGGTCAAGGTAAGGGTAGAACGCGGGTCAAAGACGCGGGTGACTTCGAAGGCCTGCTTCCACCCTTGGCCCACCGGGAGATAGCCGCCCACCGCATTCGCGCCGCGGGTAAGCAACGCCACCGGGTTACAGGTTGCGGCATCATTGGCGGGGCGGACACCAGAGAAGGCGCCACCCGTGTTACACGAGATCAGCAACCGATTCAACCCCACCGAATCGCGGAGGGTCGGAATCGGGCGGAAGCCCGCAACGCCGCCGATGGTTTCCGGCGCGACCACCGTGAAGGCCGCAGCCCCGGTGCCCACCGTACTATCCATTTCCACCTTGTGCAGAGCGTACAACGTGTCGCCAGGCATCCAGAGGGAATCAGGCGTCGCCACACGAATGGTGTCGTTGCCGCTACCGATGAGACGGGTGCTCCCGGTCGGACGCGCCAACATGGCGAAACGGACATTCTCCGAGCGTCCATCGGTGTCCTTGTAGGTCATCGTGAACGGCACACGGACACGGATCAGCGGACGGGCTGGGGTAGCGCCAACCTGAGCCGCAACCGCGGCCGAGGTTTCGGTGACGGTGGTGGCGAGACCAGCCACCGTTGCCAGCGACGCGTTGATGGTCGCTTGCAGGTTCGTCACCGGATCCAACTTGAAGGGCGCGCCCGGTCCCCACGGGTCGGTGAGCCACGACAGCTCATACGCGCCACCGCGGGTCCGCTTGGTACCGGCAATCAGATTCAACGCCCGCACCTGCGGCGCGAACTGGCTGGCCTCGCTGCGGAGCGTGTCGCCAGGAGCGCGAATGATGAAGTTGCGATCGCGCGCCGAGGCGGCGGCGGTAGAACCGAACGACCGGATCAGTTCCTCGCGGAAGCCGTTGGCGCCGATAGAATCGCGCGGCGACACGAGGTAGCCCGGATACAACGGGGACGCGATCTGATCACGCGTCTGGTTTAAGCCGAGCTGATTGTTGATACCGAAGATCGGCTTGTTGTCCGAGGTCACCCAGACATAGCCCACTTGTCCGGCTGTTGACGCAATGGTGTCCTGAAAGACGCGCGATGATCCGCTGACGCCGCGCAACGTGCCCGGGATGGGCGTCCCCGCATTGCTGAACGGGATGTTGGCATTGGTGGTGAACGTCTGCTCACGCGCCACAAAGCCAACCGCGGGTGTCCCCGTTGGCGAGGTCGCCGCGCGCGGGATCACGTAGCGGGCCGAAATCGTGGTGGTGGTAGCGCTCGTGACCGTGTCGATCGTCTTGCGGACGATGAACTGGTTGGCGAACACCAGGCGCGACACCCCAGTCACGTTGTTGCCAACGCTATTGAAAGCCAGGGACTGCGTGGCCACACCGCTCGCGGTGGCGGTGTCCACCGTGGCGTAACTGCGGCCGGCGGCGTTGGTGATGGGCGCATACACCGTAATGGTGGAGGGGCCACTCACGGTTAACGGCGAGTTGATCGTATCGCGCGGGATCCCGAGGGCGTCTTCCACGTTGGACGCCACGTACGCCCCACCGACCGAGTCGATGACGTTAAAGTCGCGGAAGCCGCGGGTGCGGGTGACGAAGGAGTAGAAATAGCTCTTGCCACCCTGCACAAACTCACTCACACCCGTGGAAGCCGGGATGCCGGCGGTGTAGGCGATCGTCGTCCATGGACGCCACGGGAACGGACCGGGCGCACCGTCCGGCGACGCCGCCGGCGCTGCCGTGCAGGTGGCGCTGTTTCCGGATGTGGTCGTGAAGGTGGTGCCGAGGTCGCACGACTTGAAGATGTACACGCTCGACAGATTGTCATTGGCGCGCGCGCGGAGTCGCGCCAACAACCCGGGATTGAGGCGGAGGATGGTGCGAACGCGCCCCACGTCATTAATCGAGTCGAGCCGGACCTTCTCCACGGCCCGCACCATGTACGGATCAACGGCGCTGATGCTGGGCACACGGATGGTGATCTGCGGACCGACGCTGCCGTCAGCGGACCCACTGCGCGTGGAGTCGATCAGTTCGGCCGAGGCCACCGTGTACAGTTGACCGACTTTTGCCTCAGGGAAGGGCATGGGCGTCGGCCCTTCGTAGTTCGTCATGTAGCTGGTGATCGCGCCGTTGATGTTCTGACGCACGCTGATCGTGTCGGTGCCAAACGAGTACGCCCAGAGGAACTGGGTGGTGTCTCCGGCCCGGAGCTTGAAGGGACCGGCGGTCACCGTGTTCAGGATGTTCCGATAGTTGTTGCGGTAGCCGCCGGCGATGGAGTCACCGTACACGGCGGCGCAGCCCGCGACGCCACACGCCGGGACCGAGATCGTGTCCTGAATGCCGTCGTTGTTGTAATCCCAGCGACCATACGGCTGGCCGGTGTAGGGGCTCGTGGTGTTCCCCGGCACGAACTTGTTGAAGCGGGCTTCCGTCGCGCTCGGGAACGACCCATTCCACTGCTCAGGCGCGAAGAGATAGAGGAAATCGGGGACTTCGGCCGGGCTGCGTCCGTCGAGATAGTTGTCTTCGGTGGACGAAATCATGCCGAAGCCGGCGCGGGTGCTGCGCGCGATGTTCTGCGTAAAGTTTCCAAAGCCGTTGGGCTTGGAATGATTGAACATGATGGTGTCGTCGGCGAGCGGGCTCGTCGGGTTGAAATACGGATCCGTCGGATTGGAAAAGCGCTTGTTCCGCATATCGCCCAACGGCGACTTGAGCCATGTCCAGGTGAAAATGCCAGACCCGGCCGCTCCGGTACCAGCAGAACCCGGGCAGGACGCCGTAGGCTGGCCCGCGTAGGTCCGCGGGAAACCGGGGGTGCCGCAGCGGCCGCTGATACCGGCGCGCATGGCGTAGAACGTACTGGTGCTGAAGTCGAAATACACCGAGTGGTTGTTCTGTGACGACCAGGCAAAGCCGGGCGCCGAACCAAAGTACAGCGAGTCGTAATCCACGCCGGTGCCGCCGTACACCGCCGCGCTCTTGTTGACCAAGGTGACTTGGTAGAACTGCACGTTGCGCGTGGCCGGCGAGTTGAAGGTCCAGGCATCGGTGCGGATCTCGATCCCAAGCGGATAGCCCCCCTCGGTGGGCGAGCCCGCGCCGCCCGGCACCACAGAGCCGTAGCGCAGCTTCTGCTCGCGATTGTAGTCGGAGAGGAAGCCGTAGGTGCTGGTGGTGCCCAGGAAGTTCGACGCATCGAGCCGGCTTGGCGACAACCGCCAGTCATCCCAGCGGAAGGCCGACTTGTTTTGGTTGAACGTGTTGAGCCAGATGGAGTCGGGAACCACGAGCTTGCCGCGGAATCCCTGCGCGCCGAAGGTGCCCGGGCAGTCGCGCATGGGCAACAGCGACACGCCTTCGCGGAAGAACTCGGTGTCGTCTCGGCAGCCCTGTCCGAATGCCACCGCCAGGCCGGAGAAGAGATTGCCAAACTGGCCATCAGCGGCACCCACGCGACGCACGTTCGGCGTGGAGACCGTGTACCAATACTGCACGGTGTAGCCCAAGGTGCCCTGCATGTTGTTCACACCCTGATGCAACGCGCGAATTTTGCGGAACTCGCTTGGTGGCGCACCAAATACGAACCCGTTTTCGAACATGAGGGTGTTCACGCCGCCGGCGATAATGCCGGCCTGCTGGCGCACGATCCGCCCGCCAAGGTTCGCTTCGCCGTTGGGGCCGCCTTGGTTGGACATCGCGCTCCGGTACGTACCCGCGTCGCGCAACGAACCGACCGCGATGTCCGCCTCAGCGAACAAACTGAAGCCGGTGCGCGCGAGCGGCACCTTCTTCACCGAGCCGTCCGGCATGAGGCTGTCGATCATGGTGATCGGATTGGCCTCAACGCGCTGCGCGCGAGCCCCGTTGGGCAGGCCGAGCCCCAACAGCGCCAGCGCGGCCATTGCCGACCACGTGAACCTCCTCGGACGGCGCGTGAGCGCCGCCGCGAGAGGGCGGAAGAACGTCTGAGAAGTCATGGGATGCGTCGTCAAGTCTTAGAAGGAGACGCGGATGCCCGCGGCGAGTGAGCGGCGAGCCCCGATAAATTCAGGCTGGTCGAGCGCGGTGGACGTGGTCGCGTCGCCGGTGTTGCCGACGGAGCGATTGTTGAAGTCACGCAAGCCCGCATCGCACGTACCGGTGTTCACGAAGACCTGCACGCAGTTCTTCCGATCCAGCAGGTTGTCGACGCGCAGGAAGGCCGCGTAGGCCACGTTCGCCGCACGGAAATTCTTGTCCAGATTGAGATTGATCTGTTGGACGCCCGGCTGGTTGGCGCTGTTCACGTCGCCCGCGTTGGCATCGTTGCTCACGGCGCCGAACGTGGCACCCGTGACCGGCGTGTAGGGCACACCCGAGCGGTACGTGTAGGTAAACGTGGCGCGCGTGTTGGTGAGCGCCTTACCAAGTCCGAGCGGCATCTTGGGCGGGTTCTGCGGGAACTGCAAGAACAGCGACGCGAGGAAGTTCTGCGGGATATTGATGTCGGCGACCGTTTCCAGCAGCTGGGCACGTCCCGCTTCGGCGGAGCGGGCCACTTCATTGGCGCGCTCGGGGGGACGGGAATTGGTGGTGGCCCGCGACAACCCGTAGCTCACGTCATAGCCCCAATTGTCGGCCTGACGGCGGCGGAACTGCATTTCCACGCCGCGCGACGTGAGGAAGTCGCCGTTCACGAGCGCCGTGTACACCGGCAGCGACGCTTCGTAGGTGGAGCCGATGTCCTGCCGTGCGCGACCCGGACGGATGCCGGAGAGTCCCGTTTCCGAGCGGTTGAACACGTTCACCTGCACGCTGTAGTTCTTCCCCAGCTCAGACGAGTAGCCGATTTCGTACGACTTGGCTTCTTCGAGCAGCAGGTTGGGATTGCCGACGAATTCCGGATTGTTGGTGCTGAGATTCGGCTGACACTCCGTGGTCCCCGGCTTCACCAGGTTCTTGGCGCAATAGCCATCCTGACCGGCCACCGTGCCGATACCGGTGTTGCGGTACACGTTGCCGTACAGCGGGATCATGGTGTAGCGACCGGCATTGAAGAACAGCTGCGACCGCTCGGTGAGCGGGAACGAGATGCCGATGCGGGGGCTGAACGACGTGCGGGCCTTGGCCTGCGTGAAGTCGTCGAGTTGGGCAATGGCCGTCGCGCTGTCCAAGAGGTAGGAGCGCTGCGAAGCGGGGTTAATGGTACCCGATGAACAGCCCGCCAATCCATAGGGCTGCCCCTGCGCGTTCACGAGCTTCTTCCCACCCACTGCGGTGCCCGTGCACACTTCGCGGGCCGTGGTGCTGTTGGTGGGGTCGAACGGATCGCTGAAGCCCAGCCCTCTCGCCAACCCATAATCAAAGCGCGCACCGAGGCTGATCTTGATAAAATCGTACTCAATGGTGCTCTGCACATAGCCCGCGGCCTCGATGGGCTTCGCGTTGTACACCTGCGTGGTGAACGGCTGAATACCGGAGTTGGTCCCGAAGCCCTGGATTTCCTTGAGGCCGAGATCGTGCTGCGTGAACTGGACGCCGGTTTGCAGATTGTTGTGATCGGTGACCTGCGACTGCAGATCCACGCGCGCGGTGCGGGTGGTGACCTGCTCACCACCGTAGCGCAGGCTCACGCCGCCGGCATCGGGGATGCGATCACCGCCGCCCACCGTGGGTGACGGATTGAGGAAGTTCTGGCGGAAGTTCGGACGGAAGAACGGTCCCGGCAGGCACGTCCCAATGAAATTCGGGCAGGTGACGCGCTCAAAGCTGGACTGCGCCACACGGATCTGCAGGTTGCTGCGCGAGAAGCGCTGCTCGAGGGAGGCCACCACCATGTTGCCGTTGTTGCTTCCCGTGGACTGCACCATGTCGCGCGACAGACGGTTGTCCGACTGGCTCAGAATAAACAGGGAATCGGCGCGGTTATTCACCAACGCCAGCGGATCGCCGCGGTACTGGTAGTAGTACCGACGATCGTATCCGATCGTGGACCGATCGGAACGAATCCCGGTGAGCTTGATGGAAGTGTTGTCGAAAGGCAGGAAGGTGAGCTTGCCCACGAAGGAGGAGCTGCGGTTTCCACCGAAGGCTTGCCAACCGCCCTTGAGGTCACGGCTGTCGGCCGGAAGGGCATCGGTGAACACTGCGGGGGTATTGGCCGAGAAGATATCGCGGTCGAAGTCGAGCACCTGACTGGCCTGGCTCTGGACTTCGCCGGAGACGGAGTAGCGCACCTTCGCATTCGTCCCGGGAACCGGTCCGCTGAGATAGCCGCGCATGAGGTTCAGCCCCAGCAGCTTGTCCTGCTCGTTGCCGAAAATGGTGCCGGCCAACGACGAATTCTGGTAATCGATGGAGCCGGAGACTTCAGAGCCGCCTTCACGCACCGATTGATTGATGACGCCCGACAGCGCATTGCCATACTGCGGGTCCATGTAGCCACGATTGAACGACACCTGCTGTACCGCCAACGGACTGAGCGTGACCACCGCCGTGCCGAAGAGGGGGTTGTTCACCGGAATGCCGTCGATCATGGAGAGCGTGGCGCCACCGCGACTGCCGCGGACACGGGGGGCCGGAGCGGAACCGCGCTGCTCTTCAGCCACCGAGATCAAACCCGTGTTGTTGGGCACTTCGACGAAGCCCTGTTGCAAGGCCAGCACGCCCGCGATGCTCGTGATGGGCAGCGACGCAATGGCTTCGGCGGTAACCACGCTAGTGGAACCCACCTGCCCGCGCTCGACGAGCGGGGCGACCTCGGCCTGCACGGTGATGGCCGCCAGCGTCTGGTTGGACGACCGCAGCTTGAAGTTCTGCTCACGCGTGACGTCGATGGAGATCGCCACATTGGTGGCGGTCACGCTCTGGAAGCCGAGACGACGAGCCTGAACCGAATAGGTGCCCGGGGGTACCTGAATGATGAAATAGCGGCCACTGGCGTTCGTATTGGAACCCAGCGTTGTCCCTTGAATCACCACCGCAACGCCCTCAACGGGCTTGCCTGTCTCCGCGTCGGTCACGACACCGGTCAGCTTACCGGTTTGTGCCTGCGCGGCGGTGATTGGTGCGGCCACTGCCACACCCAGGACCGTCGCAATAAACCACAGACGACGTCCAAAAGCCCTCATCTGCTCCTCCGGGAGACTAGTACTACGGGACAACGTTCCAGCCGGGGATACCGCGCCGGGAACGCGTGCAACGCCATGCGTACCGGCCCCGTGCAACCTTTTCACGGGGGGAGGGGTACGGCATGGCACTGGGGAACGCCGGCGCAGGGGTGCGGCGGCGGGGAAATGCGTGGGGTAGGGACACTGCTCGGGACGGGCGCATGTCGGCAGCCCGCCCCGCTTGTAACAGTTTTCACGACAACGATAGGGGAATCGTAGTCACCCCCACGGTGGTGTCAATCACATGGGCGTGAATCAGCGCGCGCTTGAGGCACGGCGCGGTCAAGCTGTACGGCGGTCAGCGCTCGCGGTTAGCGCACCCGGGACCGGTATGTGCGCGACAATCGCAGCGTCACGCCGTCGCCCAGCAGTAACAGCCCATCGCCACCGGGCAACGGGGTCATCTCGCGGACGCGATCCATGTTGACCACCATCCGTCGATGAATGCGCACGAATTGCCGCGGATCCAGCGCCGACTCAATCGCGGTGATCGTGCCCCTCGTGCGATAGCTCGCGCCGGTAGCATGCACGACGATGTAGTTGCCGTCGGCCTCAAACCAATCCACCTCCGAGAGCGGCACAAACCGCGTCCGGCGCCCCTCGCGAACCAACACGCGTAACGGAGGGGCATCGCCGTTCCCCGGCGCCGCGCGTCCGCCATCCTCCTGTGCCAGATCGAGGACGGCATCGGGGACTGCCTCACCTCCCCCAAGGGCGCGAACCGGTGCACTGCGACTGGCCGGTCGCCACGGCACGGAGGGGATGAGGGTGCCTGTGGCGGCACCATGGCCCCGGGATGCGCTCCCTTTCGGCAACGGTTCCGTGGGGGCCGGGGTGGAGGCCGGCGTTAGCGCGGGGGTGCGCGCAAAGAGCGCCCCCAGGTCGGGAAGCCCCGAGGCACTCGCCTGGCCGATGAGGCGTTGCAACTCGTCAGCCGTACGAAGCAGGGCCACCTGCAACAGCTGCTGACGCGCACGGGCGAACGCCTCAGCCAGTCGCTTCGGCACCACGGGCACGGACACGAAATCGGTGACCTCGAGCTCGAACGCCTGCACCGCATCCTCCTCACGCGCCGACGCGATGAGCACCGCCGTTGGGCGTTCCGCCGGCGACAGCGCGCGCACGAACGCCAACCCACCCATGTCGTCCAGTACGGCGCTCACCAGCGCAATGTCCGGTGCGAGCGTGAGGGCCTCGCGCGCCGCGGTGGCGTTGGCATAATACCCCACCACCGACAGATCCAGTTCGGCGGGGAGGTTGGCCAGCTGTTGCGGCAACGACGCCGGGAGCTGACCAAGGACGACGACACGAAGAGCCATGTGGATTGGTGAGAGCGCGAGCCGACAGACAGGAACCACGGCCCGGGGTGGCGACTTGCCGATCGACAGTGCACCGCGCGGGCCTCACTGCCTGTACGCCTGAGCGCATCAGGACGTTGCGGGTACCATGCAACACGCGGCACATGGAATAACCATGTGCCGCGTGACGGTTGCTGTACCCACTTATACGAACACTGCCCTGTCAGACCGCCGGCGTGGCCGTGGCGTGCTCGGTCACGACGCGAACCTGATTGTCGATGACCTGCAGAAACCCGCCAGACACCACGAAGCGGCGTTCGCCATCGGCGGTATCGAGCCGTACGGTGCCTTTCCCAAGCACCGTCATCAGCGGCGCGTGCAGGGGGAGGATGCCAACCTCCCCGTCAAACGCCGGCGCGATGACGCCCCGTGCGCTGCCCTCGAAGAGCACGCGCTCGGGGGAAATCACCGACACCTTGAGTGAATCGCTCATGCTATCAGCTCTGGAACTTCTTCGCGTTGGCGACCACGTCGTCCACGCCGCCCGCCATGAAGAACGCCTGTTCCGGCAGATGGTCGAACTCGCCGGCGCAAATGCGCTCGAACGAGGAGATGGTCTCCTCGAGCTTCACGTACTTGCCGGGGATGCCCGTGAACTGCTCCGCCACCGCGAACGGCTGCGACATGAAGCGCTGCAGACGGCGCGCACGGCCCACGATCTTCTTGTCGTCTTCGGACAATTCGTCCATGCCAAGAATGGCGATGATGTCCTGCAATTCCTTGTACCGCTGCAGGATGCGCTGCGTGGTGGTGGCCGCCGTGTAGTGGCGTTCGCCGATGTACTGCGCATCGAGAATACGCGACGTGGAGTCGAGCGGATCAACGGCCGGATAGATGCCGAGCTCGGTGATTTTCCGGTTGAGCACGACCGTGGCGTCCAAGTGCGCGAACGCGGTAGCCGGGGCGGGATCGGTCAGGTCGTCGGCCGGTACATAGATGGCCTGCACCGACGTGATAGAGCCGTTGCGCGTGGAGGTGATGCGCTCCTGCAACTCGCCCATTTCCGTGGCCAGAGTGGGCTGGTATCCCACGGCGCTCGGCATACGACCCAAGAGCGCGGACACCTCGGAGCCAGCCTGCGTAAAGCGGAAGATGTTGTCGACGAACACCAAGACGTCGGAGTTCTCCACGTCGCGGAAATACTCCGCCACGGTGAGCCCCGCGAGGGCCACGCGCAGGCGGGCTCCCGGCGGCTCATTCATCTGGCCGTAAATGAGCGCGACTTTATCGAGAATGCCCGCTTCCTGGAATTCGAGATACAGGTCGTTCCCTTCACGCGTGCGCTCACCAACGCCGCAGAACACGGACTTACCACCATGTCCCTTGGCGACGTTGTTGATGAGTTCCTGAATGATGACGGTTTTGCCGACGCCGGCACCACCGAACAACCCGATCTTACCACCCTTCACGAAGGGCGCAACGAGATCGACCACCTTGATGCCCGTTTCAAAAACTTCGGTTTTGGGCTCAAGGTCGACAAAGTCGGGGCGCTTGCGGTGAATGGGCCAGCGCAGTGCGTCCGTGGGGATGGGCGCGCCTTCGTCCACCGGCTCGCCGAGCACGTTCAGGATACGCCCAAGGGCGGGCGCCCCAACCGGCACGGTGATCGCACCGCCGGTATCGATGACGTCCATGCCGCGCGTGACCCCGTCGGTGCTCGACATGGCAACGGCACGCACCTGATTGCGGCCGATGTGTTGCTGCACCTCGGCCGTAACGGAGAGCACCGTGCCATCGGGCGCCGTGCCTTCCACGCGCACCGCGTTGTACAACTCGGGCAGGTGATCGTTTTCGAAGGCCACGTCGATGACGGGACCGATAACCTGAATGATCTTGCCGACAGTGGTCGGCGCGGCAGTGGTAGCCATGGGACGTTGTATGGAGATAGGGAAATCAGCCCTGCAGTGCCGATGCGCCGCCGACGATTTCGGCGATTTCCTGCGTGATCTGCGCCTGCCGTGCGGAATTGTACGTACGCTTGAGCAATTGCAGAATTTCGGTTGCGTTGTCGGTGGCGTTTTTCATGGCCGTCCGACGCGCGCCCTGCTCGCCCGCCGCGGTTTCCACCAGCGCGCGATACACCGTGTTGCGCACATACAGCGGCAACAGCGCCTCGAGGAGGGCGTCGGCGGAGGGCGCGAGAAGGAAATCCCGGGCCACGCCGGTACCCACGGTGGCGGGGGCGACCACCGGCAACACATGTTCGGTGGCCGGCGGGGTGGAGAGTGCCGATTTGTACTTCGCATAGGTGAGCAACACCGCATCGAGCTCGCCCGACGCGAAGCGCCCCATCAACGACTCGATCAGCGAAGCGGCATCAGCGGCGGTGGGCTTGTCGCTGATGTCGGCGCGCTGTTCGGCCAGCGCACGACCCAAGTACTTGAAGAAGCCAATGCCTTTCTTGCCGACGACATGCAGCTCCACCGTGGCGCCCTGCTGTTCCAGCTCGGCGAGACGCGCCCGCGCTTCGCGCAGCAGATTGGTGTTGAAGCCTCCGCAGAGTCCACGGTTGGCCGTGAGGACAACCAAGGCGACACGTTTGACCTGCGTTGGACGCCGCAACAAGGGGAAGCGATCGGCCAGCTCCGGCGTGTACACCTGCGACAACAGCTCGCCCAGCGCCAGCGCGTACGGACGCGCTGACGCCACACGGTCTGCGGCGCGCTTCATTTTGGAGGTGGCCACCATTTCCATCGTGCGCGTAATCTTGCGCGTGTTTTCGACGGACTTGATGCGCCCCTTGAGTTCGCGGCCTTTCGCCATTTACAGGCTCTTGGCGTACTGCTCGATGCCGCGCTTCAGCTCCGCTTCCATGTCCTTCGAGAGCGCCTTGGTGGTGCGCACGGTGTCCGCGACCTGCGGGAACTGCGCCCGCATGAACTCGAGGAAGCCTTTTTCCCACGCGCGGATCTTGCTGGTTTCGATGGTATCGAGGAGACCATTCGTTACCGCGTAGATCACCATGACCTGCTCTTCCACCGGCATGGGCTGATACTGCCCCTGCTTGAGGATTTCCACCGTTCTCGCGCCGCGATCAAGCTGCCGCTTCGTGGCGGCGTCGAGATCGGAGGCAAAGGCGGCAAAGGCTTCGAGTTCGCGGAACTGCGCGAGGTCGAGACGGAGACGCCCGGCCACGCTCTTCATGGCCTTCGTCTGCGCCGATCCACCAACGCGCGACACCGAGATGCCGACGTTCACGGCCGGGCGAATGCCGGCGTTGAAGAGGTCGGTTTCCAGGAAGATCTGCCCGTCGGTGATCGAAATCACGTTGGTGGGGATGTACGCGGAGACGTCGCCGGCCTGCGTTTCGATGATCGGCAGCGCGGTAAGCGAGCCACCCGGCTTGAGGATGGTCTTGCCGTCGACCACGCCGTCGTCTTCGCGCAGCTTGGCCGCGCGCTCGAGGAGACGGCTGTGCAGATAGAAGACGTCGCCGGGATAGGCTTCACGGCCGGGGGGACGACGGAGCACGAGCGACAGCTGGCGATACGCCGCGGCCTGCTTGGAGAGGTCGTCGTACACGCACAACGTGGGCTTGCCTTCGTTGTACATGAAGTACTCGGCCATCGCGCAACCCGAGTAGGGAGCGATGTAGAGCATCGGCGCCGGATCGGACGCCGAGGCAGCCACGATGATGGTGTACTCCAAGGCACCGGACTGCCGCAAGCGCTCTACGACCGAGGCGATGGTGGAGGCCTTCTGTCCGATGGCGACATAGACGCAGATGACGCCCTGTCCCTTCTGGTTGATAATCGTATCGACGGCGACGGCGGTTTTGCCGGTGGAGCGGTCGCCGATGATGAGCTCACGCTGCCCGCGGCCAATCGGGATCATGGAGTCGATGGCCTTGATACCGGTCTGCATCGGCTCCTTCACGGGCTGACGCACGATGATGCCCGGGGCCGGAGACTCGACCTTGCGGAAGGCGGTGCTGCGGATTTCGCCGAGTCCGTCGAGGGGCCGGCCGAGGGGGTCGACGACGCGACCGATCAGTTCCGGTCCAACGGGCACTTCCAGCACGCGGGCGGTGCGACGGACTTCATCGCCTTCCTTGAGCTGGAGGTAGTCGCCGAGAATAACGGCACCGATGTTGTCCTCTTCGAGGTTCAACGCCATGCCGGTGATGACGGCCTTGGTTTCGGAGGCGGTGAACTCGAGCATCTCGCCGGCCATGACCTTGCCCAGGCCATAAACGCGGGCGATGCCGTCTTTCACTTCGAGGATGGAACCGACTTCCTCGACATTGAGATCGGCGAGATCCGCCGCTTCGATTTCGCGGAGGAGGATGTCTTTAATTTCGCCGGGGCGCAGGGCGGTCTGGGTAGCCATAAGGCGGGGTCGTGATATGCGTGGTAACGATTCGGGAA
>CANHTA010000036.1 GCA_947463135.1 Gemmatimonadota bacterium
AAACGCCCGGACGGGCAATTCGACGTGACCGTCTACGCCACGTCGAAGAAATTCCGGGCCGATAGCATGGGGACGGAGACCGAGACCCCCATGGCAGACTATGTCGATGTCGGCGTCTTCGATGAGGCGCCGCGCGGGTCACGACTGGGTGCACCGCTCGCCGTGCGTCGCGTACGGGTTGCCTCCGGCCAATCACGCTTCAGCTTCGTGGTACCCAAGGCGCCGTCGCGAGCCGGCATTGATCCCTACACCATGCTCATCGATCGGAATCCGGGGGACAACACGAAAGAGGTGCGGTAAAGGAAGTGGATGGCGGCGCCGGCTTGCTCATGAACACCGTGTCGGTGCCGCCCACCAACCGCCCCACGCCGCTTACCCGCCCAGCTCGTCCAGCCGCGGATTCACGATGGAGTTGTAGATCGAACCGAAGGTGAAATTGAGACCGATTGATCCACTCAGACGGAACGAGGTGGCGAGCGCACGCTGGCGCGTGAGCACCTCGTCGTCGCTGGCATCGCCCCGCGCCAGAAAGAGTTGATCGTTCACCTTGGCCGCATCACCCCGGAGTTCAACCGACAGGCCGCGGGTGAGCCGGATGTTCGTGCGCCCCGAAAAGCTCACGCTGTAGGTGGACGCATTGTGCAGGAACCGCGTGTAACGGAGCGCCCCGTCGATGTTGCCCCACGTCTGCCGAGACTCCGTGGCCAGAATGGCGCGCGCCACTGGACGGTTCTCCGTGGTCTCGCCAAAAATTGTGGGCTGGTAGTAATCGTAGAAGCGATGCCCCACTGACAGGAGGGCGATCAGCTGCCGGCTGGTGGCTTCACTCCAGCGGTAAAAGTTGTATTCGGCCGACAGGTCAACCGCGCCACTCGCCTGCATGTTACGGAACTCCGAATAGCCGGTACCCGCATTGCCACCCACGGACCAGTGGTCGGTGAGCGAACGCACCACCCGCACATTCGCGTCGGCCGAACGCAATGAGAACCGGCGCATATCGCCACTGGAAAGCTTGAACGCGTTGGCACGATACTCGTTGCGCCCAGACACGGTGATCTTCCAGTCCTCGGTGATACGGCTCGCGCTCAGGTTCCCCGTAATTTCGTAGTTGTTGCCCCGACTCTCAGCACTGCCGGAGCCGTTGGCACGCATACGATAGACCCAGAAGTTCCAGGGATCCTTGAGCGACGTGAGCTTGGGAGCGGCAGCGCCGCCCTTGGGCGCATCGTACCGGATGGAAAAGCGCTCGGACCCAGGCAAACGCATGGCAAACGGCGCCAGCCCCACCTTCGCCACGCGCGCCAATTCGCGACGTCGAATGTCGTCCGTGGTATTGGGCGGTAGAAAGGTGACCAGCGTATCAATGCGGGTGGCAAAGGCGCGCTGCCCCACAAAGCTCAGCGTATACTCACCACCGCCGGATGCCGTACCAATGCGCGTGATCAGCAAGTGGACATCGGCGTCAAGCCGGTCCTGCGTCCACAGCGCAAAGGGGAGATCGGCGATGAAAAAGTTCCGATCGCAGGGGGCGTTCTGGCAGTCCAGGAACACCCGCAGTCGCGTATCGGCCACCGGTGCCGCCGCACCGGTGTCAGCAAGGGTAGCCGGCGGACGCACGCCACTCTGGGCAGGCAGAACCACCGGCAACAGCGTCAGGGCGAGAAACAACGCAAGGGATCGTGTAAGCACCACGCAACATACCCGCGTGCCACGGCTTTTGGCGAACCCCCCTCGCACCATACCGTGCCGGTACAACGATGGAGCGCCGCCCCTGCAATGCATAGATTTTCTCAATGTATATATACAAAACATTCAATTGGCATAACGATAAGATGGTACCGATGTTCCCCCCATGATCGACACGCTCAAAGCCAACCTCCTCTCGCCAATCCCACTGGCCTTCGCGCTGGGGATCGCGGCGCGGCTCATGCGCAGCGAATTCTCGCTGCCCAAAGACATCTACAGCGCGCTCTCCATCTACCTGCTGTTCGCACTTGGCCTCAAGGGTGGCGTGGAACTCGCCCATGCGCCATTCGACCGTATCATCGCACCAGCGGCTGTCACCCTGCTGCTTGGTTGCATCACGCCGCTCAGCACCTATGCCGTGATGCGCTACGCGGGACGCTTCAGCACATCGGACGCCGCCGGAATGGCGGCACACTATGGCTCGGTGAGCGCGGTCACCTTTATCGCGGCGCAGCAGTTTATGCAGCGTGTTGGTGCGCCCGCCGAGGGATTTATGCCCACCCTGCTCACGCTGCTCGAAAGCCCGGGCATTCATATCGCATTGGCGCTTGGCGCCATTCAGCGCAACAAGCAGCGGCTCGCCAAGGGTGGCGATACCGGCGCGCACAGCTCCGTCTACGAGGTCCTGCACGAGGTCCTCACCGGGCGCACCATGGTGCTGCTGGTGGGTGGTCTCCTCGTGGGGTACCTCATGGGCGAGTCGGGATGGAACGCGGTCTCACCGTTCTTTGACAGCGGGTTTAAGGGGGCGCTCATGCTCTTCCTGCTGGAGATGGGCATTGTCGCCGGCGATCGCCTGGGTGATCTCAAGAAGGTGGGACCGTTCCTGCTGGCCTTTGGCATCGTCATGCCGCTGCTGCACGGTGCCATCGGTGTCGTCCTCGGCGCATGGGCCGGCCTGTCCCCCGGTGGTGCTGCCGTGCTCGGCACAATGGCCGCCAGCGCCAGCTACATCGCCGCGCCGCCAGCAGTCCGGTTGACGCTGCCGGACGCGAATCCGACCTACTCGCTCACGGCCGCACTCGCCATCACATTCCCCTTCAACATCCTCGCCGGCATTCCGATCTACTACCGCATCGCTCTGGCGATCGCGTCGTAACCTTTCACGAAATCACCGCTATGCGTACGCATTCGTTCAAGCTGGTTACGATTATCGCCGAGCCGGTGCTGGAACCCCGCATCACCACGGAACTCCGTCGTATGGGGGCCACCGGGTTCACGGTGGTGGAGGGTCGCGGCCAAGGATCACGTGCACTGCACGCGGCAGAGATTCCCGGGATTAATGTCCGCATTGAAACCATCGTCCAACCCGACGTGGCCGAGCGTATCGTGGAGTATATCTCCAAACAGTACTTCGCCGACTACGAAGTGATTGCGTACCTCGCTGATGTTCAGGTGGTTCGCAGCGAGAAGTACCGCACTCCGGGTCCGCGATGAGCACGATCTCGCTGAACACGCTCAACTACCAGCACCTGATGTACTTCTGGGTGGTGGCGCGCGAGGGCAGTATTGCCAAGGCCACGGTCGTGCTGCATCTCACGCAACCCACGATCAGTACGCAGCTGAAACAGCTTGAACGGTCGCTCAAGGCGTCGCTCTTCGAGCGACGCGGCCGCAACCTTGTGCTCACGGCCACGGGGCATCTCGTGTTCCATTACGCGGATGAGATGTTTCGCACGGGTCGTGAACTCACCGAGGCGCTCACGCGCGGTGATGCGAGGCGGCCGGCCCGGTTGGTGGTGGGCATCTCCGACTCCTTACCCAAGCTCACCACGTGGCGCCTGCTGCGCCCCGCGCTCGAGGCGGTACCGGGGCTGCACCTCACGTGCCGGATTGATAAGACCGACCGGCTGGTTGCAGACCTCGCGGTGCACGCACTCGACGTCGTGCTCGCCGATACGCCCGCGTCACCATCCATCCCCATCACCCTCTACAATCACCTCTTGGGGGAATGTGGCGTCACCGTCTTTGCCACCGAGGCGCTGTGCGCCAAGTACCGTCGACGCTTTCCGCACTCACTCGACGGCGCCCCGTTCATCATGCCCACCAACAACACCGCCATGCGTCGCTCACTCGATACCTGGTGTGTGGCGAACGACGTGCGCCCCAACATTGTCTGCGAGGCCGAAGATGTGGCGCTGCTGCAGGTGTTCGGGCAGGAAGGGATGGGACTGTTCGCAGCGCCGACGGTGGTAGAGGCGCAAATCCGTCGTGCGTACCACGTGCGCGTGGTGGGACGGTTACCTGATGTGCGCGAGCAATTCTACGCCATCTCGGCGGAACGGAAGCTCGCGCACCCCGCGGTGGTGGCGCTTAAGGACGCCGCGCGCGCACGATTGTTTGGCTAGCGGTGTGCAGCGTCGGGCGCGGCGCCGGGGTCATCCCCCGCACCCCTCACGCCACACCATCTCGCCACGGGATGAGCCACGTGCGCTGGTGGAGCTCCCGTACCTTCGCCAGGTGCGGGAGCTCCAGCTGCGCTCGGGCGGCCAGGCAGGAATGCCGGGTACCGCTGGCCGCAAGACTGGCATTCACCACCCAGCCGAACGGCGCAATGCCAGCTCGTCGTAAGTCGTCTTGCAAACGCGACGCCTCATGCACCGGCGTCGCCTCCGCCAGCGTCACCAGCAGCATCTTCGTGTAGCGCGGGTCACGCAGGCGTGGGAGCAGGGCACGAACTGCTTCAGGGACATGCGCGCCCGCCGTGCGCGCAACCTCACGGTGGTAGCTCTCCGCCGCATCGAGCAACAGGAGCGTGTGGCCGGTGGGCGCGGTGTCCAACACGACGAAGGCATCCGTTGCGTCGTCCACCGTGCGTGCAAACGCACGAAAGACAGCAATCTCCTCCGTGCATGGCGAGCGCAGATCTTCCTCCAGCAGTGCCCGCTCGTTGGCGTCCCAACCACCTGACGCCTGGGCGGCCACGGCAGCGGCGCTCAGCACTTCGCGCGCGTAGCGTTCGGTCTCCACCGCCGGGTCAATACGACGCACCGTCAAGGTTGCGAACTGGTGCTCACCAACGGCTGCCGCAAGGTGAGCAGCCGGATCGGTGGTTGAGAGGTGTACGCGGTGACCTGCACGCGCGAGCGACATGGCGATGCCGGCGGCCAGCGTTGTTTTCCCCACGCCACCTTTGCCCATCGTCATCACGACCCCGTGTCCGTCAGCGGCAATCTGCGCCACCAACGCCTCCAGATCACCGAATCCAGAGAGTACGGCCGCTCGCGGCGCCTGCAGAAGCGCGTCCGCTGGCGACAACGCAGCCGTTGCAGGCAACGACGTATGCACCGGCGTCACCGGCCTCTCGGTGCCACCCGCGGCAGCGCGCACGAAGCCGCGCAGCGCCTCAAGGCCGGTCAGATCGCTCACAATCAGCGGAATGCGTGCGACAGGCAGCCCGCGCAACGCCTCGGGCATCGCGTTGAGCGCCTCGCGCTGTCGACGGGCAAATGCCAGGGCAATACCGTCGCCCTCGGTGTCGCCCGTCAACACACCGTTGATCACGAGGCGTTGATTCGCGATCCCCAGCGCAGCAAGCTCCCCGGCGGCGCGGGCCGCTTCGCGCAGCGCACTGCTTTCGGGGCGCGTCACCAGTACGATGGTGGTGGACGACGCATCGGCGAGCGCGGCGACGGTCGCGGCATATCGCGCCCGATGCTGCTCGAGTCCCGCCAGTGGCCCCAGGCAGCTCGCACCGGTGCTGGAGGTGGCGAGGAAGCCACTCCACGCACTGGGAAGGCTCAACAGGCGGAGCGTGTGCCCCGTTGGGGCCGTGTCAAAAACAACGTGGTCAAACGACGCCGTGAGCTGTGCGTCGGCGAGCAGTGCCGTGAATTCGTTGAACGCGGCAATTTCCACGGTACACGCGCCGGACAGCTGCTCCTCCATGCTCCGGATCGCCGCGTCCGGCAGCACCCCGCGATAAGGACCGACCATGTGTTCGCGATAGCTCGCCGCCGCAGCTTCGGGATCGAGATTCATGATCCAGAGCGCGTCCACTCCCGGCACTGGGGTTGGCGTCGTCCCAACCTGCATCGCGAACACGTCATCCAGATTGGATGCCGGATCGGTGCTCACGATCAGCGTGCGAGCACCCGATTCAGCGAGGTGCACCGCCGTGGCACTGGCCACCGTTGTTTTGCCAACGCCCCCTTTGCCGGTAAAAAAGAGATGGCGCGTGGCTGGTGTGGTGAGCATTCAGCAGCAGCCGGAGCCCGGCGCACAGCACGCGTCTGTATTCACATTCGCGGTCGCGCCCGCGCTGCCTGGGATCGCCTTCCCGGCACCCGTGGTAAGCGCCGCCACCAGTTCGTCGCGCGTGGGATAGCGACCGTATACCAACACCGTGTCGTTCACCAGCACCGCCGGCAGCGCCCCGTCGCCAAAGGCGTGCATCAGTCCGGTCACCTTGGCGTGAGCCACAAACGCCTGCGGTTCCTGACTGAGTCCGGCGCGCTGCACGGTTGTGCCGCGTGCCTCCAGCCAGCGCAGGTCACGCGCTATTTGCAACAGCGCCGGATCGACGCCTGGCCCGCACACACCGGTGGCACAGCACAGCGCGGAATCGAACACCGCGACCGTGCCCGGGAGTGCCTGCGTGGTGACCGCGGCATCTGGCAGCACAACTTCCTGCAATGGGAGCGAGCGGGCCATAGCGCGACCTCAGAACCAGAGACGTGGGATTTGACAACTCATATGCGTATAGGCAATTTACATCTGCTTACACAAATATGATAGCCCTCCCACCTGTCCGCATGACCGCCTGCGCCATCGAGCCCGACCGTCTACCAGCCCACGAGCGGAACATCCGCGTCGACGATCTGGACGCGCTGTTCAAGGGGTTCGCCGACCCCACACGACTCCGCGTGCTGAACGCGCTGGCGGCAGGTGCGTTATGTGTCTGCGACCTGGTGGACTTGCTGGGTATCCCGCAGCCGGCCGTGTCCCGGCACTTGGCCTACCTCCGGCGCATGGGACTTGTGACCGCCACGCGCGAGTGGAAATTCGCGCACTACCGCTTGGCTGAACCACGCAACGCGGTCCACCGCAATCTGGTGGCCTGTGTGCGTTCCTGTTTCGTTGGCGTGCCATCACTTGACGCCGAGCGCAACGAGGCCGTTGCGCTGGTACAGGCGCGAGCGGAATCGCCCTGCTGATGGAAGCCCTGCTGATACAAGCCGGCCCTCACCCGTACGCCCGGCGCCCTCCGCGGCACACCCCACGACACCAACCGGTGATCGAGTACGCCGAACCGATCAGGACATGCAACTAGCACTCATCTCCGACATTCACGCCAACCTGCAGGCGCTCGATGCCGTGCTCGCCGATATCGACGCACGCGGTGACACCCACGCGATCTACCATGCGGGCGATCTCGTGGGCTATTCCAGTAGCCCCAACGAGGTGGTAGCCCGACTGCAATCGCGTAGCATTGCCGGAATCGCCGGCAACTACGATTCCACGGTGGCAACCGACTACAAGCATTGCGGATGCAAAAGTGAAACCCCGCGGCAGGAAGAACTCGCACATATCAGCTACGAGTACACACGCAGCGCGGTCACAGCGGCAACGAAGCAATACCTCGGGAGCTTACCGTTTATGCTCGACGTACGACCGCTTGGTGGTCATACGGCAGGCCCGCGCTTGGTGCTTGTACACGGGACACCCACGCTGAACACGCTGTATTGGACCGAAGACCGGCCAAACGACTTCTGTCTCAAGATGGCGGCAAGTGTGTCGCTCAAGCGTGGCGACGTGATCGCGTTCGGGCACACGCATAAGCCATGGCATCGCGAAGTTGAGGGCATACACTTCGTGAATACGGGCAGTGTTGGACGGCCAAAGGACGGCGACTGGCGCGCCGGATACGCGCGGCTTACGCTCGACGGCAGTGAACCACGCGTGGAGTTTGTGCGCGTGCCATACGATGTGGATGCGGCGGCGCATGGGGTCATTGCCGCGGGGCTGCCACAGGAGTTTGCTGAGTTTTTGCGAACGGGTGGCACGGGGGGATAACGGTGTTCCCGATCCTCAGGAATCCCGCCGGTTGTTGCCCATTCCAAGCCGGCGCTGAATGAACTCCGGGACGAGCAGCGCATCGGCAATCGACGCGATACGCTCGGCTTCCTCCCAAGCGTCCCGCAAGGTATCGAGCTCGCCTTCCATGGCGCGACGTTCCGCCTCTTCCTGCGTCATCATCTCCAGTGCAAGGCGTTGTTCGTAGCCCATCATTTGGACAAGGGGCAACGACGCGCGATCTCGCGATCGCACGGCAAAGTCCAGCAGATGGCCAACCGTGCGAAAATACTCCGCCTTCGCCACGGCTTGCGAGACTTGCCGCGAAGACGCACCCACGTCATTCATATGCGGAAGCAGACGACTAAGCAGCGGCAACACGTCGTCACCGGTAGCAACAGACTGCCCCTGCGCATGCAATACGATGAGGCGCCAACGGGTTTCACGATCGGGCAGCATCCGCAATTGAGCAAGGTCACGAATGCGCAGATCGATGGGCTTATGGTCAATGACAACAGCTGGAATGCGCCGTCCACGGCGATAGACCTCACGGACGGCATTCGCCAGGATAAGCGGTAGCGCCAACGGAGCAAGCCCCGGAATGAAGCTGAGGAGACCGGTTCTGACGATGGGGGAATCGGGGATCTCATCGCGCATAGCCGAGATCCCGCGCTCAATCCACTCACGGCGGAAGCGTGAGCGCAGCTGCGTGCCGTACCGCCACGCCGCAAACTCCGGACGGAGTGGAGCGCCGATGCGCACGAGCGATAAACCACTAGCGCGCACCGCAAGACCGATGTGCGTAGTAGCCACCCGCGTGGTGGTGTCGCGGTAGAGCTTCTCCGCATACTCCACCGCCTCCCATCGCTCCTCAATCGGTGACAGGTTCCACCGATGGCACGATGGACACACCACCCAGAGTCGCCCGCGCGCCGCGTCGAAGGCAATGCGGTTCCCGACGGGGAAGGCCGCAATCTCGCGATTACTCCCCAGTGGGCGATAGCAATGCAGACACGTAGCGAACATGCCCCCCTCCACAACTACAAGTCAGAAGACGGTGCGCACTGGCCAACCGCGAGACGGCGGAACGACCGGCACTCCCCGTTCCCGCGCAGTCGCGGCACACACGAAAGTGCACCGCAACCGAGCGCCGATGGCTAGACCGCAGTCACCGTCAGCGTTGAGCCAGCGCGGGTGACCGGTAACGCTCTCAGCCATGCGGTGCTGCCCTCTACTATCTCACCCACGCGCCCGGTACGCCAGCAACCGCGCCGTAAGCCGGGCCCGGATTGATTCATCGGCGAATCGAACCACCGTAGCACACAGCAGCAGCAGGGTGAGCGTGAACACCACGCCGCTCATCGGACGATATCGGGCAATCGTGTCCGCGAGCATCACGGCGCCCAGCTCGCTCAACGGCCAATGCAGCACATACAGCGGGTAGCTGATCACACCCAGCACGGTAAAGAGTGCGGTGAGGCGCAGCGGAGTGGGCGAGCTCGCAGACCACATCACGCACCCCGGAAGGACAACCGTCACCGCAACCACATCAACCAGCCAGTTGAGACGGCCAAGCAGCGGGATCATGAACACGATCGACATCAGCGCAATCGGTCCCAGCGCATTGGCCAGCGCCGAGGGGACGCGTACACCACGACGGTATCCGTGGTACAGGAGCAGCCCATAGCCCATCCCGAAAAACGCCCGCGCGCTCGCACCGAGCATCACCTTGGGCCCCGCCGTGATCCCCAAATCAAGGCCGCCCACCTGATAACTCACAACACCGATGAGCAGGGCAATCGTCGCCAACAGGGCCACCAAGACCGGCCACGTGAGCCATCGTTGCACCACACTGTATACGCCATTCACCACCAGCTCATAGAACAGCGACCAGGCAGGACCGTTCAGCGGGAAAAGAAAGAGCGCCGGATCAAGGTGCGAGGGCAGAAACACCAACGACAGCAGCAGCACACGCGGAAGCTCCCCCTGGGCCACGGAAAACACATCAACGCCGCGCGACATGGCAGAGAGCGCCCAGCTCAGGCCAATGGCCATCCCAACGAGATACATCGGGTACAACCGGATGAGTCGGGTGACGAGGAATCTCGAGGCCGTCATTGATCCGTCGTGGAAACGCCGCTCATATGCGTGGGCAATCACAAAACCACTCAACACAAAAAACACATCAACCGCGAGATAGCTGCGGGGAAAGGGAAATGGCCCCCAGTAGCCGCCGGTGTGCCGCAGCAACACGAACAGCGCGGCAATTCCTCGCATGCCATCCAGACCCAGAAACTTGGTGTGCGACATCGAAGACAATCGGCTGGAATGACAGAAGGGTGAACGGAGCTCAGCGAGCCGCGTCACCAAATGGCTGACGCGAAGAATCGAGCGAACGGGCAATCGCGGATGCGGCGAGATGATAGCCCTGCGCCGTCAAGTGACTCCGGGGGGTAACCCACAGCGCCTTCGGGTTGGTCTCCCGGGCAAACCGTTCGTGGAGATCCACCACCCGTATCCCCTGCGCGCTGAGCGCAGCCAACACAAGCGCACGTTCGGGAAACGGGTCGCCAATCACGGTACGATAGCGGAGATAGGCTGGCATGTAGACGACAACGAGTTCCCCACCCCACCCGCGCACCTCGGCATTGGCTCGCGCCAGAATCGTTGGCAAGAGCCCAATGGATGCACCACTGCCGGGCAGCGGAATACTCACCGGCACGAGGGCGCGCAACGCACGCAGGGTCAGGATATCCCGGAAGGAAAACAACGGGGCTGCAGCGGCCACCACCGGTGCGCGTTGACTGATAGAGTCAATCCATTGCCGGTATCCGGAATCGACAGCCGCCGCATGCGCCGCGAGCGCTTGCACGTGCCCCGCGCTGAGGTAGCGGGTGAGCCACGCACGGTTGGCCTCAAGGGCCAAATCCCAAAAGTCGTTCCCCTCGTACAAGATCCACACCACCTGCTTCGACTTCACCTGCGCTCCGTACTCGCGCAGGAGCGCTAACTGTTGGAGCGGACCCGAACCGCTGATGCCGAGGTTCACCACCGGTCGCGTGGCGCGCAATTGCCCGGGAATGGCATCAGCAGACGGCACACATACACCAACGGTGTACGAATCCCCGATCATGGTGACACTGTTCGCCCCGGCGGACCACACCGAGTCGGGATTGTCAAACCCGTACCGGTCACTCGCGTAGGTGAGCATCGGGCGGTCTTCACTGCACAAGCGGATGATGGCGTGCCCCGGGGCTGGCGTGACCACGTGCAGGGTATCGCGGCCAACACGGACGTGGGGATTCAGGTTCACCAGCTGATTGCCCACAATCACCTGAAACGCGTCCGCGCCCGAGGCGCGCAGCTGCCGCACCTCGTCCAACAGCGACGGCCCCGTTGGTCCCGCACGCTGGGCCCCTGACAGCACCGTGGCGCCAACCTCTGCCACGAGCAACGAGCAACCAATGGAGAGCAGCAACAGCGCAAAGCCAACGCGGGCCTCCGCACTGCGGCGCAGTGCCAGAACCGAGACGGCCACCCAGAGCGCGGGCACCAGGTAATACGCCACGATCTGTGACAGCGAGAGCCCCGACACCACTCGCGTGAGCGCAAATCCGAGTAGCCCGAGCGCCATGAGCCCAAACGCCGCAATGACCACACCGGCGAGCGGGCTGACGCGCTCCGCGAAGGATGAGGTCTGCTCCTGTTGGCTCGCCGGTTGGCGCTCCGGTTCCCACTCCACCATGCGTGACTGCTCCGTTCGTAAATGTCGTTCGTCAAGGAAAAGGGATCGCCGCACCCCGGTCGTACACGCACGATTACCCCGGCGCGGCTGGTACCACGGGTATCCCCGTGTGATATTATCGGCGTGGAATCACCAACGTGGATCCTCGGGATCTCCGCTTTCTATCATGACAGCGCCGCCTGTCTGCTCCGCGATGGCGAAATCATCGCCGCGGCCTCAGAAGACCGCTTCACCCGAAAAAAGGGCGACGCGGACTTCCCCGCCCGTGCCATGGAGTTCTGTCTCGCACAGGGCGGGATCAGCCGCAGCGACCTCGACGTGGTTGGCTTTTACGACAAGCCACTCCTCAAATTCGAGCGCATCCTCGAAACATACCTGGGCATCGCGCCACGCGGCTTCGGCTCGTTCCTCAAAGCCGGCCCGCTCTGGATTAAAGAAAAGATCTTCCAGGATCGCACCCTGCGCCATGCCCTCGGCAACTACGACGGGGAGCTCTATTACGCCGAGCACCATGAGTCCCACGCCGCGAGCGCCTTTTTCCCCTCCCCCTTCGAGGAGGCCGCCGTGCTTACCATGGACGGCGTCGGCGAGTGGGCCACCACCAGCATCGGCGTAGGACAGGGGCACGACCTCCGCATCGTCAAAGAGCTCCACTGGCCTGATTCCCTCGGCCTCCTCTACTCGGCCTTCACCTACTACACCGGCTTCAAGGTGAACTCCGGCGAGTACAAGGTGATGGGACTCGCCCCCTACGGTGAGCCCAAGTACGTCGACCTTATTTACAAGCACCTGCTTGATCTGAAGGAAGACGGCTCCTTCACGCTGAATCAGAAGTATTTCAACTACCTCGGCGGGCTCACCATGACGAGCCCGCACTTCGACGAGGTCTTTGGCGGCCCGGCGCGCATTTCAGAGTCCAACCTCACCCAGCGCGAAATGGATCTCGCCCGTTCGGTGCAGGACGTCTGCGAAGAGATCATGATGCGGATGGCGCGCACCGCCCATCGCGAGACGGGGCTGGACAACCTGTGCCTCGCCGGCGGTGTGGCCCTCAATTGCGTCGGGAACGGGAAGATCCTCCGCAACGGCCCCTTCAAGAACATCTGGATTCAGCCTGCCGCCGGGGATGCCGGTGGTGCGCTTGGTGTGGCCCAGCTGATCTGGCACCGCCACCTCGGGAAGCCGCGCCACGTGGTACCCGGCAAGGACGCCATGAAGGGCGCCTACCTCGGTCCCGAGTACAGCGACGCCGAAATCGAGGACGCACTCACCAGCGTGGGCGCCACGTTTGTGAAGCTTCCGCGCCCCGAACTCACCAAGCAGGTGGCCACCCACCTCGCGGAAGGACGGATTATCGGCTGGCTGAACGGGCGCATGGAATTCGGGCCACGGTCACTGGGGTGCCGCAGCATTCTCGGGGACCCGCGGAGCCCGAAGATGCAGGCCGATATGAACATCAAGATCAAGTTCCGTGAGGGCTTCCGTCCCTTTGCGCCGAGCGTGTTGCGGGAGCGGGTGAGCGACTACTTCGAGCTGGACACCGATTCACCGTACATGCTGCTCGTGGCCCCCGTGAAGAAGGAACGCCAGGTCCCCATGACGGACGAGCAGCGGAAACTCTGGGGATTGGAGTTACTCAATGTGCCGAAGTCGGACATCCCGGCGGTAACGCACATCGACTACTCGGCACGTGTCCAGACCGTAACGGCCGAGGTCAATCCGGACTATCACGCGCTCCTCTCGGAGTTTGAACGGCAAACGGGGTGCGCCGTGCTCGTGAACACCTCGTTCAACGTGCGGGGTGAGCCGATTGTCATGACACCGCTGGATGCGTACCGCTGCTTCATGCGGACGCACATCGACTATCTCGTGCTCGGGCCCTATCTCCTCGCCAAGGAGACGCAGCCGGAGTGGCAGGAGGAGGGGGATTGGCGGACCGAGTTCCAGCTGGATTGACGGCGGCCGAAGGCCGTACGTTCGCGTTCACCGTGGGCATCGCCTTTGGCCTGTTCGGCGCGATCGCAGGGTGGCGTGAGCATCAGCGCATGGCCATGGCGTTAGGATCGCTGGGCGGCCTCCTGCTGGTGCTCGGCGTGACGGTCCCGTCGCAGCTTGGCCCGGTGCAGCGCGCGTGGATGGGGCTTGCGCACCTGATTTCCAAAGTCACGACACCAATTTTCATGGGAGTCGTCTATTTCGTGGTGATTACACCGATCGCACTGATCATGGGCGTTGTCGGCAAGCGGCCACTCCGGGTCCGCACGGGCAACAGCTACTGGCAGACGCGCGCTCCGCACGAGCAGCGCAGCGATCTCACGAGACAGTTCTAAGGGGATAGTTGGCAATGGCAACGAAGCGGCGCGGACTGCTGGGTGAGTTCTGGGACTTCCTGGGGGCCCGCAAGAAGTGGTGGCTGGCTCCCATCATTGTGATCATGGCGCTCGTGGGTGCCCTCTTGGTGTTCGCTCAAGGCTCCGCCTTAGCCCCGTTTATCTACACCATCTTCTAGGCTGGGCGCGTTCTCCCCGTTGGTGGCGGGCATACCACAGGGGACGAACGCCCACCTCACCGCAGCCAGCCGGCGGCGTGCCATATCGCGTGTGCGCTTTGTTTCGGAATCGCCTCCTTGCGCGTCCGTGAGATGCATGCGCTCCACGTTGGGCGTCTCCGACACACAACGACCTCGTGCGGCATGGCCGGGGGCGCAGCCGCAACGGCCGCGGTTCTCGCCGCGGCACAACTGTTGCGCCTGTTCAAGACATTTCCCGAAGAGGCGTAACATGACCGTCGCCACCCCGAAGCGTATGTCCACCCGCACCGACCTCCTCGACGGCTCCCGTGCCATCGCCCGGGAGGTCGCTGCCCCTTTTGCTGAGGCCGTCGATCGCGAGGGGCGGTTCCCCGCGGAAACCATTGCCGCGGCCCGGGAGGCTGGGCTCCTCTCTGCCCTCGTCCCGCCGGAGCTGGGCGGCGTGGGTGCCTCTATGCGTGACTTGGCCGAGTCGTGCACCATCATCGGTCAGGCGTGTGGCTCGAGCGCCATGGTCCTGGCGATGCACCATATCCAAGTCGCCTGTATCGCCCGCCACGCCCGCGGGAGCGCCTTCTTCGAACGGTACCTTCGGCGCATTGCCGATGAGCAGCTGCTCCTTGCCTCGGTCACCTCTGAGGTTGGCGTTGGAGGTGATACCCGCTCCTCCATCTGCGCCGTTGGACGCGAGCAGGGCCGCTTTACCCTCCTGAAGGACGCCACCACGATCTCCTACGGCGCCCACGCCGACGACCTCCTCATCACCGCCCGCCGTGCCCCCGATGCCAACGCCTCGGACCAGGTGTTGGTGCTCGCGCAGCAGGGGGACTTCACCCTCGAAGGGGGCGGCGCATGGGACACCCTTGGCATGCGCGGGACCTGCTCCCCACCGTTCAAGGTGCACGCGGCGGGCCCCGAGGAGCAGATCATCCCCGGCTCCTACGCCGACTCCTCGGCGGAGTCGATGGTCCCCTACTCGCACATTCTGTGGGCCGCCCTCTGGCTCGGTATTGCCACCGATGCGGTGAACCGGGCCTCCGCCTTCGTACGCGCAGCGGCGCGCAAAAACCCCGGGCACGTGCCTCCCACGGCCACCCGCTTGGCCGAGGTCTCGGTGATGCTCCAGAGCCTCCGCAGCAACGTGCAGTCGGCCGCTACGGACTTCGACGCCCTCGGCGACGACCGGGCTCCGCTGCAGACGATGTCGTGGGCCCTGCGCTTCAATAACCTCAAAATCGCGGCCTCCGAGGCCACGCCGGCCATCGTGCACCAAGCACTGCAGATCATCGGCATCATGGGCTACAAGAACAACAGCCCCTTCAGTGTCGGCCGCCAGTATCGCGACGCCCTCTCGGGGGCGTTGATGGTGGGGAACGAGCGCATCCTCGCCAAGAGTGCGTCCATGCTCCTCGTTGCCAAGGGCGAGTAAATGACCGGTATGGCTGCCGAAAGCGCGGTTGCGCTCTATGACGAATTCGTAAAAGCGGGGCTCCTTATTCCCGCAGGACCACTGGGAGCCTTTGGACGTGGGGCGGTCTTCGAGCAGGTGCTTGACGCCTTCGATGCCCTGATTGTCCGACGTGCCAAGGCCGACGGTGTGGAGTCCATGACCTTCCCTCCGGTCATCGACCGGCAGATTCTCGAACGCACCGGGTACCTCGAAGGATTTCCCGATCTCTGCGGCGCCATCCACAGCTTCGTAGGGAATGAGCGCGAGGCGCGGGCCATCCCCAAGCGCATCGCCGATGGCGAACCTTGGGGCGATCTGCTGGTGCAGACCGACGTGGTGCTCAACCCCGCGGCCTGCTACCCCTTTTATCCAACCTGCCGCGGCACCGTGCCGGCGGCGGGGCGTCAGGTCACGATGCTGGCGTGGGTGTATCGGCAGGAACCCTCTCTGGAACCCACGAGAATGCGCGCCTTTCGCGTGCGCGAGCTCGTTCGGGTTGGGAATCCCACCGACGTCCTCGCGTGGCGCGATAGCTGGCGCGACCGCGGCTTCGAGCTCCTCACATCGCTTGGGCTTGCGGCCACGCTCGAGGTAGCGGCCGATCCCTTCTTTGGCCGCGCCGGTAAAATGCTCGCGGAGGGACAGCTTGAGCAGAAGCTCAAGTTTGAGGTGGTCATTCCCATTCTCCCCGACCGCCCGCCAACCGCCTGCTGCTCCTTCAACTACCATCAGCAGAAGTTCGGCGCCGCCTTCGACATTCTGCTCCCCAATGGCGACACGGCCCACACCGCCTGCCTCGGCTTCGGCCTTGAGCGCACGGTGATGGCCCTCTTCCGCACCCACGGCGCAGACCCGTCGCAGTGGCCCGCGCCGGTGCGCGCCTTACTCTGGCCGTGACACCGCCCGCGCGCGTCCGCGTCCTCCCTACCCTCACGGCCCACGGTTACCCACGGCACGCCGTGCACCGTGAGGACGCCCTCTGGGTGGAGAAAAACTGCTACGTGGATGTCGTCATCGAGCTGCTTCACGCCCTTGGCGTGGAGCCACTCGCCGTGCTCGGCTCCACCGTCGCCGTGGACTTTGAAGGGGACAACTTCACCTTCTACAAGCCCGACCACGACGATCTCCGCTACTTCTACGGCGTGGATATTCAGGAGCTCAATGTCTGGCTCCCGCTGCTGGAGCATGCGGTGCATCACGTCGGGGCGGGGAAGTTCCTCAGCACGGAGGCGGACGCCTTCTGGCTCCCCGACACCAGCGGAACGGATTACCGCCGCCAGCATGTGAAATCCACCATCATCATGGCCGATGTGGACGTGGCCGCGAAGCGACTCGGCTACTTCCACAACGCGGGATACTTCGAGCTGGAGGGGGAGGATTTCGAACGGACCTTCCGCATGATCCCGCCGGCCCCCGATGCCGTGGTGCTCCCGCTCTTCGCCGAATTGGTGCGGGTAGATCGGCTCCGCACCCCGTCGGCGGGGGAGCTGGCGGCCATGGCTCGCGAGCGGCTGCGGGTACAGCTTGGACGGCGCCCGCACGCAAACCCGGTACACCGGTTCCACGCGCACTTTGCCGCCAACCTGCCCCTGCTGCAGGAGAAGGGGCTCGCGCACTACCACGCGTGGGCATTTGCCACCACGCGCCAGCTGGGGGCCTCCATGGAGCTCTTAGCGCATCACCTGGCTTGGCTCTCTTCGCTTACCCCCTCGGCCCACCTCACCGCAGCCTCAGGCTTGTTCCTACAGCTAAGCGGCGCGGCCAAAACTTTCATACTTAAAGCGGCGCGCGCCGTGCACAGCAAACGCCCCTTCGACGCCACCACGGCCTTCGGGGAGATGTCCGAGGCGTGGGCCCGCGGGATGGACGAAATCGGCGCCGAGGTTGGCCCGTGACCGCCGTGCCCGTCTTGCGGGTTGGCATCGACCTCGTGCGGGTGCGCGAGATCGCCGATTCAGTGGCAACCTTCGGGGAGCGGTATCTCGCGCGGCTCTACACCACCGCCGAACGCGCCTATGCGGAAAGTGATGCTGTGCGCATGCCCGAGCGGCTGGCCGCTCGGTTCGCCGCGAAGGAGGCCACCATCAAGGCGCTTGGGCTGGTAGAGCATGAAGGGGCGTGGCGCGATATTGAAGTGCTCCGCATGCCCTCCGGACGGTGCGAGCTCCGCCTGCATGGAACGGCGCGCGCGGCCGCCGATGCGCTCGGAGCAGGTTCGTTCGCGGTGAGCCTGAGTCACGAAGCTGAGTACGCTACGGCAGTGGTCGTAGCCACTGTACAACATGTCCCCCTCGCATGACTGAAACCCCGGCAACACGAACGGCCACAATCCGCCGCATTCTTTCCGAGCATGGGCGGTTAAGTACCGACGCCACCACGCTCGACGAGTCGGCCGATTTGCATCAGGCAGGAATGACCTCGCATGCGAGTGTGAATGTGATGCTCGCGCTGGAGGGGGAGTTTGACATTGAGTTTCCCGACGCGATGCTGACGCGCGCGGTGTTCTCAAGCATTGCGGCGATCCGGACGGCGGTCGATTCCCTGACCGGCTGAGCGGGCATGCCAGGCCGACTGCGCGGCAGTAGCTGTCAGCGCTCCCAACCACTTGGCGGTCATTGGGAGCTGGCGTCGTGTGAGCCGGGCGCCGTGGCGGATCTGACGGCGCTTGAGGGCGCATCGCTGTCGTGGGTGCGCTGCTCCGGGCCCATGACGGCAGCGGCGGCGTTGCGCGAGGCCGGGGTGTGGCACGTGGATGGGGTGGCGCGTCGGTTCGACGCGGAAGACTGGTGGTATCGGGTGCGGTTTTCCGTGGATGCCGTGGAGCATGCCGTTGAGCAGTGGCTCTGCTTCGATGGACTGGCCACCATAGCCGATGTCTGGCTGAATGGTGAGCCGTTGCTCTCGGTGAATGGGATGTTTACCGCCCATGAACGACGGGTGGATGCGCAGCTCCGCGCGGAGAATGTGTTGGTGATGCGCTTTCACGCGTTGGATGCGGCGCTCACCATGAAACGGCCACGGCCACGGTGGCGCGTGCCCATGCTGGAGGCGCAGCAGCTGCGGTGGTTTCGCACCACGCTGCTTGGACGAACGCCAGGGTGGTCGCCGCCGGCGGCAGCGGTTGGGCCGTGGCGCGATATCCGGCTTGAAGCGCGCTCGACCGTGGCAGTGGAGCAGCTGGTGCTGCGGGCCGATGGCGACGGCACGCTCGATGTGGGCATCGCCGTCCGTGCCATTGCCGACACCGAGATACACGCCGCTACCGTTGCGGTCACGCGCGGGGCGGCACGCCACGAGTTTTCCGTGGCACTGGCCGCCAACGGTGTGCTGCACTCGCACCGGGTCGTGGTGCCTCACGTGGCACAGTGGTGGCCGCACACGCATGGTGACCCTGCGCTGTACCACGTTGCGCTCACGTTGGCCACGTCGCGCGGACCCTGCACCCTGGATCTCGGCCACGTGGGATTCCGCACCATCGACGTGCGCCGCGATGATGGCGACTTTGCGGTGGTGGTGAATGGCGTCCCCGTGTTTTGCCGCGGGGCCTGCTGGACCCCGCTCGATGTGGTCTCGCTCGGTGCACACGAGGGGCAGTTGCCGGTGGCGTTTGACCAGCTCGTGGACGCCGGGTTGAACATGGTGCGCGTGGGCGGAATGATGGTGTATGAGTCGGACGCCTTTCTTGACGCGTGCGATGCGCGCGGTGTGCTGCTCTGGCAGGATCTCATGTTCGCGAACATGGACTACCCCGAGGAGGACCCCGCATTTCTTCACGCGGTGCACACCGAGGTACGGCAGCAGCTGACGCGACTTTCCGGGCGCCCGTCGGTGGCGGTGGTGTGCGGGAATAGTGAAGGCGAGCAGCAGGCAGCGATGTGGGGAGCAGGACGGGAGCGGTGGTCGCCTGCGCTGTTTCATCAGCAGATGCCAACGCTCGTGGCCCAGCTGCTGCCGGAGGTGGCGTATTGGCCCTCCTCCACGCACGGGGGGGATTTCCCCCATCAAGGGAATGTCGGGACCACGTCGTATTTTGGTGTGGGTGCGTATCGACGGCCGCTGGAGGACGCGCGGCGCGCGGAGATCCGCTTTGCAACGGAGTGTCTGGCGTTTGCCAACATCCCCGGAGCGGCAGGACTCGCAGCGATGTGCGCCGACGAGGGCGCGAGCGGCGTACCGGTGCGCAGCGCGCGTTGGCGCGAGCGCTCGCCGCGCGATCGTGGGGCCACGTGGGATTTCGACGATGTGCGCGATCACTACGTTGCCCTGCTCTCTGGTGTCGATCCCGCGGCGCTCTGCGCCGCCGATGAAGCGCACTACCTCGAACTCAGCCGCGAGCTTCCGGGCGAGGTGATGGCGCGCACGATGGGCGAGTGGCGTCGTGCCCGATCGGTTACGCGCGGCGCGCTGATCTGGTTTCTGCGTGACCTCTGGCCCGGTGCGGGTTGGGGCATCATTGATGCAACGGGGCAACCCAAGGCCGCTTGGTATCACCTCCGACGCGCCTGCGCGCCGGTGGCGGTGCATATCTCCGATGAAGGTGGCAATGGGCTCGCGCTGCACGTAGCCAATGACGGCGCGTGCGCGCTCACCGCGCAGCTGGACATGACGTTGTGGCGCGACGGCGAGGTCGCGGTGGGACGGGGTGCGCGTGAGGTCACGGTACCGGCGCATGGAAGCATTGAACTGAATGCGGCCGCACTGCTCGACGCTTTCTACGACCTCAGCTACGCGTATCGCTTTGGCCCACCTCCGCTGGACCTGGTATCGGTTCGGTTGGTGGCGGCCAACGGCGCAGTTCTTGCCTCTGCCGTACAGTGCGTCGGCCCGATTCCGACCACGCGCGAGGCCGACCTCGGCCTCACGGCCCATGCCCATCGTGATGCGGCTGGCGTGTGGTGGCTTACCGTGCGCACAAGACGCGCTGCACTCGGCGTGTACTTCGCGATGCCGGGATTCCGCGGCAGCGATGAACATTTTCATCTTGCGCCCGGTGATGTGCGGACGCTGCACCTCATTCCACGTGATATGGCACACGCCGCGTTGTCGGTATCGGGCACGGTGCACGCGGTGAACGCCGCCACGGCGACACCCGTTGTGACCTCGTGAGCACACCCGTACACGCCGGGTACTTCGGCCCGCGCGATCGGCGGCGGATGGGATGGTTGCATGGTCCCGCACCAACCGCGCCGCATCGAACCACAGGCATCGTGGTGTGCGCACCCCTTGGCTACGATGCGCTCTGCGCACACCGCAGCCTGCGACATGTCGCGGCAACCGCAGCGGCGGCGGGATACGCGGTGCTTCGCTTTGATTACGATGGCACCGGTGACTCCGTCGGCTCCGTTGATGATCCTGCACGCTGGGCTGCGTGGCGGGAAAGTATCCGCGACGCGGTGACCGCGCTGCGGGAGTCCGCCATGGTGGAGCGCGTGGTTTTGCTTGGGGTTGGGCTGGGGGCAACGTTGGCAGCCACGGTCGCAGCGGATCACGCATCGGATGACGCATCGGGCATTGCCGGCGTGGCCACCATTGCGCCCATTGTGAGCGGAAAACGGTGCCTGCGCGAGTTGCGAGCGCTGATGCGCGTGATGGGCCGTGCTGAGGCGCCCGCGGCGCTTGCACTGCCCGAAGGGAGTGAAGAGTTCGTTGGGCTGTTGCTCTCCGCTGAGACCAAAACCGCAATGGAGCAGGTGGACCTTACCACCTGCTCCTATCCCCCGTCGCTGCGTTGGCTCGTGCTCGACCGCAGCGACCGTGCCCCTAACGCGGCGTGGCTGGCGGTGCTTGCGCATCAGGGAGCGACCGTTGAACACGCGGTGCTTCCAGGCTATGTGGAGATGATGCAGGATCCACACGAAGCCGAGCTCCCGCGTGAGATGATCGCCGCATTCCAGCAATGGCTCGAGACACAGTTCCCGCAGGTCGCGCTGGCCCCGATCCCGCTGCACCCACTCAGCACCGAGCCGGTCAGCGTGGCGTCAGACGCGCAGGAATTCCCGGTGCACTTCGGCGCGCAGAACGCACTCTTCGGCGTGGTGACGCGTAGCGCCAGCAGCGCACCGTCCCGGGCGCTGATTCTCATCAACGCCGGTTCCAATCATCACATCGGCAATGGGCGGATGTACGTGCAATTCGCACGCAATCTCGCCCGGCAGGGATGGTTGGTGTTACGCTTTGATATTGCGGGGATCGGCGAGAGCGCGCCGCATGCGGGGCGTCTGGAGAATGAGGTGTATACGCCAACGGGTGTGGATGATCTGCGGGAGGCCGTACACTTTGTTCGCGGCACACTTGGTATTGCGCAGGTGCATGGCGCCGGGCTTTGCTCGGGGGCATACAATGTCTTTCGCGCGGCCGATGCCGGCGTGCTGCTGGATGGCATTGTCGTTATCAATCCGCTCACCTTTCGCTGGCGCGACGGCATGTCGCTCAAGTATCCGGCGTATGTCATGGCGCAGTCGGCCACACAGTACCGCGAGTCAATCCGACACTGGAGCAAATGGGTGAAATTGCTGCGCGGTGGCGTGGACGTGCGTCATGCTGCAGCCACGGTGGTCTATCGTGGGCGCGAAGCGTTCCGCGCCATTGCGCGCGATGCGGGTCGGATGGTGGGGGCTCCCGCCGCCGAAGATATCGGGACCGAATTGCACACGATGGTGCGGCGCGGTGTGCGCGTGCGCTTCATCTTTTCTGAAGGAGATCCCGGCGAGCACGTGTTGCGAACAGGCGCCGGGCGCGCCCTCACGCGCCTGCTTGGCAAGGGACAGGTCACGCTGTCCCACCTCCCGGGGTGCGATCACAGTCTCTCCGCCGGGTGGATGCGCG
>CANHTA010000037.1 GCA_947463135.1 Gemmatimonadota bacterium
CCGCGACGCGGAGGGGAAACGGGTGGGCGCCTACGCGGCGGCCAAGGGAATAGACCCCTATGTGGCGGTGGTGGGGCTGCTTGAGCGGAACCGGGGCGACGTGGGCATGCTGGGCTTCGCGATGAGCGAGGACACGATTGATCGCCTGCTGGCGCATGAGGTCAGCATGGTGTGCTCCGACGGTGGGGCGTTTGCCATCGACGGACCTACCCGTCGTGGGAGCCCGCACCCGCGCGGTGCCGGCACCTTCCCGCGGGTGCTGGGGCGCTTCGTGCGGGAACGGAAGGCGCTGTCGCTCGCCAGGGCGATTGCCAAGATGTCGGCGATCCCCGCGGCGCGCGCCCGCTTATTGGACCGCGGTCGTCTGGCCGTTGGGATGGCGGGGGATGTGGTGGTGTTCGATGCCGACCGCGTGGCCGATACCGCCACCTTTGCCAACCCGTTTCAGTACCCCCTTGGGATCTCGGCGGTGGTGGTGAATGGGGCGATCACCGTGCGGAACGGGATGCGGCCCTCGGTTGGTGCCGGACAGCTCCTTCGCCCCGGGTAACCGGTTCCGCCTCGTCCCCCCTCAACGTCTGCCGGTGCCCGACGTAGCTTCTTCGTAGCCCGTTCTCTCGTCCTCTTTCACGACTCCCATCGATGATTCGCCGTACTCTTTTCCTCTCGCTGTCGGCGGCGTGCGCCGCCCTCCCGCTTGGGGCCCAAGCCCGGCCGGCCACGGGGCCGACCCGCGCTCCGGCCCGCGCGGCTGCCGCCAAGATGCCGTCGGTGCCGATGATGGCGTCGGCTGACCCGTCGCTGTTCAAGGGGCTGAGCTATCGCCAAGTGGGCCATTCACGCGGTGGCCGCGTGACGTCGGTCACTGGAGTGCCCTCGCAACCGAAGACGTTCTACGCCGGTGTTGCGAGCGGTGGCGTGATGCGCACCACCAATGGCGGCGAATCGTGGGAGTTCCTCACCGACAACAAGGTGCCGGTTGGCTCTATCGGATCGATTGCCGTGGCGGAGTCGAACCCGAACGTCATTTACGTGGGCACCGGCTCGGACGGTGTGCGCAGCAACGTGTCCACGGGCCGTGGCGTGTACAAGAGCGTGGACAACGGGGCCACGTGGCAGTTTGCGGGGTTGTACAACGCCGGACAGATCGGCGCGGTGCGCATTCACCCCACCAACCCGGACATCGTGTGGGTGGCGGCTTACGGCGACATCTTCAAGCCGAACAACGACCGCGGTGTGTTCAAAACCACCGATGGCGGCAAGTCGTGGAAAAAAACGCTGTACGTGAGCGACAGCACCGGCGCCATGGATGTGGAACTGCAGCCCGGCAATCCCAATGTGGTGTACGCGTGGATGAATCGCATTGAGCGGAAGCCGTGGTCGATCATCTCCGGCTCGCGCGAAGGTGGCTTCTACAAGAGCACCGACGGCGGCGACAGCTTCACCAAGATGGTGGGCGGGCTGCCCAATCAGATCACCGGAAAGGGCAACCTGGCCGTCACTGCGGCCAACCCAAACCGCATCTACGCGCTCGTGGAAGCGCTACCGGGTGGTGGCCTGTATCGCTCTGACAATGCAGGGACGAGCTGGACGCTGATGAACAGCACGCCCGGGCTCATCACGCGGCCGTTTTACTACACGTCGCTGGGCACCGATCCGTCCAACGCGGATGTGGTGTTTGCCGGTGCTGAAACGTTTTACAAGAGCACCGACGGCGGCAAAACGGTGGCGCCGTTCCGTACGCCGCACGGGGACAATCACGATATCTGGATTAACCCCACCAACAGCAACACCATGGTGCAGTCGAACGATGGTGGTGCGAACGTGTCGTTCGATGGCGGCAAAACGTGGAGCTCACAGGATATCCAGCCCACGGCGGAGTTTTACGGCGTGTGGTTGGACAATGCGTTCCCGTACAAGCTGTACATGGCGCAGCAGGATAACAGCACGTACATCGTGCCCAGCAACAACGACCTGTTCAACATGAGCACGGTGCGCACGGGCCCGGGGTGTGAAACGGGACCGATCATTCCGCACCCGGGTGACCGCAACCTCATTCACGGCAACTGCAAAGGCCAGTATTCGCTCATGAACATGGAGGCGGGCGTTACGAAGAACTACTGGATCGGGGCGCAGTCGCTGTACGGGAACGACGGTGGCGATCTGGACTACCGTATGCAGCGCACCACGCCAATGGCACTGTCGCCGCATGATCCGAAGGTGCTGTACTACGGGTCGCAGTTTTTGCACCGGACGCGGAACAACGGCGCCACGTGGGAGAAGATCTCCCCCGACCTCACTTGGTTCCCGAAGTGCTGCCAGGGCGGCAGCGGTGAACCGATCACGCGTGACGTGACGGGCGAGGAGTTTTACAGCACGCTGTACGCGATTACCGAATCGGCACTCGAGAAGGGCGTGATCTGGACCGGATCAAACGATGGTCCGTTCTCGGTGACGCGCGACGATGGCAAGACGTGGAAGCGCATCACGCCCAAGGGACTCGAGGACGGCGGCCGTGTGGCGTGGATCGACGCGTCGCCGCACCGGAAGGGGTCGGCCTACTACGCGACCTATCGGTATCTGCTGGGCGACTACAAGCCGTACATCTACCTCACGAACGATTACGGCACCACCTGGAAGCTGCTCACTGACGGCACCAATGGCATTCCTGCCGACGTGCCTACGCGCGTGGTGCGTGAAGACCCTGTGCGTGAAGGGCTGCTGTATGCGGGCACTGAGTTCGGGATGTACATCTCGTTTGACAACGGTGGGCACTGGCAGCCGTTCAACCTGAACATGCCGCAGATCCCGATTAATGACATCAAGGTGCACCGCGGCGACCTCGTGGTGGCCACGCAGGGACGTGCAGCGTGGATCATGGACAACATCGCGGCGCTGCAGCAGATCGGCCCCACCACGCAGAGCGAGTCGTTTGCGCTGTTCACGCCGCGCGACGGATACCGCACGACAACCACCCCGCAGCTGCTCGGCCCCACGGTGGACTACTATCTGGCCAGCACGCCCAATGATACGGTACGCATCGACATCCTCGATGCGGCGGGCAAGGTGGTGAACAGCTACAAGAGCGGTGTGATTCCGCAGGCGCCGCCCGCCCGTCGTGGTGGTGGTGAGGATGATCCCGACGAAGCCATGATGGTGGGCCGTGGTGCGCGGCCGTCGCTGGTGGCACCGACGATCAACCTGGTGACCAAGAACGCCGGCATGAATCGCTTTGTGTGGGGCACGCAATTCTCCAACGGACTCGGTGCGCCGCCGGGTACGTACACCGTGAAGGTGACCGCGGGCGGCATCACGAAGTCGGTGCCGATGCGTGTGCGCATTGACCCGCGCCTGGCGGCCGATGGCACCACGGAAGCCGACTTGCAGGCGCAGTACGCGCACAATCTGAAGATGCGCGAGATGGTGGCCGACGTGAACGCGCTGCTGGCGCGCGTGCGCACGGCCGAGGCCAAGTACAAGGGCGCTACCGGTGCGGCGGCTGACACGGCCACGAAGGTGAAGGAAGTGAGCGAGATCGTGAACACGCAGCCCATCCGGTACGGCAAGCCGGGGCTGCAGGCGCACATCCAGTATCTCGCCGGCATGACCGCGCGGGCCGACCAGAAGGTGGGTCAGGACGCGATTGAGCGGTACACGTTCCTGCGGAAGGAGCTGGAAGCGGCGAAGGCCAAGCTCGATCGCGCGATCGGGCCGTCCACCCGCATGTAATCGGGGCGCCGTCATGCTTGATGCGCTGCGCAACTTGATTGGAGATAGCGTGCCGGGAGCCCCCGGCACGCACTCACCGGTGCACGTCCATGACGTGAGGGTGGCGGCCTGTGCGCTGCTCGTGGAGCTGGCGTGTTCGGACGGCAACTTCAGCGACGTGGAGCAGCGCCGGATTATGGACATTCTGCTCCGCCATTTCGGTGTGGATGAGGCCGGCGCCCGTGCCATGCTGGTGGAGGCCGCGTCGGCGAATCGGGATGCGGTCGACCATTTCGTGTTTACGCGCACCGTGGTGAAGGACTACGACGTGGCGCAGCGCATTCTACTGGCGGAGCTGATGTGGCAGGTGGTGTTGGCCGACGGCACACTGGATAGCCGTGAGTCGTATCTCATGAGGAAGCTGGCCAGCTTGCTGCAGCTGGAGCCCGCGTTCCTCGCGCAGGCACGGAAGAAGGCGGAGTAGGGAACCCTTCCGGCGCCGATTGGGTAAATTCTTCAGTTGTCGTTCCTGTTTTCCCCCATTCCCGACCATCCCAACACTATGTCGCTTACCCGTACCCTTCGTCGCGGCGCCTACGCCGTGGCTGCCCTTTCCCTGATCTCGGTGTCTGCGTCGGCTCAGGGTGCCATGAAGATGGATCCCAAGGCGCCTCCGTCGCCGCGCGACTCGGTGATCACCACGGTTGCCGGCGCCAACATCAATGTGAACTACGGCCGTCCGTCCAAGCGTGGCCGCGTGCTGTTCAACGGCCTCGGCGACATGAAGTGGGGCATGGTGTGGCGCACGGGTGCCAACGAAGCCACGCATTTCACCACGAGCAAGCCGTTGGCGTTTGGCGCGATTGTGGTGCCAGCCGGTACGTACACGCTGTTCACGAAGCTCGAAGAGAACGGCAAGTGGGAGCTGGTGGTGAACAAGCAGACGAAGCAGTGGGGCACGGCCTATGATGCCAAGCAGGATCTCGTGCGCATTCCGATGACGGTGACAAGCAATAACGCCGTGGTCGAGAAGATGGAGATCATGGTAAAGCCCGCGGGCAAGGGCGGCGAAATCATCGTGGCGTGGGATAACTACAAGGCGGTCGCGGGATTTACGGCGAAGTAAGGGGTAGGGTGTAAGGAGTACGGGGTACGGAGCGAGTTCGCTTCGTACCCCGTTTTCATACTTGGGCCCTAGAGAACTCCCGGTCGAGATCACGGCTGCGCAATCTCACGCTTGAGAAGCAGAACGCGCCTGCCGTCCGGCAAGAGGAAGTGTCCCGATGTGGTCGCAATCGTCATCCTCCTTCCCACCACCGAGCGCCTGCGCCTACTCGACTCGCTCTTCCATAGTCATCGACGCAAGCGTTCCAGCGCTGACATGTGCAGGCGTCCTATTTTTTGATCGCTTTACTCATTGTCTCCCTACGGCGAAATCGCTTGATGACAGGAACGCCGTCAGAGTCGGGACTCCACCCCCAAACGCGCTCGCGAGACGCGCGAATAAGGCGAAAATCCTTTGGCAGTGCTACCCGTTCCTCAATTTCACCGGAACTGCTTAGCATCCAGTAAACTGAACCAGGTATGCTCGAGGGAACTGGTGATCTCAGCCAAAGCGTTCCATCCAATCCAGCTAGGAGAGACGTGTATGCTGGCCAGTATTTCGGTCGCACCAGAGAATCTCGTATCATCGTTCGATCGCCACGCATGCGAATGTTTCCCTTGATGAGAAATGGCTTCGCCAACGAATCCACGATACGCCCAACGTCTCGATCCGTTAGGAGAATTCGCTCGAAGGCAATGTCTTTCGTCCGCAGTACTACACCCCGCAGCGACACGAAGCTAATCCGAATGGCACCAGTGCCGATGGTCGCATCGTTCCGCTGCCCAATCGTAACAAACTCCGCGCCATCCTGACTCATCGCCCAAAGCGCTCGTGTTGCAAAGGGTTGCGCGCGAACAACTCTACCTGCGGGTTCACGTGTCTTGACGTCAGCTGCAAACATGTTGAAGCGCAGCGTGGCGCGGGCTTCCGAGACCGCGTGAACTGTATCGAGAACATCGCCAATGCTGTTTGTATGCACGAACAGCGCGGGGCTGTGACGTCCAATTGAGCGTGACGTCGCCTCTGCGAGTGCCTGATTGTTTACGTATACCAACAGCCCGCGAGCGGTTACCTCTGCGGCAGACGCAACACCATTGACGGAAGGCCTAACTGTGAAGGTGCGAACTCCGCTTCGGACAAGACTAAATGCAGAAACGCGCGAGTTCCCGTAGTCGAAAACCCATAGCGAGTCACGCCGAATGATCGTCGTGCGCGCGTTGCGAAACTCCCCTGGTCCGTCACCGCGTCGGCCTAAGCTCTTCGTCAGCCGGCCGCTCGAATCAAAAACACGAATGACTTGATCGCTTCTTTCGAGCACGTAGATGTTCCCGGCTGCATCGATGGCGATGTCGTCTATCATGGCGAACGCCCACGAGCCATCAGTAGGAGCCTCTATAGAAAGGTCCTGCACGAAGTCAGTTGTGGATACCTCTCTCGCTGGCCGTTGGCCAAGCAGGCCCTGGGCGGTAAGCAAAATCGCGAGTATCGCAGTCAGCAACGATCGAGAGATGTAAAGAGCAGGTTGGCACGTCATGAAATTAAATCTCGATCGTATCTGTGGAGCTGAGCGCCTTAGCTTCTCCGGATTCAGAGTAGCCAAACGCTACAATCTCGCCGCTACAGGTTCTAAATACGCGAGTGCCGTCGGCGAGCACGTCTACTCGCGCGTAGACAGCAATCGAGCTTCCAGTAGCGTAGTCACCTGTCAGCATCGGTTCGCCGCCACACTCCTTCTTTCCGATCTCGACACAGATGCCAAGGTCTGGGTTATCGTCACAATCCTCGTAGTTCTCTCCTTGGAGTGGACCGTGAATGCAACTTCCGCCGACGCCATTGCAGGAGGCACACTGTGCTTCGAGAATGGATGGGCGAACAATCGTGGTCACGCCGAACGCGACCGCCACGACGGCCGAAAGAACGTTTCGCTTCATTTGGTCTCCGATATGGATTGGGGAGCGACGTGCCAACGCGCTCGATACACTACAATTTCCGCTTTGCCGACAAGCCGAGCTCCAACGACAACAGTTTTCCCGATATCGCTACCGGTCAGTCCAAATAGGCCGGTCACACGACTGGTGCGAATGAGCGATCCATCGGAGCGCAAAGCCAGCATTATGCGCTCGCCACTTGTTGGATTTACAATAGTCTGGATCAACTCGCTGCCAATTGGAACCGCCTGCATGGCGAACCAACCAGTTGCATCGCCAGCATCAGGCGACGAGAAAAGCACGGTGGACGATGGTACTGACCGCTGAACAATCTCTCCCAGTGAGTTGAGTATCCAAAGTCCGCGTGAAGGTTCTCGAAAGGCAACTATGACGTCGGAATCTCGCGATGATAGCGTAAATCGATCCGCGGGATCCCAACGAACGGGGATCTGAGTCGTGGATAAGACGCCGCCCGTTATACGGCGGAGGACTACTCTTCTATTCTGACGGATCGCCACCAACCATCGACCATCGTTCGTGCGCGCTGCCGCAAGCACCGTTCCGTGAAAGCGCATTTCGTGATACGCGCGAGTCGACGTGACGCCGCTCAAAGGAAGTGTGTGCATTCCACCCGAATCGATAACCTCAAGTAGCGAGTCGCCGAGTATTGCAGCGGCGATTGGCTGACTAAGGCTCTTCAGTGAAATGTGGCGGACCGTGTCAGCGCGACCCAAAAGCACAAAGGACTGGTTGTGGGCCCATGCGACAACAGAGCCGTCGGGCGTCGCTGATGCTCCTGCGAGATAGAAGGAGTCTGGCAAGACGAATGAGCGAGACTTTACTAGCGTTAGCCGCCGTGGCTCATCCTCGGCGCGATTAACTCTAGAATCGCATGCGCCGCTGATCGCGGCCAATCCGATCAAGCAGCATGCAAGCCAAGTGCCGCTGAAATCACTCTTCATATGAGGTGGTGCCTCGCAATTTGCGGAGCGTTACGCTCAGTAGCTCACGACAAGCTCATGCACACAAGTTTCATGCAAAATCATATCTCGACCACGCAACTATGCGGCATCAGCGCAATAATGTCAACAGTCAATCGCGAGGCGAACACTGATTGGCTTGTCAGCCCCTGACTTGCGTCTACACCTCGCGCGAGTTGGAGCAGAGATGCGGCGCGATCTTCTCACCACAGTTCGGAGTCGAAGAAGGGAATGGTCGAGGGTTTTGAAGCGGGTTGGCTGTCGCTTCATGATACGGCGTGGGATGTGCACACGTCCCCGGCAATCGTGAAGTTGTGGCTGCAGCGGTACCGCCGCTCTCGGCGCAAGCAATAGGCCGTGCCATTTCGAATCAAAGCGCTGATACCAAAGAGACTCGGTAGCACAGCCGATATCCAGCTCGCTTTCGAGCTTGCCGCATCTTTCCGTGCCTTTGTCGCAGGAGGATCACGTGCCTATCATCGATTCTGGTACGGCATCGCTTCCCGTCTCGCTGAGCCAAGAGCTGCTGCCATGAGACATCATTCCGACTTGAAGACGGCGCCGCCCTACTCGAAAACATGGTCGCCTGATCCGTGCGGTTTACGTTGGCACCACTCCGACCATTTACTGACACTGAGATAGTCGACGGTGACCAGTCTCTCCAACTGTTCGGTCGATTGTTTTGCGAGCATACGCATCACGACGATTCGGCGTCAAGGCATTTTCCCGGGGTGCCGGGATACTTGGACGAAGCAACTGAACTCGACAGTTTCGGCCTGCGTTTGTCGTAGGTGACGCATGTCAACCTATGGGTCTCCGTCGCGGGAATTCATTTCTGAATGCGAATTATAGATGTACGGGGTACGGAGCGAGTTCGCTTCGTACCCCGTTTTCGTTTCTACCCCATACTCCTTACCCCGTACTCCCTACTTCGCAGTCAATGCCCAATCGCCCCCGCATCGCGATCGCGCGGGTCCGCCGCCCCTTGCCGCACGCCCTTGGCGTTCACAAAAATCGAGTGCGCGGTGCCCTGATTGCCGCCGAGTCGCACGGTATGGCCCATGGCTTCCAGCGCCTTCACCGTTTCCGGTGACGTGCCGTTGCGCTCCATCGTGATCACGTTGGGCAGCCACTGGTGATGCAACCGCGGCGCGTTCACCGCGTCCTGCACGGGCATCTGGAAGTCGATGAGGTTGAGTACCACTTCCATCACGGTGTTGATAATCGTGCGACCGCCGGGGCTGCCCACCACGGCCACGAGCTTGCCGTCTTTGGCGAGGATCATCGGGGTCATGCTAGAGAGCATGCGCTTGCCGGGCTGCGCGATGTTGGGTTTGGTGCCCACCAGTCCCGTGCTGTCGGTGAGACCGGGCTTGCCGTTGAAGTCGCCCATCTCGTTATTCAGCAGGAAGCCGGCGCCGTTCACCACCGCGCCTAATCCGTAGCCGGCTTCGAGCGTATACGTGACCGACACCGCCATGCCGTCTTTATCGACCACCGAGTAGTGCGTGGTCTCGTCGCTCTCGTAGCCCTGCGCTACATCGGCCGGTGACGACCGCGACGCTTTGTCTTTCACAATCGTGCTGCGCAGCTCGGTGGCGTACGCTTTGCTCATCAACTTCTCGAGCGGCGGCTTGGTGAAATCGGGATCGCCCAGATACAGCGCGCGATCACGAAAGGCGCGACGCATGCTTTCGGCCAGGTAGTGCACGTACTGCGGTGAGTTGTGGCCGAGGCTCTTGAGGTCGTAGCCTTCGAGAATGTTCAGCATTTCGATCATGGCCGTACCACCGGAACTCGGCGGCGGCATGGAGATGATGTCGTAGCCGCGATAGGTGCCACTCACGGCGGCACGTTCCGCCGGCTGATACGCCGCCAAGTCGGCTTCATTGATGAGGCCACCATGTTCCGCCATCTCCTTGGCGATCAGCGCGGCGGTGGTGCCTTTGTAAAATCCATCTCGCCCTTGGTCACGCACGCGCGTGAGCGTTGCCGCGAGATCGCCCAGTACCAGCTTCTCGCCGGCGGCGTACGGTTGGCCGTTTTTATAGTACGCTGCCAACGATGCCGGGTAGGCGGCGAGCTTGTTGCGCGTGCCGGCCAGGGAGGCGGCCAATCCCGACGGAATTTCAAAGCCCTCACCCGCGAGCTTCACCGCCGGGTCAACCAGCTTGGCCCATGACACCTTGCCGTATTTCTGGTGCGCGTGCGCGAAGCCGGCCACCGTGCCCGGCACGCCCACACTCTTATGTGAGTTGTGGTGAATGCGCGCCGAGTAGGCGCCGGTGCTGTCGAGGAACATCTCCGGCGTGGCGCGGGCCGGCGCTTTTTCGCGGAAGTCGATAGTGGTGGTTTTGCCATCGGGGAAGCGGACCACCATGAAGCCGCCGCCGCCGATATTGCCCGCGGTAGGATAGGTGACCGCCAGCGCGAAGCCGGTAGCGATGGCGGCATCGATGGCATTGCCGCCGTTGGCGAGCACGTCGCGGCCGGCTTGGCTGGCGATGGCGCTGGCCGAAACCACCATGCCCTTGGGGGCGTCAACGGCGGCGCGTGGTGCCCGGGCGGCGGCGGGCTCTTGTGCGCCGAGGGCAAGGGGGAGGACGGCGCCGGCCAGCCAGAAACGGGCGGCAACGCGAGTGGGCAGGGTAGAGAAGGCCATGGATCGGCGGAAGGAGGGGAGGAGGCCGGCCGATCGACCACGGCATGCCTCAAACTGCTGCTACAGAATACGCTCCGGATTCCCCTCGCGTTACCGTCGCGCGCGAGGCGGTCGAGCGTGTTCGATCTTGCTTGATGATATTAAAGACAGTATCATCATAACATGAACGATATGAATCGCATTGGAACGCTGGTAAAAGAGATGCGACGGCACGCGCAGCTCACCCAGCGCGAGCTCGCCGAGCGTGCCGGCACATCGCAGTCGGCCATCGCGAAGCTCGAACAAGGCGAGTCGAATCCTACCATCGACACGCTTGAGCGTTGGGCCGGAGCGGCCGGGTTTGCGGTGCAATTCACTCTGGTCCCGCTCCCGGTGGTTGACCCAGTGGTGGAGCGATACAAGCGGGACGTCGACCGCAGCCTCCTCCGCGAAAACCTCCGGACGTCCGTGCACGATCGCCTGCGGTCACTCGGCGAGTGGCAGACCGACCTGCAGGCGCTGCAGTACGCCGTCACGCGCGCCCGCGCGAAGAAGGTCGCCGAATCGCCGCCGTCCACACCGCCATGACCCAACTCGAACGATTGCTCACGGCGCTTTGCGATGCCGAGGTGGAGTTCATCCTTGTGGGCGGCGTGGCTGCACGGGCGCACGGCTCGTCGCGACTCACGGACGATCTCGATGTGGCCTATGCGCGATCGTCGGCCAACCTGACGAGGATCGTGACGGCGCTGGCGCCGTTCGCGCCGTACCTGCGAGGCGCGCCGCCTGGCCTGCCCTTTGACTGGTCCGTCGCAACCCTCCGGGCGGGGCTCAATTTCACGCTCACCACTTCGATTGGCGCCATTGACCTGCTCGGCGAGATCACCGGCGGCGGGCCGTACGACGCGCTGCGGCCGCATGCGATTCCGGTTACGGCATTCGGGCGAGAGCTGTTGCTGCTTGACCTGCCGTGGCTGATTCGGGTAAAGCGCGCGGCCGGTCGTCCCAAGGACCTGGAGGTCATCGCCGAGTTGGAGGCGCTCCAGGAAGAGATGGACTGAGCCGAAGCCGAGCGGGGCGAATCTACCTTTTCGGCCCATGCCTGACTATGCTTCAAGGCTCCCCGGAAACGGGGACCCGGGTGCGGGTCGGAAACGCCGATTTCGCGACGAGCCCGGAACGCCGGTGGCTCTGCACAGAGCATCACGCCGGCGAGCTGTCCACACTGTCTGAACTGAGATCAGAACATGGCCGTCAAGATTCGTCTCCGCCGCGAAGGCCGGAAGAAGACCCCGATGTACCGTATCGTCATTGCTGATTCGAAGGCGCCGCGCGACGGCCGTTTCATCGAGATCATCGGACAGTACCAGCCGCAGCTTGGCGAGAACGCGATCAACCTCAAGATGGATCGCGTGGAGTATTGGATGAACGTGGGCGCGCTGCCCACCGACACCGTGCGGTCGCTCCTCCGCCGCGCCGGCGTCCTCAAGTCGCGTCACGAGGCGCGCTTGGCGGCCAAGCTGCAGGCCACCGCGGTCGCTCTCCCCGAGGCGTGATCTGCCTGAATATGTGATTGTCGGCAAGGTGCGTCGCGCGCATGGTGTGCGCGGCGCATGGGCCGTTGAATCGCTGACATCGGCGCCGGACGTGATTTTCACGGCCGGCGCTGTCATTTATGCGGGTGATCGTAAGGGCGAGCTCAGTGGTGACGCCGCGGGGGCTCTCCTGCACATTGAAGATGGCCGCCCCATGAACACGGACTGGCTGGTGCGCGTGGCGGAAGTGACCGACCGCGATGTGGCCGACTCCTGGCGCGGTCGCTACCTGTTGGCCGATACCGCGGATATGCCCGAGCCCGACGATGATGAGGTGTATATCTACGCCCTCATCGGCATGCAGGTTGAAGTGGAGGGGCTCGGTCACGTGGGCGTGGTCCGCGACGTGTATGATGCGCCGCAGGGGTTGATCATCGAGGTGGAGACGGCCACGGGGCGACCGCTGGTACCATGGCACCCGGAGATCATCGATCGCCTCGACGAGGAGCGCAACACCATCGTGCTGAAACCGCTCGATGGCTTGCTCGATACGTAACGCGGTGAACACGCGCCCTGATGCTGCGGATTAACGTCGTCACGATCTTTCCCGAGTTTTTCGCGGGACCACTCTCCCTCAGCATTCCGGCCAAAGCGGCGGGAACGGGGGGAGTGGAGTACCACCTCATTGACCTGCGCCGCTTCACCTACGATCGCCATCGCACCGTGGATGACTATCCCTTTGGGGGTGGGCCCGGCATGGTGATGAAGCCCGGTCCGTTCTTTGAGGCGGTGGAGTCGGTGCAGGCCAAGGCGCCCATTGTGCTCTTGTCGCCGCGCGGACGTCGCTTCGGTCACGCTGATGCGGTGCGTTTTGCGGCCGGAACGGAGCTGACACTGTTGTGCGGGCACTACAAAGACATTGACGAGCGGGTGGCCACCCACTTGGCCACCGAGGAGCTTTCGCTGGGCGATTTCGTGCTGAGTGGTGGCGAACCGGCTGCTCTGGCCATCATCGATGCCACGGTGCGATTACTGCCGGGCGCGATGGGGGATATCGAGAGCGCACGCACGGATTCGTTTTTCGATCGGGGGATCAGCGCGCCGAGCTACACGCGGCCGGCGGAATACCGGGGATTCACGGTGCCCGAGGTGCTCGTGGGCGGTGATCATGCCAAGGTGGCCGCGTGGCGTGATAGGGAGAGCCTGCAGCGCACGCGCGAGGCGGAAGCGCGCGATCGTGCCGAATGGCAGCAGCGCGAGCACGCCATCGCCGTACGGGAGGCGGCCATCGCGGTGATTGAGGCGCAGCAGGCGGCGAAGGCTGAGAAGAAGGCCAAGGCCAAGGCCGCCAAAGAGCGCGCTCGCGCGCGCGAGCAGGCGCGGGCAGCGAGGGGGGCGGAATGAGTCTCCGGGTGTTCGTCACCGGCGGCACGTTTGATAAAGAGTACGACGAGCTCACCGGCACGCTCCATTTTCACGCGACACACGTTGAGGAGATGCTGCGGCGCGGTCGCTGCATGCTGAACGTGACGGTCGAGGTGCTGATGCTCATCGACAGTCTCGACATGAAAGAGGTGCATCGCGCGCGTATCGTTGAGGCCTGCGCCAGCTGTACCGAAACGCAGCTCGTGATTACGCATGGCACTGATACCATGGTGGACACCGCGTCGGTGATTGCCGCGGCGATGCTGCCCAAAACCATCGTGCTCACCGGCGCGATGGTGCCCTATGCCTTCGGCAGCTCCGACGGCCTCTTCAACCTCGGCAGTGCTCTCAGCTTTGCCCAGGCGCTGCCGCCGGGCGTGTACGTGGCCATGAACGGTCGCTGTTTTCGCTGGGATGACGTGCGCAAAAACCGGGACGTCGGTGTGTTTGAGCCGCTGGGGGAGAAGTAGCCGGACTCTCCGCCGGCCGCTATTCTTCGGCATTCCTTCCCACTCCCCTCTCTGGAACTCCCTCGGTACTCCGCATGGCCAAGATCAAGGTTGTGAACCCCGTCGTCGAGATGGACGGCGACGAGATGACGCGTATCATCTGGCAGTTCATCAAGGACAAGCTCATCCTGCCGTATCTCGATGTTGAGCTTGACTACTACGACCTCGGCATCGAGCACCGCGATGCGACGAACGATCAGGTCACGATTGACTCGGCCGAAGCCACCAAGAAGCACGGCGTGGCCGTGAAGTGCGCCACGATCACCCCCGATGAAGCCCGCGTGAAGGAGTTCGGGCTCAAGAAGATGTGGAAGAGCCCCAACGGCACGATCCGCAACATTCTCGGTGGCGTGATCTTCCGCGAACCCATCATTATCTCGAACATCCCGCGCCTCGTGCCGGGGTGGACGAAGCCGATCGTGGTGGGCCGTCATGCGCACGGCGATCAGTACAAGGCCACCGACTTCAAGGCGCCGGGTGCCGGTACGGTGACCATGACGTACACGCCGGCTGACGGCAGTGCGCCGATGGAGTTTGAAGTGGTGAAGTTCGGCGCCGACGGTGGTGTGGCGATGGGCATGTACAACTTCAACGATTCCATCCGCGACTTTGCCCGCTCCAGTCTCACGTACGGCCTGCAGCGCAACTATCCGGTGTACCTGAGCACGAAGAACACCATCCTGAAGGCCTACGACGGCCAGTTCAAGGATCTGTTTGAGGAAGTGTTCAACACCGAGTTCAAGGCCGAGTTTGATGCCAAGGGTCTCACCTACGAGCATCGCTTGATCGACGATATGGTGGCGTCGGCGCTCAAGTGGGAAGGCGGCTACGTGTGGGCGTGCAAGAACTACGACGGTGACGTACAGTCGGACATCGTGGCGCAGGGCTTTGGCTCACTGGGGCTCATGACCAGCGTGCTGCTCTCGCCCGATGGTAAGACGATGGAAGCAGAAGCGGCGCACGGCACGGTGACGCGTCACTACCGCGAGCACCAGAAGGGCAACAAGACCTCAACGAATCCCATTGCGTCGATCTTCGCGTGGACGCGCGGCCTGGCGCATCGCGGTAAGCTCGATGGCACGCCGGCGGTAACCGCCTTTGCCGATACGCTTGAAGCGGTCTGCATTGAGGCGGTGGAGGCTGGGGAGATGACCAAGGATCTCGCCATTCTCATCTCGAAGGACACGCCGTACCTCCACACGGAAGCGTTCCTCGACGCCATCGATCGCCGGTTACAGGCCAAGATGGCGTAGTTCCGGCACGTCCGGGTTTTTGACGAGGACCTCAGAAAGCGGTAGCATCCTTGCTACACCCCTTTCTGAGGTCCTCATGACGTTCTCCCCCCGCCGGATCGCGACCACCGCGCTGCTGTTGGCCAGCGCGCACACGGTCGGTCCGCTTCCCGCCGCAAGCGCGCAACGAGCGCCGGCGCAGCCCGCTTCCACGACCGCCACCTCCACGGCGGTCACCTCCACCCTGTATGCCGCCCTGCCGTGGCGACATATCGGCCCCGAGGGGAACCGCTTCAGCACGGCCGCCGGGATTGCTGGTGATCCGTCCACTTACTACGTGGGCGCCGCGTCGGGTGGCATCTACAAAACCACCGATGGCGGAGTGCATTGGGCGTCCATTTTTGACAAACAGGCGGTGTTGTCGATGGGCGCCATTGCGGTCGCGCCCAGCGACCGGAATGTGGTGTGGGCCGGCACAGGGGAGGCGCACATTCGCAGTCACATTTCGATTGGACAAGGGATATACAAGAGCACCGATGCGGGGGGCACGTGGGCGCTGATGGGGCTCGAGAAAACCGGGCGCATCGCCCGATTGGCGATTCATCCCACCAACCCCGATGTGGTGCTGGCTTGCGCGCTGGGTACGGCCTACGGACCTCAGCAGGAACGCGGCGTATTCCGTACCACGGACGGCGGTGCCTCGTGGACGCGGGTGCTCTTTGTGGACGAGAACACCGGCTGCAGCGACCTGGCCATGGACCCGTCCAACCCTCGCACGCTCTACGCTGGCATGTGGCAGATCGAGATCCACACGTGGGGACGGACCAGTGGTGGCCCCGGCAGCGGGCTGTTCAAGTCCACCGACGGCGGCGCGACGTGGACGCGACTCAAGGGGAACGGCCTGCCGGTGAAGCCCGTGGGCAAGGTGGCGTTAGCCATTGCGCCGTCGCAGCCGAACCGCATTTTCGCGATGATCGAAACGGGCGATGGGGTGCCATGGAACGGTCAGGACACCGAAAGCGGACAGCTGTGGCGTAGCGAGGATGCCGGCGCCACGTGGGCGCTGATCAATCGCGACCGCAACGTGATGGGGCGTGCGCACTACTACTCGCGCATGGCGGTTACCCCCGACAATGCCAACGAGATGTATTTCCTCACGGCGTCGTATGCGCGCTCCATTGATGGCGGCCGGTCGCTGACCACGCTCACCGGTGGGGAAGCACCCGGTGGCGATCATCACGACATCTGGATTGATCCAACAAACGCCGACCGGCAGATCGTCGCGCATGATCAGGGGCTTTCCATTACCACCACGCGTGGCCGCACCTGGTTTAAGCAGCGCCTCGACAACGCGCAGATTTACCACGTCACGGTGGACAACAGCATTCCGTACAACGTGCTCGGTAACAAGCAGGACGAGCCAAGCTATCGCGGACCCAGCAATAGTCGCGTACAGGGTGGACGCAGCGGGGGGATTTCCCGTGGCATGTGGCACTCGGTGGGCGGCGGCGAAAGCGGTTGGGCAACCCCCGATCCGACGGACCCGAATATCATCTGGAGCACGGCGTCAGGCTCGGGCATGGTAGGCGGTATCGTGGTGCGCTTCGAGGAAAATCGGCGGCAGTTCCGCAACGTGGAAGTGTGGCCGCAGCAGTCCAATGGTGCGGCCGATCAGCTCAAGTACCGTTTTGTGTGGGATGCCCCGTTGCTGATTTCCCCGCACGACCACAACACGGTGTATACCGGTAGTCAGCACGTTCATCGCACGCGGGACGGCGGGAACAGCTGGCAGGTGATCAGCCCCGACCTTACGCGGAACGATCGCTCGAAAATGAAAAGCTCCGGTGGTCTCACGCCGGACAACATCGGGGTCGAGTATTCCGGGGTGGTGTACGGCATTGCCGAATCCCCGAAGCAAAAGGGCGTGATCTGGGTGGGTACCAACGACGGGCTGGTTCAGCTCTCGCGCGACGACGGCGCCACCTGGACTAATCTCACCGCCAACCTGGCCGGCATTCCGGCGTGGGGATCGGTGCGTTCTATCGCGGCCAGCAAGTGGGACGCGGCAACAGCGTATCTCACCATCGATGCGCATCAGGAGAACGATCGGGATCCGTACGTGTATCGCACCACGGATTTCGGGAAGACGTGGACGAAGATTGTGTCCGGCATTCCGAAGAGCATGCTGAGCTATGCCAAGATCATCATTGAAGATCCCACGCGTCGCGGCATGCTGTATCTCGGCACGGAGAACGCGATCTACCTCAGCTATGACGCCGGCGATCACTGGTTGCCGCTGCAAAACAACCTGCCGCATGCGCCGGTATCGGGGATTGTGGTGCAGGAGCACTTCAATGACCTCGTGATTTCCACGTACGGGCGCGGCTTCTGGATTCTTGATGATTTAGCGCCGCTGCAGCAGCTCGATGCCGCCGTACTGGAAAAAGGGGCCCACCTCTTTCCACCACGCGCCGCGTATCGGTATCGGGGTATTACTGCCCCGAGCACGCAGTATGACGATCCCACGACAGGTGACGATCCGGAGTACGGCGCCAGCCTCAACTACTATTTGAAAACACCGGCCAAGGCTGCGCCGACGATCGAGATTCTCGATGGGGCGGGGAAAGTGGTTCGCACGCTACGCGGTTCGAACAGTGCCGGTGTGAATCGTTTGGCGTGGGACCTGCGCGATGAACCCAGCATGGAAGTGCGCCTGCTGACCAGCCCGCTGTATGCCGATCATATCGTTGCGGGACCGCAGGGTCGTACCGCGCCGGGAACCAGTCGGCTGTCCATACTCATGCCCCCCGGTCGCTATGCGGTGCGTCTCACCGTGGACGGCGTCGCGCAGACGCAGCCGCTGGAGGTGCGGAAGGATCCCAACAGCGGTGGCACGGAGGCCGAGATTCAAGCCCAGGTTGCGGTGCTCTCCGGTATTAAGCAGCAGCTTAATGATGCCGGTGCGGCGGTGCATCGCGTGGAGTCGGTGCGGCTGCAGTTGCAGCAGGTGCAGCGCCTTAGCACTGACGCCGAGGCGGTTCGCGCCATCCGAGCGCTCGACGCCAAGCTGCTCGAGGTCGAAATGAAGCTGGTGGATTTGCGACAGACCGGTCAGGGGCAGGACGGGGTGCGTTTTGGCTCGATGTTGATCTCGAAGATGGGCTATCTCGCCAACGGCATGTCGAGCTCCGATTTCACGCCGACGACGCAGCACGTCGAAGTGGATGGGATTCTTCGCGAACAGCTCAAGCAGCATCTGGCCGCGATCGACGGTGTGCTGGCGAGTGAGCTGGCTCCGTTGAATGGCCAGCTGGATGCGAAGGGACTGCCGAAGGTGGTGGACAGGGCAGGTCCGGCGGCGCGCATCGTGCCGTAGCCTCGGGTGCGCACGCAAACGCGGCGGGTCCGTTGCATCGGACCCGCCGCGCTTTTTTACTGCGAGTGACTTCGCGAATTACTTGGCGAGGCCCTTCACGACTCCACTGAGCGCCTGCACGCGTGCCGACTCGGGACTCGCTGCCGCGTCCTTGTCGAGCTGCGCCGCCAGCGCATTCAGGGCAGACGACCGCGCACCGCCCTTGGCCTTCTCCGCCGTGGCCAGCTGTGCCAGCACGCCATCCAGCCACGCCTTCGGCACCGCGCTGTTGCGCGCCATCTGATCGGTGTACGCACGCGCCACGACGAACGCCGCCGGCCACACGAACTGCGGCTGCTCCTGCGCGTTGAAGTAGGCGTACTTCACCAGCTTGGCCGCCTCGAGTTCGTTCTTGGAGATGTGCTCGCTGGGCATGAGCTCCCACACATCGAGGCCGCGGGCGATTTCCGAGCCGTAGATGAGGCCGTTGTACCAGTAGGCCGACCAGTGACCGCCGCTGACCAACGCGGTGGAGTCCATCGGGCCGCGGTCGAAGAACGCGATCTCGTAGGCGTGATTGGGATCGGTCCAGTCGAACACGTTAATGCCACCCTGATACCACGACTGCACCATCACTTCGCGACCGGGAATTGGAATGAGTGAGCCGTTGTGCGCGACACAGTTCTCGTTGCTCGTTTGCGGTGCGGGCATTTTGAAGTAGCTCTTGAAGTCGAGCTTGTCGCCGTTGCGTACGAAGATCGCGTCGGCGCCCCACTCCACCTTGTCGGTGGCGCGGCAGCGCGGCGATGAACCGCCGCCCCACTCGTCGGAGAAGAGCACCTTGCTGCCGTCGTTGCTGAAGGTGGCGGAGTGCCACGCGGACATGTTCGTATCCGCAGCGGCATAGATGCGCTTCGGATTCTTGATGTCGCGGATGTCGAGCAGAATGCCGTAGCCGCTGCAGGCACCACCGGCCAGGCCGACGGCCGGATACGTGGTGATGTCATGGCACTGGGTAGGACCGCGTCCCGCCACTGACGGACGGGCCGGTGCGCCGGCCGGCCGTTCGCGTCGGTCGGCCGCCGCCTCGCCGTGGCGTGCGGCCTCGCCCAGTCCTTCGAAGATGCGCGGTGAGCTCACGATCGCCGCCGCTGCCGGATTCTTGACCGGCACCTTGATCACTTCGATGCGAAAGAGCGCCGAGTTCGGATCGACATCGGGGGAGAGTGCCGAGCAGCCGGCCAGTTCCTCACTGGAGCGCACGCCGGCGGACCCGGACACGTAGATGTACACGTGCTCGGCGTCCTTCGGATCAGTCACCAGCGTGTTGGTGTGCGAACCGCGGCACGTCTGCACCGTCGTGATTGTTTTCGGATGCTCGACGTCGCTGATGTCGATGATGCGGATACCACGTGCGCGCTCCTTGCTGACTTCGGCCTCGACGCCGCCCAGCCCACAGTCCACGCGACCGCTCACGGCTTCGGCCGACACGAACAGGAGATTGCCGTACACGGTAACGTCGCTCTGCGAACCGGGGCAGACGAACGCGGTGCGCAGCCTCGGTTTGCGCGGGTTACCGATGTCCCAGACCTGCCAGCCACTGTAGTTGCCCTGGAACACCAGGTTGCCGCTGAAGGCCAGGTCGGAGTTCTTGAGCCGCGCGTCGCCGGGCGTGCTCATGTTGAGGAAGGACTCTGAGGGCTTGGTGGTGGAGACGAGCTTGATGTTCCACGAGGCTTCGCCGGCATCGAACCAGCCCGCCTGCAGGCCGACGCGCAGGTCGGGTTTGGGCTGCGCCTGCAGCCGCTCAGTCGTCGTTGCGCTGCCGGCGAGCAGGAGAGCACCGCCGAGCAGAGATCGAAGGGGCGTTCGCATCGGGGAGTGTGGGCGTGAGGGGAAGGGAGGGGCAGAGTCGGGCGGTTTTTACGGGCGCGTGCTTTACGGACGTGTGCGAGTTTTGAGCATGAGTTCCATGCGGTCGATCTCGGTGCTTTGATCAGCCACGACGTCGGAGACGAACTTGAACACGTCGTCGTCGTTGGCGGCACCCTTGGCGCTCATGAGCTCATCGACCATGCTGATCGCACCGCGATGGTGCTGGATCATGAAGGTCAGGAAGTACCAGTCAAAGGCCGGCCCCTTGGCGCTCTTGAGCGTGTCCATCTGCGCCGTGGTGAGCATGCCGGGCATCATGCCGCTGTTGCCTGCAGCGCTCATAGCGGACATGTCCATGCCGGCGTGATGGGCGTGGGCCATGGCGTCCATGTCGCCGGCTGGCACGGTCTGCTTCCGCTTGCCCAGCCACGTTTTCATGAACGCGATTTCGTCGGCTTGGGCGACGCTGATGCGGCCAGCTAAAACCCGTACCTCGGAGCTTGCTCCATTCGGCTCGGCGAATGCTGACATCGTGACCGCCTGCGCATGGTGGCCGATCATCCCTTGCATGAAGGCGACATCGGCCTTGGTGTAGGGCGGGATTCCACCATCCTGCGCCGCGAGCTGCGCCGGCGTGAGTGCACGCCCGGTGCGTGAGGGGGCGGCTGGGGCACAGGCGCTCAGGATGGCGAGCGCGGCGAGGAGCGGGCGTCGGAGCATGGCTGGGGTGCGCATCATTGTGGGGTCGCGCACAGATGCTGCATGGTCACATCGGCGAGCGAACCCTTAAACGCGGGTCCGAATCCCGGAATTTTCACGGCTTTGTGCATACCCACCTTGGTGCCAGCGTCATCGAGATAGTACCAACTTTCCTTGGTCGCGACGGTGTGCTTGGCACAGTCCACCATTGCGATGGTGCGCGAGCTGCGCAGATCGCCAAGGGCATGTTTGAGCGGTGGTTGCAGGCGCACCCGTACGGCTGCCGTGATGATACCGTTGCTGCGCGTCACGGACTTGGCTTCGAGAAACACCGGCGTGCCAACCGACGTCTTGCCGATTTCAACACGTCGTTGGGCGGCGGCGGGTGCTGCCACAACCAGTGCACTCAGCAGCGCCACTGCGCGGTATATGGTCTTGGGCAGGACAACGGGCATGGTGTGGTTACCGGCGTCGACGGGCGGTGGAGTCGGGGACGAACGTAAACGGCAACTGGAGCAGCTGCTGCACCACCGAACCTTTACGGACGGCGGGTAGGAATCGCTGGTCACGCACGGCACGCCGTACGGGGTCAACCAACAATCGGTGCGTGGTGGTAATCGCGCTAAACGTTTCCATCACCGCTTCGCCCGTTGTATCGACGACAAACTCGGCCAGGACTTCACCGGCTTGTTGTGCGTCGAAGAGGGAGTCGGGATACAGCGGACGTATCAGTTTAGACGAATCGGGGCGTGCTTCGGTGTCCACGTCGGCGGCGGTAAAGATCCGGCGCTCTTCGAGCCATTGCGCGACGCGCGCCGTGGGGGTGAGCTCCCCCGCCTTCCGCTTCTTCTCCCGGAACTCCCCTTGGCGCGACCAGAGAATGATGGTGCCGCAGCTGCTGCTCATTCGCGCATTGCCTTGAAACTCCATCGGAACACTGGCCGGACCGCTGTACACTTCGATGCCCTCGAAGGTGCGCGGATTGACCCCATCGAGGTCAAATTCGGCGGCAAAGAGCCCTTGTCCATCCAACCAGATCAGCGGCGAACAGCGGCTGCCGCGAATACGGACTTTGTTGTCAAAGCCACGGGTTTCAATCCGCAGGCCGGGAATTGTTCGCAGCAGATCCGTCATGGTGTTGGGATTCCGCCGCTCGATGTCGGCCTGCGTGAAGAAGCGTCCGCTCCCCGATTGCATGCGTTTGTAGAAGCCGGCCATCGGGCCACTCACATCGCGGCGACCGACCACCTTCAC
>CANHTA010000038.1 GCA_947463135.1 Gemmatimonadota bacterium
ACGATACTTGCCAATGCGCACGATCACGATGTCGTGCGACGGGATCATCCACGCGCTCTGTCCGCCCGCACCCAGCATGGCGAAGGCGTCGGTGGGCATGGGCTCGCGTCCGTCGCCGTTGATCCAAAAGAAAGCGCCACCGTACTGCAGCCGGCCGTCGGCCACCCATGCCGGGGCCAGCGTGCGCGCATGTTGCACAAAGCTGGCTGGTAGCAGGCGCTCGCCGTTCCACACGCCGTCCTGCAGGTACAGCATCCCCAAGCGGGCCCAGTCGCGCGCAGCGATGACCTCTCCACCATTGCCCAGCAGGTTGCCGGCAGGGTCGGCCCAGATGATGGCGTCCCGCATGCCGATTTTGTCAAACAGCATGCGCTGTGGGAAGGAGAAGTAGTCCTGCTTGAGCGTGGCCGCCCCCAGCTTGACGAGGTAGCTGGCCAGAATGGGGTCGGTGTTGCGGTAGCGGCCAACGCTGTTGGGGCGCCACTGCTGTGGACGGGAGGCGGCCCACTGGTACGCGTTGGGGCCGTTGTACAGGTACAGGTGATCGGGGTAGCCGAGCGCGGGGGCGTAGTCAGGATCCTGGGGGGCACGGATGCGCAGCCCGCTGGACATGCGGAGGATGTCCTGAATGCGAATAGCTTGGCGGGGGTCCCCGGGCTGCTGCCATTCGGGGATAGGAGCGGGCTGCTCCAGCGTGTACACCCCCTCCTGAATGAGACGCCCCACCAGGGTGCCGGTGAGGCTCTTCCCCATCGACCAGCTTTCCAGCGGCGTGTGCACGCCGATGCCGGGCGCGTAGCGCTCACCGATGATGCGCCCCTTATACGTGACCACCACACCCAGCGTCATGGCTTCGGCGGGACCAAACATTTCGTCCACCGCACGGGCCACCTGAACGGAGTCTACGCCGCCGGGCCACGGGGTGGAGGGGAGGCGATCGCCCATGGGCCACGGTGTGGTGGCCGCCGGGGGGAGCTTGGGAGTGACCACCTGCGGGGTGAAGTGTACGGAGTCCTCACCGATGGTGCGCGTTACGCACCCCTGACTGCCGTACACCTTCGCGGCGCGCACCACGCCGCCGGGGAGGGTCAGGCGCACCTCCTTGCGCGCGCGGTCCACCACGGTGTCAAGCACCTGGCTGCGGTACTCCACCGGCCCGGAGAAAAAGCCCACATTGGCGGCGGCATCGGCGGGGTCCAGCCCAGTAAGAAACACCGCAGCGCACAGGGTGGTGGCGAAGCCGGCAATGTGGTGCGCCAGCGCGTCACCGGGGGGCGGGCTCCACGTACCCGGCAGCTGCAACGAGTCGCCGCGCGCGATGAGCCGGGCGGTGGCAGGGTTGCGCGTGCGCGCCCCCTGAGCGCCAGCCACCGACGGCAGCAGCGGCAGGGCAAGAGTGGCGGCGGCCAGCAGCGACCGGGCGAAGCGGAAGGGGGAGCGTAGCGGCATCGCGGGAGGGGAAGAGGGCCGGACAGAACAGGTGGTGGCGTGGCGGGTCAGGGGCGAGCGGACACCGCCGGTACTCGTGGATAGAGCAGCATTTGGGTACACCGGTAGTACGCCAGCGCCCGGCCCGTCTCCACGTGCGACACAACGGCGTCCCAGACTTGGGTGCTGCGTCCGCCGTGCACGAGCGTGGCCACGCACGCCACGGTGCCGTCGCGTGCGGTGCCCACATGATTCGACTTGAGCTCCACCGTGGTGAAGTTGTCGGCACCTTCGGGGAGGTGGGCGATGCATCCGAAGCCGGCCGCTGTGTCGGCCAAGCTCACAATAGTGCCGGCGTGCAGAAATCCGTTCGCCGCCATCACCTCGGGGCGAAGTGACAGGGCGGCGTGGATCGTACCGGCACTGAGGTGCGTGAAACGAATGCCGAGGTACCCCGGCAGGAATTCCGCGGCGCGATCGCGCAGGTCGTCGAGGCTGATCATACCGGGAAAGGTACGACGTCCGCCGCGCACCTGCCCGTTCCGTTCCCTGCCCTGCCCACGCGATGGCCTACTTGAGCGCGGCCTCAATGGCCGAGAGCGCCTTCTTAGCGGTGGCCAGCTGCTGCAGATGCGTCCCCGACGGGGCCTTCATGGTGGATTGCCGCACGCCGCTGCCGTAATAGCCACTCACCACACGCTGTAACGACGCACCGGGGCCGCCGCCTGCACGCCCGCCGCGCCCCCCGGCCGCCGGTGCGAGCCCCAACTGCTGCGCCGCGACCTGAAGCCGTTGCTGTTCGGCGCCGGTGGCACCCTGCAACTTCGTGCGGAACGCCGTGGTGGCTGCCGTGAGCTTAGCCGACACGTCGGTGGCCTCCAGCAGAAACGCTTCGCGTGCCTGATGCTCCTTGAGCGTGACATCACTCGTGGGATCGCCACGGACGGTGAAGCGCTGCGTCACCGTATCGACTCCGGCGACCATACGCACGGTGAACGTGCCCGGCGCCACATGGAATCCGCGTGGCCCAATGTCGTGGACCGGAATCGGCAGCGCCGGACGACGGGATGCCCCGGGCGCCGCGCGCGTCATCCCGCCTGCACCGGACGGTGGCGCGGGCGGCCCGCCTTCTTCGCCGCCTCCACCACCAAAGCCGCCGAAGCCGCCTGCCGGCGCCGGCCAGCGCAAATCCCACTGCACTCGCTGCACCATGCCGGCTTTCGCGGCGGTGGTGTACGTACGCACCACACGCCCCGCCGCATTGGTCACGGTAAAGCGCACCGTGTCCACCGCCGACGGCAGGTAGTAACTGAAGGTTGCGCCCTCGGCCGGATTCTCCGACGCATAGAAGGCATGCGCCGCCGTTGAGACATCGGCGCGATACAGCGTGAGGGTGGCTTGACGTACAGGGAACAGCTCCGCCTTCGCGCCCGCCTGCCCCGCGCCAGCCGACTGCGCCCACAACGCCAGTGGCGTTGCGTCATCAAGCACCCAGATACTGCGGCCGTGCGTGGCCAGCACGATATCCTTGGTGCGCGGGTGAATCACGATGTCGTCGTAGCGGGTAGGCGGGAGGTTCGCCTGAAGCCGCGTCCAGCGCGCGCCGCCATCAAGCGTGTAGTACACAAACCGCTCCGTGCCCGCGAGCAACAGGTTTGGCACACCGGGGAACTCCGCAATCGAGCGCACCGGGTTGCCATCGGGGAGCCCCTCCGTGACGCGGGTCCAGGTGGCACCAAAATCGGTGGTCTTGAAAATGTACGGTGCGAAATCCCCCATGCGGTGATTCTCGATGGTGACATACGCCGTGCCCTGACTCGCACCACTCGCCACCACGCGGTCCACAAACGACAACGCCGGCACACCGCGGATATTCTGCCCCACCTCGGTGAACGTCGCCCCACCGTCACGACTCACCTGCACGTTGCCGTCGTCGGTCCCCACCCATAGCAGCTTCGGGTTGAGTGGGCTCTCCGCCATCGCGGTGATCTCGCTGAAGTTGGTCTCGCCGTCGTTGCGCGACAGGCGGATATCCGTGTTTTTCAGGCCGGCCAACCGCAGGGTGTCGCGATTGATGGCTTTGGTGAGATCGGCGGACGCCGTCCATGTGCTGCCGAAGTCCCGCGAGATCAGCAACTTGTTGGCGCCCAGATACACCGTGCCTGCTTTGTGCATCGACGCCACCACCGGCGCCGTCCAATCAAACCGGTAGCTCTCGCCGCTTGGCGCCAGCGGCTGAATATCCCAGCGATCGCCCGTCACCACATCGACGCGCGAAATGCTGCCTCCGCTTGACGTGCTGTACACGTAGCGCGCGCCCTTGCGATCCACCGCTTGCCCGGTGCCATCGGAGAAGCCGATCTGCACCCAATCCTGATTCAAAATGCCCAACCAGTGACTGGTGGCACTCGGCCCCATCCACGAGTGTGCGTCCTGCATGCCACCGTAAATCCAGTACGGGTCGCGATCGTCCACCGCGATGCGATAGAACTGGCCCACGGCAAAGTTGTTGATCCGCGCATACGTGTAGCCAAGGTCCCAGCTCTCGTGCAGGCCGCCATCGCCACCGAGGAGGAGATGGCGCGGATTGGTGGGATCGATCCACAGCGCGTGATGATCGTCTTTGAGGCCGAGGTCGTAGGTTGGGGAGTTCGGCATCGGCTCGAAGGTTGTCCCCCCGTTCTCGCTCTTGCTGGGCTGCACCCCCATCATCCACACCCGCTGGTCGTTGGTGGGGTCGATGCTGGGATGCGAGTAGTACATGGGGCGCGGATTGGTCCCACTCACCCGTCGCCACGTCGCGCCCGCGTCCTCGGAGCGATAGGTGCCTCCCTGGGAGGCATGTTCCACGGTGGCGATCAGCACATCAGGCTTGGACGGTGCAAGGGCGAGACCGATGCGGCCTTTGTCGCCGGTTGGGATGCCCGTCTCAAGGCGCACCCACGTGGCTCCGCCGTCGCGCGACTTCCAGATGCCACTGCCGGCACCGCCGCCGTTGAAGCCGAAGGAGGCGCGCAGTCGAGAGTATGTCGCGGCGTACAGCAGCTGCGGGTCGCGCGGGTCCATGAGCAACTCCACCGCCCCGGTGACCGAATCCACCGCGAGCACCTTGGTCCAGGTCACGCCGGCGTCGGTGGTTTTGTACACCCCTCGTTCGGCTGTGGGACGCCACAGATTTCCCAGAGCGGCCACCCACGCCACGTTCGGGTCGCGCGGATGCGGCAGCACGCGCGCGATACTGCTCGTCTCCCGGAGACCGGCAAAGCGCCACGTGGTGCCGCCATCGGTGGAGCGATAGATGCCACCGCCCCAGGTGCTGGACTGGCGGTTGTTCTGCTCACCGGTGCCGGCCCAGATCACCTTGGAATCGACCGGCGAAATGGCCACATCCCCGAAAGAATTCTCTCCCGTTTCGTCGAATACCGGCGTCCAGAGAATGCCGTGATTGGTGGTTCGCCACAGGCCACCGCCGGCGGCGGCCACGAAGATCGTTGAGGGATCGGCGGGATCGACCTCAACGTCGTGAATGCGGCCGCCCATGACAGCCGGGCCCACCGAACGAAACGTGAGCCCGTCGAAGGGCGACTGGGCGCGAAGGGGGGTTGCCGACGCTACGAGAGCGGCGGCAGCGACGACGGAGGCAGCGAGAACTCGGCACATGGGCGGTGATAAACCTGAGGGAAAGTGATAGGCCGTTGGTGAATGTGGGCGCTGCACGGTCGGTCGGGAACCCTGCCGACGCGCTCCGCACGGTTCCGCGCTGCGCGAGGCCCCGCGCGAATGCACGACGGCCCCTCCACCGTGATGGTGAAGGGGCCGCCATGATACCTGCTTCCGCTTACCGCCGCACGACGGCGTTACGGATTCCGGTCGGTGCAGCCCTTGAAGTTCGGGTTGTTCTCCTCGGGTTGCGTCACGGGAAGGTTCACGTCCTTGCCGTAGTTTCCTCCCTTGTAGTGCACACCCTGCGGAAACACGGTGGCCTCCGTGCGGCCATACTGCCGGATGAGGCGGCGCATGTCACCCAACCGCTGGCCGCGGCTGAAGGTCCAGAACGCCTTTTCGCGGAAGTGCAAATTCACGCGGCCGGCGTCAGTGCCCGGATCAATCAGCGCGGCCATCGCCACCGGCTGAATTTCCCCGAGCTTCGGCGGGGCCGCCCGTAACGCATTGTGAATGGCCAACCACTGCGTGGGGTTGTTATTGCGTAGCGCCGCCTCGGCCTCAATCATGCGCGCATCAACACCGTTAACCACATCCACGGCCGTCAGCTGCGTCCACATGGCGGTGGTGCGCGCAAACGTCTGACCATCCTGCCCGTTAATGGAACCAGAGGTAGGAATGGTGACAGGCAGGCGAGGATCCCGCGCCGAAGCGAAGGGAATGGCGTTTGCCACCAGAATGTTGCGCGCGTTCCCCTCGACGCTATCCCCGACGCTGTAGCGACGGGAGCTCAGCCCCTGTCCCCACAACGTGTTATCGCTGGTGGTGAGGGAAAAGGTGTGTACGTACGAAAAGGCCGTCGGCAGACCTGCAACCAGCGTGCCGGCCGCCGCAAAATCTCCGAGCGCCAATGCCACACGGGCCCGGACCACGCGAATGGAACGATTCATCAACACGCTCTGCGCGTCCGTTCCGTTGGCAAAGGTCAAACCGGTATCCAGCGACGCCGCCGCCAGCGCAAACACCTGCGCCGTGGTCTTCTGCGTCCCATTCTCCGGCGGATTGGAGAGCGGATTGTTGGGGATCGGCATGCCGTTGCAGAAGTCCGAGGCCAGCTGCATTTCGGCAAACCCGCGTGCGAGGTACATCTCAGCGAGTGAGGCCCGCGAGTTGGGGCTGAACTTTTTGAGTGACTCGATGGCCTCGTACGCCCGCGTCCGTGTGCGGTACAAGTTGCGCAGCATACCGGTGACCGACGAGTTGATCAGCTGAATCTGTCGCTGGTCGGTTTCGTCGTTTTGAATAAAGGTGGAGCTGGTAGACCATTCATCCGCCAACAAGCCACCGAACATCCACGAGCTTTCGCCACCACCGGTAATGCTACGGAAGGTGCCGATGGTGCCGTTCGCGAGCGCAATCGCCCCGTCCGCCCGCTCCAGGTCACCGGGGAAGATGATGTCGGGATCGGTGACCCCGAGCAATCGGTCGTTTGCTGTTTGACAGGCCGTGAGCGAGAGGGCAAGCGCAGCCAGTGCGCCCGCGGTACGCCCGATAGAGCGCCGGCCCCAAATGCGATCAGTTGTCATGGGTCGGTAGCCTCAGAATCCGATGTTGATGCGCGTGATGAAGTAGCTCGGCGGTCCAACAGTTTGGAACTCACTGGGCGCGTCCGTTCCCGACGTGGTATTGAAGCCCGACTCCGGGTCCGTTCCACGGTAGTTGGTCCACAGCTTGAGATTCCGTGCGGTCACCACCAGCGACAGCGAACGCCCGCGAACGAGACGCTTGGCCAACGTGCTGGGGAGGGTCCACTGCGCCGAGACTTCGCGGAGACGCACGAAGGCACCGCTTTGCAAGAAGCCGTCAAGGGTGCGGGCCGGATGTTCGTTGGCCGCAATGTTGGTGGCCTGATCCACGAACTCCGCCTTCAGGTTGTTCCGCCCCGAGCAGTTGGGACGTGTGCAGCGAATCCGCTCGGTGTTGTTGTACCACAAACCGCCGCTGCGCCAGTCCACCATGCCCTGGAGCCGGAGCTGCTTATTCAGCAGATCGAAGCCGTTCACCAGCGTCGTCATGTACCGCGGCGTGGAGTACCCGCGGAAGATGACGGAGTCGCCCACAAACACTTCGTTGCGAGCCGCATCGGCAAAGTAGGTGAGCAGTCCGTCGCCGTTCTTGTCTTCCCATCCCGTGATGGGCTGCGACCAGTAGCCACCGATGGGGTAGCCTGCCACGGTACGCGTGGGCAGTCCAAGCTGCGGCGGCGTGTTGCCCAGCGACACGACTTTGTTGTCGTTGGAGGAGAAGGCAATATTGACATCCCATCCGAACTGGTCGCGCTGCGCCAACTGCGCATTGAGCGCCACTTCAACACCGGCGTTCTTCACCGAGCCAAGGTTGCGCAACTGCGACGCCACCGAGCCGAACGACGGTGGCAACACGGCGCTGATGAGAGCGTCCGTGGTGAGCTTGCTGTAATACGTGAAGTCAAGGCTCAGGCGCTGGTTCAGCATCTGGGTTTCGAAACCCATTTCATGCTCGGCCGACCGTTCCGGGCGCAGGTCGGCATTACCCAGTGCACCCTGCGTGACCGTAGGCTGCTCCGCGTTGGCCACGCTGGTGATGCCGGCGTTGTAGAAGAACAGGGCGTCGTTCGGACCAGGCTGCACACCGGACTGGCCGTAGGCATACCGCAAACGGAAGCTGTTCACAAACGCCGGCGCCTTCCACCAGTCTTCCTGAGAGATCAGGTACGACATCGAGGCTTTGGGATAGACAATGCTCTGGAAGTTCGTACCGAAGGCCGAGTTCTGATCGCTTCGCACGGCCGCCGTGAGGAACAACCGGTCGCGCCAGGCCAGCGACTGTTCAATGAACGTGCCGAAGGTCTTGGTTTCCGTGGTGGATTCACCCACGCTGGGCTGCGTGCCGGAGCCCACGTTCTGCGAGCCGGGGGCCAGCTGATTGGATCCCGTGGAGGCCGAGGCAAAGCGGAAGCCAATGTACTGCGCGCCCACCGTGGTTTTGTGCTGAAAGCCAAAGCGCTCGTAGTTGGCCGTGGCACCCAGATCAACGGTGAAGTTGTTGATGTTCACCCGATTGATGCCGCGGGACCCGAGGCGGGTGATCGCGGTGAGTGGCGGACCTTCACCGCGGAAGAGCAGGTTCTCGTCGTTGCGGCCAGTCCAGTCATTGCCGACCGCGGCACGCGTGGACAACCATGACGTTGGCCGATAGTTCGCTTGACCGGACCAGAGAAAGCGATTCACCGCCTGTTCGGTTTTCTCCGCCCACATGTAGCCGGGGGTCCATGCACGATAGCCGTTGAGCGGAGTGCCGAGCCCGGCCACGCCGCCGTTGTTGCGCGTACCGGGGCCGCCAAACAAATGCGAGCCCAGACCAGCCGTGGCGTTGGATTCCAGCGAGTAGCGCTGGGCGATATTGATAAAGTTGGTGGACATGGCCACGTCGAGCTTCGGATTCAGCTGGGCATTCACGTTGGAACGCAGCGACCGGCGCAGCATCGAATTGGGACGATCGGTCCAGGGATGGATCGGGATTCCTGTTGAGTCCATGCGCAGACGCTCAAACTCCGGCAGTTCCAGCACGCCGATTTCGTTTTCGTCTTCAGCCGACAAGAAGTAGCGCACGGCTTCCGTTCCACCCGACACCTGCACGCCAAGCTGGCGGCGGTTACCGGTGGACACCGGGGTGAGATCCTTCTCATCGAAAATGTTCAGCGCGCTGGTGGAATCGGCGGTACACTGGCCGGCTCCGATGCGCTGCAGGTTACAGAAGGCGCGCGACGACACCGTTTCACCGGGACGCTTTCCCCAGAGCGAGTAGGCATCGGGATAGAAGTTGCGATCGTACACCGCGCCCCCTTCGCCGTACACCGTCCAGCGCGCCGCACCGGCACGTCCCTTCTTCGTGGTAACCAGGATTACGCCATTGGCGGCATCGGTACCATACAGCGTGGCCGCCGACGGGCCCTTCACCACTTCAATGTTCTCAATCTCTTCCGGGTTGAGATCACCCACGCGGCTCGGCGCGTTGCCGCCCGTGCCGCCGCCACTGCCGGTGGCGGTGGAGAAGCTCGCGTTGTTGCTCGTCATGCGAATACCGTCAATGATCCAGATCGGCTCGTTGTTCAAGCTGACCGAGTTCATCCCACGGATACGAATGCGGGCTCCGGTCCCGGTTTGCGTGCCACTGGTTACGGTGACACCGGGGGCGCGGGAGTTGAGCAGATCGTTCAAGTTGCCCAACGGCGCCGACTCCGCGATTTTCGCCGCGTCGATGTTTGCCGTGGCGTTACCGATTTCTACGCGGCGCTGTTCACCCGTGGCGGTGGTTACGACGGCGGCCAGATTAATGGCGGCGGTCGTCATCGCCACGTTCAATGTGGCAGTTTGTCCGGCCGCAATAGTGACCGGCTTGGCCTGCTCCGTGTAGCCAACGCGCAAAATGCGAACGGTGTACTGCCCGGGATTGATCGCCCGAAACGTGACACGCCCTTCCGGGGTGGTCTGGCCGGCAACTGTCGTACCCACCAGAAACACGCGAGCAGCTTCAACCGGACGCTGATTGGCGGCGTCGGTCACCGTCACGGTTAGGGTACCAGGCTGCTGCGCTTGAGCTGATGGGCCGGCGAGCGCAAGCAGCCCCGCAAGCGCCAGCAGGGGGCGCCACGAGTGGAGCATGAGCGAGTCTCCTCAGGGGTGGGGAAGAAACGGAGAGTGGAGCGGGACGGGCAACGGGTGACGCACACCACACGGGTGGAAGTGTACCCGTAGTGTAACGGCGGATACCGCCGAGGCGGTTCCCTCCGTCCCACCCGTCCCCCAACCCGCAGCGCGCTACTTGAGCACCGTGCGTGGCACCGTGACGGGGGGGAGCCCCAGCTTCACCATGGCCGCATTAAACGCCGTGACATCCCGTTCGAAAAAGGTGCGCAGCTCTGCCGCCACCGCGTTCCACTCGCGCGTGAGGTCGGCGGTGCGCTCCAGCTGCCCCTTGGTCGGTGCGGCATCGGCCCCACCGTTGATGTAGCCGCCGGTACCGGTGAGGTTGCCGTACAATTCGTTGAGCTGATTGTCGAGCCGGCCGCCAAAGCGCAGGATGTCGTACCCAACCTTATGCCGCGGATCGGTGAGACGCCCCTCCAGCGCATCGCCCTTGGTCACAAGGGAATCGGCCTGTCCGGACACCGCCGGTGACGCTCCCACACGCTCGGCCTGCGCCACGGCGGCACGCACCTGCTCGCGGACGGCGCGCAGCGAGGCGATAGCCTCGTTCACCTGCGTCATGGTGTCGCGTACCGCGAGGGCCACACGGAACTGGGTGTCATAGTCGGCCGCCGTGGTTAACAAGCGTGGATCGCCACGCACCGTGAGCGTCTGACTGGACGGCGCGACTCCACCGCCCGACAGCGTCACCGTGTAGCGGCCCGGCGGTGCCTTCACCCCGCCACCATAGCCCCAGAGCAGCTGTCCTTTGGCCGGCACCGGTGGGTCGTAGGTGATGTCCCAAACCACGCGGTGGGCGCCGGCGCCTGCGGGCAACACGGGGAGACGTCGCTCACGCGCCTTGGCCGTGTCGCTGGTAAAGCGCCGAGCCACGCGTCCGCTGGCATCGCGCACCTCAAGGGTGAGTTCCGTGGTGACCGCGTCGCGCAGCCAGTAGTGCAACAGCGCACCTGCCGGGTACGGGTCGAGCGGTGCTTCCACGCCGCCGGAGCCGCCCGCAGAACCCAGATCAGCGCGCGTCGCCACGCGGGGCGCAAACAAATGCGCTGCACCCGACGGACGCGCTGCGGCAAGTTCACGCAGCAGCGACAGGTCATCGAGCACCCAGAAGCTGCGCCCCTGCGTGGAGAGCGCCAGATCGTCGTGCACAACGGCGATATCGGTAATGGGTACCAGCGGCAGATTGCGCTGGAACGGCTGCCACCGCACGCCATTATCCAGGGAGATGAAGAGTCCGAACTCGGTGCCGGCGTAGAGCAAACCGGCACGCACCTTATCCTCACGCACCACGCGGACCGGATAGTCGGCCGGAATCCCGTTATTCCCGTCGGTCAGGCGCGTCCAGGTGGCACCGTAGTCATCGGTGCGCCAGACATACGGGGCCCAGTCGTCAAGCCGGTAACGATGCGCGGCCACGTACGCGCGCCCCGGCACGTGCGCCGAGAGATCAATCCGATTGACGGTGGTCTGCGGCAGCATCCCCGGCGGGGTGATGTTTTTCCACGTGGTACCACCGTCGCGCGTGAGCTGCACGCGACCATCATCGGTGCCGGCCCACAGCGTCTTCGCGTCCTTGGCATCTTCGGCCAACGCAAAGATGGTGTTGTACATCTCCACGCCGGTGATATCCACGTTAATCGGCCCCCCGGCGGGGCCCTGTGTGGCGGGATCGTTTGTGGTGAGGTCCGGACTGATGGTTTCCCAGCGAACGCCCCCGTCGCGCGTGCGGTGCACGGACTGCGAGGCGTGGTACACCGTGTTGGGATCGTGACTGGACACCAGAATGGGAGCGACCCACTGAAAGCGGTGCGTGACGTTTTTCCCTGGCTGCCCAACCAGTTGCTGCGGATACAGGTTCACATTGCGACGTTCGCCGGTGCGGGTGTCCCAACGATTGATTGATCCGCCGTAGCAACCGCCCCAGATGATCTCGGGGTGATCCGGATGCAACGCAACGGGGCCGGTTTCGCAGCCGCTGGCATAGCGCCATGAGGCCAACGGATGCAGGTCGTTCGGCCCGGTGGCCATGGGCACGCTGATCGTGGTGTTGTCCTGTTGTGAACCATACAGCCGGTACGGAAAACTGTTGTCCACGATCACATCGTAGAGTTCGGCGGTGGGCATCACGTTCATGGAACTCCACGTCTTGCCGCCGGTGAGCGTCACCACGGAGCCCCCGTCGTCGGACAACCCCATGATCTTCGGGTTCACCGGATTAATCCAGAGATCATGCGTGTCGCCGTGCGGCACATTCACGGCTTCGAGCGTTTTGCCGCCATCGATGGAGCGATGCAATTGCACGCTCATAATCCACACCGTGTGCTCGTCGGTAGGATCGGCCACCAGCCGGTAGTAGTACCATGCCCGCTGCCGGATCCGATTCTCGTCGTTCACCCGCACCCACGTCTTGCCGGCATCGTCGCTGCGATAGAGTCCGCCCAACGGTTCCGCTTCGATGATCGCCCAGACCCGATCGGGGTTCACCGGACTTACCGTAAGGCCGATCTTCCCCGTGAGCCCCGTGGGAAGCCCACCACCCAGCTTGGTCCAGCTGTCACCGCCGTCGGTGGACTTCCAAATGCCCCCCTCCGCGCTGCCGGAAATCATGGACCACGGCTTGCGCTCACCGCGCCAGAAGGCGGCGTAGAGGACACGCGGATTGCGCGCGTCCATCACGAGATCTGAGGCGCCGGTGGAGTCGTTCAGGAAGAGCACCTGCTGCCAGCTCACACCACCATCGCGCGACCGATAGATCCCGCGCTCCCGGTTACGGCCGAAGGGATGGCCAAGCGCGGACATGTACACCAGATCGGGATTCGTGGGGTGCACCGCGATGCGCCCAATAGCCCCCGTTTCCCGCAGACCGATGAACGTCCATGTGCGACCGGCGTCTGTCGACTTCCACGCGCCGCGCCCCGTGCTGGAATTGCCGCGCACATCCTGCGACCCGGTGCCCACATACACCACATTGGGGTCGGAGTCGGCCACGCGTACCGCCCCGATCACGCCACCGAAAAAACCGTCGCTGACGTTCCGCCAGGAGTGTCCGGCATCGTCGGTGCGCCACACGCCACCGCCGGTGGACCCCGAGTAGAACGTGAAGGGTTGCGAGGCGATGCCCGCGATCGCCGTTGACCGTCCACCACGTGTTGGTCCAACCGACCGGAAGCGCATTGCCCCAAGCCAACTGGAATCGAGGGCGACGCGTTCGGTGGCACTCACCGCTCTCGCGGTCGCGCGTTGTGCCTGCGCGGTGACCGGAGCCAACACAACCGAGGCCAGCAGCGCGGACGCCACGGCCACGGCGCCCGCGCGCGGGGTGAGGCGCGGAATCACGCGCGAAGCTACGCAGGCCATCACGCGCCCGTTGTCCGTGCATCCCAAGGTGTTCATCGTTGTCATGAGGGGTGGAGTGTGAGGCACGCAGCCCGTGCAAAAGCCGGCGGCGGAGCAGCAGAGAGGCAGCGGTTGAGGGCGCGGTTAAAAAAGCCGCTGCAGCCCCACGCGCGCGTACGGCACATTGCCGGGGGCGAGGTCGGCCACTTGGCGGCCGTTGCGCGCGTACTCAAGCCGTCGCAATACCGTCATGCCGGCATCAGCCGTGATTTGCCACTTGCCACCTCCCGGTGACCAGCGCGCCTGCGGGCCGACGGTCGCGTTGGCCAGCCACAGTTGATTGGCGCCCGCCACCTGCTGCGCCGTGGCCAGCCCGTACTGCGCACCCGAGAGGGAGGCGTTCACCCCCAGATCGAGCCCGCGTCGCGGCATCCACCACAGGTCACCGCGTGCGGGCAGGAGCGCATCCACGAGCACGCGCCGTGACACCCGCGAGAGCACATGCACCACCGGAATCGGGAGCAGCTTGCCAAAGCTTGAGGCATACGACATCCCGGCACCAATCGTGGTGCGAGAGGAGACAATGCGATCGACAAACACCGCCCCTTCGGCACGGACCGTTTCGCCATAGAGCCCCGGGCGCAGCACACCGACCAGCGTGTGCCGCTCCCCCGCTGTACGCAGCAGCATGAGATCAGCGACGGCTACATGCAGGGTGGTGAGCGCGTCCCGATTCGCGGCGGTGCCGGGCTGCGGCAGCGCCGCCTGCACGCCACGCCACATCCCCCCCACGAGGAGGATGCTTCGCCCTTGCTCGCGCACCACCCGGTGCGCGAGCTGGAGCTGCGCGGACTGCTGCGTGTATCGGTCGCCCACCACGCTCCCATCAGGACGCGCAATGGACGTGCCACCAAGCGCCTCCGCGCGCGCGATGACGCGTTCACGTTGGGCGTGCGCCGTGGCGGGCGCCGCAGCCATCCCACTCGCTGAAACGGCCGCCGCAAGCAGGCGCCCCACCGTGCGCGAGCCCCGGGTACCGCGCGCCGTCACCACAAGGGCGACGAGTGTCTCCATTCCACGGGCGACAGACAGTTGCATACGGACGGTGGCGAAAGGTGGGCACTCCATTGACCGTCGGTTACCGCACGGTACGGCTTGCGGGTACCGACCGGACGAGACAGACTCCCGTAGAACTCTGATAAATTCGCTCGGCAAACTCAACCAGCTCATGCGCACTTTCGCCCTGCTCTGCTCCGTGCTGATCCCCGGCCTGCTGCATGCACAGCCGGTCCTCCGCGTGGATTCGCTGCTGGCCGCCAATCAACTCGCACCGGCGGTCGTTCTGGTAGATCAATCGCTGGCGGCATCGCCGCGTGAGTACGAGGTACTCTGGCGGGCCTCACGGGTACGCCTGCTGCAAGGCGACGCACAACCCGAGAAGAGCAAGGCCCAGGACAAACTGTACCGGGACGCGCTGGCGTTGGCCGAGCGTGCCATTAAGGCCAACAGCGCCGCCCCCGATGGGTATCTGCGTCGTGCGGCAGCGAATGGGAAGGTGGCGCTCTTTGCCGGTGTGCTTGATGCCGCCGACTATGTGATCCAAACACGGGACGACACCGAAAAGGTCATCGCCATGCGCGGGGTCCCTCCGCTGACACTGGCGTCGGCGCACTACATCCTCGGGCGCGCTCACCTCAAGCTGTCGGAAACGCCGCGACCCTTGCGCATGCCGCTGGGGCTCGGCTTCGGGAATGCCGCCGACGCGCTCACCCATCTGCGCCGTGCCACCGAGCTGCGCGCCGGCTTTGTCATGTTTCAGTTGGACTACGCGCGGGCTCTGGTAGCCAATGCGCGTGTGGCCGACGCGCGTGCCGTGCTGCAGCAACTGCCGTCGCTCGCCGATCAGGAGCTGGGCGATGACGCGCGCAAACGCGAAGGGGCCGAGCTGCTGCGCACGTTGCGGTGAGTCCCCGCTCCCTCCCGTTCGCGAGGCTATAGCGAGCGCGGGAGCCGACGGGCACTTCCGGAGGGGCATCGCCGTTACATAGGAAGTGCTGCACCGAACGCCGCGCGCCATCACGTCCTGCGCACCGCTCGGTCCGTCCTTTCCTACCTTTCCGCCATTCCGTCGTGCCTCATATATCGTCCCTCCTGGCCCTGCGTATCACGCTCCTGTCGCTGTTGGCCGCGGCGCCCCTCGCCGCACAAGGCGGAGCCCCCCCAACCGGTCGTCCCCCAGTGGGCGGACCTCCCATGGGTGGCCCACCGACGGGCGGCATGCCAGCCGCCACAATGCGCCCCGACTCGGCCACGCTGCAGGCGCAAGCCATCCGTGTGTTCCTCGACTGCCAAGGGCGCATCCGCGGCTGCGATCGCGACTTCATCGTCACCGACGTGAACTTCGTGAACTGGATGCGCGACCGCTTTGACGCCGATGTGCAGATCTTGGTCTCTGGGCTGACCAACGGCGGTGGCGGCACGGAGAACACCATCACCTTTATCGGCCGGCGCGCCTTTGAAGGGATGGCCGATACACTGGTGCTCAATACGCTCCCCAATGACCCGGATGACCGTATCCGGCGCGAACTCGCTCGCGTCTTCAAGCTGGGGCTTACCCGTTATGTGGCCCGCTCCCCCATCGCCTCACGGGTGCAGGTGGCGTACATCGCCCCCTTCGGTCAGACACGGCAGCAGCCCTCGGCTGCCAGCCTCAAGGACAAGTGGAATCTCTGGACCTATTCCACGAACACCAACGCGTTCATCCGGGCCGAGGAGCGGCAGCAGTCGGTGAACGGTTCCTTGTCATTGTCGGCCAACCGCGCCACGGAGCAGTGGAAGATCAACGTGTCGCTGAGTGGCAACATCAACACGCAGCGCTTCGATATCAGCGCCACGCCCACGCGCCCCGCCTTTACCGTCACCAACGACCAGCGCACCTACAACGCCAACACGCTGATCGTGCGCACACTCTCCCCGCGCTGGTCGGCAGGACTCAAGCTGGGCGCCGGCTACTCCGACTTCCTCAATCAGGATCTCGCGCTTCGTGCGCAGCCTGCCTTGGAGTACAACGTGTTCCCGTGGAGCGAGCAGACGCGGCGTCAGCTCACCTTCCTGTACAACGTGGGCCCTAACGTGTACCGGTACCAGCGCACCACGGTGTTCAACCAGGATCGGGAGACCCGGTTTAGCCAGCAGGCAACGGCGTCGTACGTGGCGCGCCAGTCGTGGGGCTCCAGCAACGTATCGCTGGACTGGCTCAATTACCTGCATGACTTCAACCGGCACGCGCTCACACTCAGCGGCAACGTGGATCTCCGGCTTGGACGCGGCTTCTCACTGAATGTGGGCGGGTCGGCGGCGCGTGTGAACGACCAGATCTACCTGCCGCGCGCGGGCAACACCGAGGAAGAGATTTTGCTGCAGCGGCAGGCGCTGCAGACCGGATTCCGCATTACCACCAACATCGGCATCCGGTACACGTTTGGGTCCATCTACAATACCATCGTCAATCAGCGCTTCAGCAGCCTTGGGTCCAGCGGCGGGCGCTTCTCCTTCTTCTTCTTCTAACAGAGAAGACGGGACCAACGGTTACAGACAACACGCCGGCCATTTTGTGGCCGGCGTGTTGTGTTTCGGCGGTTACGGCCGGCGTGTAGCGGCCGGCAGCGGCTGGGGAGTGGCAGGCGACGGCAACGTGGGGCGCACCACGCGCCGCGCGGGTTCCACCACGGGTGCAGTGGCCGCGGCGCTCCCATTCGCGCCGATGTCGTTGGTGAGCAGCATGGGAGACTTGCCGTCGGTCACGATCACCTTGGCGTTTGGACTGCGCGCCAACTCCCGGAACGCCTCGATGGACTGATACGAGATGATCTGAGGCGTGAGCCCCTGCGCGATGATATCCCACGACTCGCGAATACCCTGCGCCTCGATACGCCGCCGCTCGGCCTCTTGGCGTTCGCGGTCGAGCACGAAGCGCATCGCTTCGGAGCGCTGCTCCGCCTCCAGCTTTTCTTCAACGGCGCGGGCTAGGTCGCCGGGAAGACTGATGCTCTTGAGAAGCACATTCTCCACCTCAAAACCGCGAGCCCCGAGTGTCTCCATCATCCGCGACTTGATGGCCTGTTCAATACCGGTGCGGGTACCCGAGTGCATGTCCTTCGCCATATAGCGGGCCGACACGTCTGCCGCGGCAGAGCGGAAGACAGGGATGATGACGTCCTCCTCGTAACGGACACCGCTGGTCTCCAGAATCTGCCGGAGGTTTTCGATGCGCGCCCGGTACAGAATGGACACCTCGGCGGCGACGTTGAGCCCCTCCTTGGAGGGCAACTCAAGACGCACCTCGCGGTTCACCACGCGGGCCGGCACGCGAAGGACGGAGCTCACCCCGGGAAAGACAAACTGCGCCCCTGGCGAAAGGGGAGCCGAGGCGATGCGGCCGAAGCGCGTTTTGACCCCGATCTCATCCTGACGGATCGTGGCGCAGCCCGTGAGTGGGGGGAGGGCGATGACCGCCGCGAGGAAAACGGTCCGGCGGGGGGCACGAATGGGGAACGGCAGCGTCATGGGTGCGTCCGGCGGCGAAGCGCGAGCCCTTCACGGGATCCGTTGGCGTGCTGGCCCGCGCGGTCGCGCGGCAGCACGCCAACAGTGACGAAGGTCTCGCCCGGTTCACATCCCCGGCAGAACCCGATTGGCCCGTGCGCCCTCGCCAGCGCAGTGCTGTCGAACCAATCGCGCCTGCCCTCATTAGGCAGGCGGCGCTACTCCCCTTCGCCGACTCTTTTACTCGAGTTTGCTTGCGAAGTTCCGCGGGCGGTTACGGCCGGCGTGTAGCGGCGGCGCGTTACCGCATCCGCGGGTTGGTTTTGCGCGGCGCGAGTTGGCAGGTGGGCCAGGCAAACGCCCCCCCGCCCGCGCCCCCGGGCTGACCACCCCTCGGGGCGATCTCTGCCGCGGTGGCGCGCTCCCGTGTAATGGTCTCGGGGTCCTCCGCCGCCAGATAGGCCAGCATTGCCACGAGCGTGGCGTTAAAGCGCACGTCGTCAAGGACCACTTTGTCGAAGGTGTCCCGGTTGGTGTGCCACGTGTAGCTCCCGTAATCCCAGCTCACCCCGCCCATGCCGAACGCCGGTGCACCGTGGCACGCGAAGCTGGCGTCGTCGCTCCCACCACCGCTGGGTGAGCCGGGGATCCGTGGTGTGATCTGCAACCGCACCTCCTCCGGTAGCCGAGCCAGCCATTGCTGCAGATGAACCCCCGCATTGGGGAGTCCTCCGGCGCCAATGCTCGTCACGCGCCCCGTACCCCCGTCCTGGTTGAAGAGCGCCTGCAGCCCCTTCACCACCTCGGGGTGATCCTCCACGAACGCCCGTGACCCCACCAGTCCGTGCTCCTCAGCGGTCCAGTGCCCCAGCACGATCGTGCGCTTGGGTTTCGGATACGCCGTGGCGAGAATCCGCATCGCTTCCAGCATCATCATTGAACCGGTACCGTTGTCCGTGGCCCCCGAGCCCCCGTCAAACGAGTCGAAGTGAGCGGACAGCACCACGTATTCGTCGGGCTTCTCCGTGCCCTTCAGCATGCCAATGGTGTTGTGAATCGGCTGCTCGCCCAGCAACTCGGCGTCAAGGTTGAGGCGAACCGTGGGTCCCTGATTGTTCTCCGTCAAACGGAACACCAAGCCATAGTCCTCGCAGGAGAGCGCAATGGCGGGCGCCTTCACGTTGTAGCTCTCAAACACGTCGATCGTGCCCCATGCATTCTTGGGGCGCGAGGAAATCACGCCCGCCACCCCGCCCTGCTCAAGCCGCACCCCTAAGCTCCCCGTGCCCAGCGCGTTGGAATAGCCCGTCCCACGAACGTTCTGGCCACCCCAATCGCGTGTGAGCGCAGCGCGCAGGCTGTCCATGCGCATACGCGATGCCGGGGTGCCGTGCTGCTGCCAGTTGTCGGTGGGGCGGCAGGTGGGCTGCGGTGCCGACACCAGCACAAACTTTCCGCGCGCCTGCGGAAGCCAGCGCACGAATTCCGTGCTATCGGCAAAGCGCGGCAGCACAATGGTGGAGGCCACGACGTCTTTTTTCCGCGTCCCGGGGCTCCACGCCAGCATGGTCCCTTCCAGCGTGCGAAGGCGCGGCGTCACGAGATCAATGTGCGAGTGCCCGCGGCGCCACCCGCGCCACGTTCCCACTTGCTCTTGCCGCCCCGATACCCCCCACTGCTCATACAACCCCAACACCCAGCGACTGGCAGCATCCTGGAGCGACGTGCCGGTAAGGCGCGGACCGATCACGTCGAAAAAGCGCTGCGCATTGGTGGCCAGCTGCGAGCTGTCGGTGCCCATGCGATAAATCCGCGCCAGGACCGGGTCGGACGCCGGCTGCGCCGACGCAGACGCCAGTGGAGCCATGGCGAGGAGCAACAGGGCGGCAGCAGCCACCGGACGGCGCAGAGTTCGGGTCATAGAGCGGGGCAGAAAAGGACGACGATAGAGGAGACGACGCTGCATATCCTAGCACCTCGCCGCTCCGCTGGCAGCCGTGAAGAGCAAGCCGGGGGTGGCCCGCCCCACCAACCGAGTCACACCACGCGCGCGGGCGCACGGCGGTGAGGACCGTTTCCCACCGGTGACCATGCTGTCACCGGTCGGTGATGGCACCGTCACGAACGGCGGAGAGTCTTGGGCGTGCTTCCAAGCGGCTCCAGCCAACCGCGGTCCTTCAGCCGAAGGTGCCCCTATGATCGTACAACGGTTCGACGAATTCGACTCCCCGTTTCAACTGCCGGTTGCGTCGCCGGACGAACTGGCGGACGCCGATGTGTATCCGCACCATGCGGACGCCATTCCCCCCGGCACCATCGAGGCTGGCTCCTACCAGCTTCGCTTTGCCTGGACCCGCGCCGATTTGCATGCCGTGCAGGCACTCCGCTACACCGTGTTCGGTGACCACGTGGCCCCGTGTGACGCCGCCACGTCGCCCGACGGACCGAAGCTGGAGCAAGACGAGCGCGACCCGTGGTTTCATCACGTGATGATCATCCACCGGGATTCGGGTGCCGTGGTGGGCACCTATCGCTTGCAAACCGCCGTCATGGCGGCGTCGCGCTTCGGCTTCTACAGCGCCACGCTCTTCGAGCTTGGAGCGATGCCGGGCGCGATTCTCGGCGACGCCGTGGAGCTGGGTCGCGCCTGCGTGGCCCCGGCGCACCGCTCTGGACGCGTCCTTCGCCTGCTCTGGAAAGGAATTGCCCGCTATCTCATGTGGAACAGCAAGCGCTACCTCTTCGGATGTTGCTCGCTCGACGGCGTGCAGGAAGCCACCGCGCAGGCGTGCTGGCGTGCGCTCCACGCGCGCGAGGCGCTGCATCAGGGCGTCTGTGTTCGGACGCGGCGGCATGCCCGTGCCCTGCCGGACGACGGTCGTAACCGGCCAGCACCACGCCCCGACGACGGCGCACTTCCGCTACCGCCACTCTTTGAAGGGTATCTCGCCCTCGGGGCAAAGGTGTGCGGTGCGCCGGCCTTCGATCGGGACTTTGACACCACCGATTTTCTGGTGCTGCTGGACACCGACGCGCTTGACCCGCGCACCCGTCAATCGCTCTTCGGATGACCACCGCCGTCGCGCCGGCCAGGCCACTGCACGCCGCGGTGCGAGGCGGCTGCCGCCTGCTGCTGCGCCTGTTGTCGGTACGCGTCACGGTACACAGCGCAGGGCCACAGCTCCCCGCACTGATTCTCGCCAACCACATCTCGTGGCTCGACATTCTGGCGGTGATGGGACATGTGCCCTGCACCTTCGTGGCGAAGCGGGAGGTGCAGGAGTGGCCCCTCGTCGGTTGGTTGGGGACCAAGCTGGGCGTCGTCTGGGTGGATCGCGGGCGCAAGCGCGACCTGCTGCAAGCGATTCCCGCGCTGCACGCACAGCTGGCGGCCGGTCACTCGGTGGTGCTCTTCCCGGAAGGCACGACGTCCAATGGTGCCCAGCTGTTGCCCTTCAAGTCCGCGCTGGTTGAGGCGGCGGTGCGGGCCCATGTCCCCGTGGTTCCTTTGGCGCTCACCGCGTCGGCACGCGGCGACACATCGGCCCTGTCATGGACCGGTGATGAAACGCTCGGGGCAAGTGTGCCGCGGGTAGCGGCGCTGCACGATGCGGCCATGGTGTTGCACTTCGCTCCCGCCTTGCCGCCCGGCAGCGCGCGCAAGCCGCTCACCGCGCAGGCTCGTCACGCCATTGAAGCGCGAACGGTTGGCGGCGCCATCCGCGCGCACCCGCCGCGCGCGGTAAACCGTGGCCGGACCACCAATCGTGACCAAACGGTAACACGTTCGGCACGCCGCTGTGGCGCACCGCGCCCAGCCTTCGCGGACTCAGCCTGCCCGTCCGCGACCGACACCCATTCCTCATGCCCCTCCAGCGGCTCGCCCTGTTCACCGATACATGGGTGCCTCAAGTCAACGGCGTTGCACGCACCCTTGACCGCCTGATCGCCGAGTGTCATCGGCGTGGGCTCGAGACGCTCGTGCTGACGCCGGAGGACGGGAGCGCGCGCTCCGCGGGCGTGACCCACTGGCCGGCCCGGCCGTTCTGGGCCTATCCCCAGTTGCACATGGCCACCCCGTCGATAACGCGCGCACGCGGCATCCTGCAGGCCTTCGCACCGGATCTGGTGCATGTGGCCACCCCGTTCGGTGTCGGTCTCTCCGGACGACAGGCCGCGCGCGCGCTGGGGATTCCACTGGTGTCGTCGTACCACACGCATTTCACCGCCTACTTGCGCCACTATGGGCTGCAACGGCTCGACGCGGTGTCATGGCCGTTTCTCCGCTGGTTCCACAACGGGGGACGTCGCACCTTTGCACCCACGCGCATCGTCGCCGACGAGCTCACCGCGCATGGATTTCAGGGCACTCGGGTGTGGGGACGCGGCATCGACGCCGAGCGTTTCTCGCCCACACATCGATCCACCACGCTACGTGAACAGCTTGGCTGCGACGACGACACCTGCCTCGTGTTGTATGTGGGCCGGTTGGCGCCGGAGA
>CANHTA010000039.1 GCA_947463135.1 Gemmatimonadota bacterium
CACGTGCAGCCCTTCGGCCGACGGGTACGGAAACATCATGAGCGCGTAAAACGGGCGCGCCGCATGATCGAGTGCGGCGTGATTGGTTCCGCGGTCGGCCCAGCGGTCGCGCCACTTGAGCTCGACCGAGGCGGGGGAATAGGGCGTCGGGATGGCGATATCGGACATGCTGCAACTTACTGCAACGGGCAACGGCGTAGGGAGCAGTCGGTAACGGCCAACTGTTTACTGCCAACTGCCAAGGAGGCAGGGAGGAGGGTCTCAGGGTGGAGGACGCAGGACAGCAGCGTCGTGCCCCTGCTTCCTCCTCCCTGAGACCCTCCTCCCTGCTCACTAAGCAGTTGGCAGTTTCCTACCGCTTGAACAAAAACGCCGCCGGCTCCAGCCGCGCTCCCTGCTCGTCGCACACCGCGTACCGTCCGCCGGAATACAGCGTGGCGCCGGCATGACGGCCGTCCTTGGTGAGGGCGTAGAACTCCAGATCGAACTTCGGCCGGCCGTTGGGACCCAGCAGGCGGGTTTCCGTCATGGCCACCACGCGTTCGAGCGTCTTCAGGCAGGCCTCCTGCGGGCCGAGTCCCTGCCGCATGAACTCCACAATCAGGAACGAGGCGCACGTCTTGATGTTGGCCTCACCGCGGCCCGTGCTCCCGGCCGCCCCGACCAGATTATCGCAGTATTGCCCGGCACCGATCACCGGCGAATCGCCGATGCGACCGGGCACCTTCCACGCCATCCCACTGGTGGTGGTCACCGATCCAATGTCCCCGGCGGCATTCACGGCGTTCATGTTGATCGTGCCCGTCGTGAACTTGATTTTGAGGTTGTCGTCATGATCCAGCCAGGCGTCATTGGGGTTGAGCCGTGACTTCCAGCGCATCCAGTCCTGGCGCGACTGCTCCGTGAGGAGATTCTGCTCGGTAAAGCCCATGGCTTTGGCAAACTTGGTGGCCCCGGTGCCCACCAACATGACGTGATCGGTGTAGTCCATCACGGCCTTCGCCACCAGCGACGGCGTCGCGATCCCCTCAATCGCCGCCACTGACCCCGCCCGGCGGGTTGGCCCATGCATACAGGAGGCGTCGAGCTGCACGACCCCCTCCTCGTTGGGTAGCCCACCCAGACCGACCGACTGATCGGTGGGATCCAGCTCCACCAGGTTCACCCCCGCGATCGCCGCGTCGAGTGGGTCCTCGCCGGTGAGCATCTTGTCGTACGCCACCTTCACCCCCTTGAGGCCGTTGGACGACGACACCACCAGCGGCCGTCCGCGAAACGCCGGGGCGGTGGAAGGCGGGGTAGCGGCCTCACGGCTGGGAAACAGGACGTCCTCAGGGAGGCGGGGCACAAAGCCCGCGGCGGCCAGCGCAGCGGAGCGTTCGAGAAAGTCGCGACGGGAGAAGGACACAGGAGAATCCGGAACAGGGTCGGGGGATGACGTGGTAGCACATTCGGCACGTCCGCAGGGCTGTCCGACGATATCGTCCCGACCGACTGGTGGCGAGAGGCAGGTTCATCCCTCAGCTTCCCTGCATCCATTTCCCCATTTCCCGATGCTCCCTATGACCACTCCGGCCGATATTGCCGATGCGCTGCGCTCCACCTCGTTTCTTGAGGGGTTCACCGATGCGCACCTGTGGAAGCTCTCGCGGCACGTCACGCCGCTGTCGCTCCATCCCGACGACACCATTTTCACGGAGGGGGAGTCCCGCGAGCGCTTCGTCATTCTGATCAGCGGCGCCGTCTCCATCGAGAAATCGTCAGATGGCCGTACCACGCGCCTCGTGACCCTCGGTGCGGGCGAAGCGGTGGGGGAGGGGCTGTTGCTCGATGACTCCGCGCACGGAACGACGGCCCGCGTGATCATGCCCGGCACCGCCATGGCGCTGACCCGCACGCAGCTCGATGACATCACCCGTGAAGCGCCGCAGCTCTATGCCGCGCTGGTGGCCCGGGCCGCCCGCGCCATCTCCATGCGCCTCCGTCGCGCCGATGCCACCCTGGTGGGCCGCGGCCGGACGCTCGGCTTTGGCGGACATCGCACCCGCACGGAGCACGACCTCCTCGGCGAGCGTGAGGTGCCGTATGAAGCGTTGTACGGCGTGCAAACCTTGCGTGCGCTGGAGAATTTTCCAATCACCGGCATTCCGTTACGGGAATTCCCCGTACTCATCGAAGCGCTGGCGGCCGTGAAAGAAGCCGCCGCGCAAACCAACGCGGAACTGGGACTGCTCAACGCCGAACACGCCGATGTGATTATCCGGGCCGCCCGCGAAATACGCGCCGGGCGCCATCACGAGCATTTTTTAGTGGACATGATTCAAGGCGGGGCCGGCACCTCCACCAACATGAACGCCAACGAAGTGATCGCCAATCGTGCCCTGGAGCTCAGCAATCAGCAGCGTGGCGCGTACGACGTGATTTCCCCCAACGATCACGTGAATCTCAGCCAGTCCACCAACGACGTGTATCCAACCGCCGTGCGTGTGGCGCTGCACAACAGCCTGGCGGAGTTCCGCGTGGAGCTCGCCCGTCTCGCCGATGCCTTTGGTGCCAAGGGCGTTGAGTTTGCCCCGCTGATCAAAATGGGGCGCACCCAGATGCAGGATGCCGTCCCCATGACGCTGGGGCAGGAGTTCACCGCGTTCGCACACACGCTGCAGGAAGACGTGGACCGCTTGGGTGAAGCGCAGTCGCTCATTCGCGAAATCAATCTGGGCGCCACCGCCATCGGCACCGGCATCAATGCCCCACCGGGGTATGCGGCACTGGCGTGCAAACATCTCGCCACCATCACGGAAGTCCCCGTGATGACGGCCTTCGATCTGGTGGAAGCCACCAGCGATACCGGCGCCTTTGTCCAGCTCTCCGGCGTGATGAAGCGCACCGCCACCAAGCTGTCAAAAATCTGCAATGATTTACGACTGCTCTCCTCCGGGCCGCGGGCGGGCTTCGGCGAAATCAACCTGCCCGCCATGCAGCCCGGCTCCTCGATCATGCCCGGCAAGGTGAATCCGGTTATTCCCGAGGTGATGAACCAAGTCTGCTTTGAGGTGATTGGCGGGGACGTCACCGTCACGATGGCGGCCGAAGCGGGGCAGCTGCAGCTCAATGCGTTTGAGCCCGTGATCGCGTATCGTTTGTTGCGTGGCATCGATATGCTCCGCAATGCCTGCATCGTGCTGCGCGAGCGGTGCGTAACCGGCATCACGGCAAACGCCGACCGGATGCGCTACTTCGTGGAACACTCCATCGGCATCGTCACGGCGCTCGTGCCCGTGTTGGGGTACGACGTGGCCACCGACATCGCCAAGAGCGCGCTGGCCAGTGGACGCGGGGTGTTCGACCTGGTGCTTGAACGTCGGCTGCTGTCCCGCGAGCAACTCGATGAGATTCTCAATCCGGCCATGATGACCGCCCCACGCGACACGCAGGACTTCGGTTCGATCACCACGCCGACGGCGTAACCCGCCGCGGCGTTCGACGTACGCGCCACGGGGCCCCTCCGCTCGTCTGTCCCTTTCGCTTCCGCCATGTCTCCAGCTCCGTTGGTTATCACGACGCGATTCGCGTCGCACCGGCATCTGCTTCCACTAGTCTGGCTTGTGGCGCTGGCGGCCTGTGGCGGCGGAGGCGAAACCTCGGGGCCACCGGTGGTCGTGAATCCCCCCACGGTACGTGGCGTGACCGTCACCCCCTCGGCGGCCACGATTCGCGTGAACGAAACCCAGTCGCTCAGCGCCGTCGTTGACGCCATCAACGGCGCCGGAACGGGGGTCACATGGAGCAGCGAGTCCCCCACGGTAGCCACGGTGAGCAGCGCCGGGCTCGTCACAGGCATTGCCGTGGGAACCGCGACGGTCCGCGCCACCTCAACGGTTGACACCCGACAGAGCGCCACGGCCACGATCACCGTGCAAGGGGCCCGCTCCATCACCGTGACCCCCTCCACCCTCTCGTTGGGCACCGGGCAAACGCAGACGCTGCAGGCCACCGTGACCCTTGGCGGCGGACTTCCCACCACGGTGACGTGGCGCACCAGCGCGGCCGCCATCGCCACCGTGTCCGCCGCCGGCGTGGTGTCGGCGGTGGCGCAAGGGACGGCCACCATCACCGCGGTGGCCGTAGGCGACACCACGCTGCGCGCCACCGCGACGGTCGCGGTCGTGCCAATTGTGCGCGCCGTCGCCGTGAGGCCCGCCACGGCCTCGCTGTTTGTGGCCGGCACGCAGCAACTCACCGCCGAGGTAACCGCCGACGCCGGTGCGGTCCAAACGGTGAATTGGCGCTCCAGTAGTCCCGCCGTGGCCACCGTCAGCGCCACCGGCCTCGTGACCGCCGTTGCGGTTGGGAGCGCCACCGTCACGGTGCTTTCCACCGCCGATACCACGCGTCGTGCCACCAGCGTGATCACGGTGGCCGCGCGCCCGGTGAGTGTGAGCATTGTCCAGCAGGGGGTCAGCCTGAATCCCGGCACCAGCACCACCCTCACCGCCACCGTGAGCGCAGATCCGGGCATCAGCACCGGGGTCACGTGGAGTTCCGCCTCCCCCGGTGTGGCCACCATCAATGCACAAGGCGTGGTGACGGGCGTCGCCGTTGGGAGCACACTGATCACCGCCACCGCCGTCGCCGACGGCACCAAACGCGACACGGCCACGCTCCGCGTGGTCCCCCGGGTGTCGGCCTCATGGACCGCCACTCGCCTCGGTGGTGTGTTGCGCGACGACCTCCCGTCGATCGCCGCCTTCAGCGCCACCAACGTCTTCGCCATCGATGTGCTGGGCGATATCTACCGGTGGAACGGCACCACGTGGACGCTCTCGCTCTCCGGTGCGGCCGACTATGTGGCGCTCCATGGTTCCTCCGCCACCAATGTGATCGCTGTGGGGACCAATGGCGCCATCGCGCGCTGGAACGGCACGGCCTGGAGCACCATGGCCTCTGGTACCACCCGCACCCTCAACGCCGTATGGGTGGAAAGCCCAACCGTGGCCTGGGCCGCCGGCAGCAACGGCACCGTGCTGCAACTGGCCACGGATACGTGGCGCGTGGAGACCACCAATTCCACGGAAACGCTGTATGGCGTATGGAGTGGCGGGGCCGTGGTGTACGCCGTCGGCGCGAATGCCGAGGTGCTGCGTCGTGTTGGCAGCGCATGGGCACGCGTAACCGTCCCCAGTGCTGAAGTGCTGTATGGGGTGCACGGGTTGAACGCCACGGATGTGGTCATTGTGGGCACCAACGGCACCCTGCTGCGCTGGAATGGAACCACGTGGGCCGTGCTCGGCGTGGGTGGATTATCCGGCGACCTGTACCAGATCAGTGGGTCCGCCGCCAACGGGGGCCGCCGCTATCTGGTGGGTGAAGGCGGGGTTGCACAGCTCGACGGGAGCACGGCGACATTGGTGAGCACCCCATATGCCCCGACGCTCTTCGGCGTGAGTCTCGACGCCGCCGGCACGGCATGGGTGAGCGGCGCACGTGGCGCCGTCATGCGCAGCGCAGACGGCGGCGGTGCCGCATGGACTACGAATAATCTGGCCCCCGATCTGCTTGATGTGTGGACCACCGCCGCCGACCACGCGCTGGCCGTTGGCGAGCTTGGTTTCGTCTATCGCTGGAACGGCACAGCATGGACCAAGGTGACCGTGCCCACGCAAAACACGCTCACCAGCGTGTGGGCTCCCTCCACCAGCGACGGTTTCATCGGGGGGGAACGGGGCACCATGCTGCGGCTCGTGGGCGGCGCGTGGGTGTCGATGACCTTCCCAACTGTCAGCACCGTGTCGGCGCTCTGGGGCACGAGTGGCAATAACGTGTACGCCACAACCAGAGCGGGCGAGATCCTGCGCTACAACGGCACCGCATGGACGCAAGTCACCACCGCCACCACCCCGCTGTGGGGGCTGTTTGGGACCTCGGCCACCAGCGTGTATGCCGTGGGCGAGAACGGCGCCGTGTGGCGACTGGACGGTCCCACGTTCACCGCGCTCCCTCAGCCTGCCACCGGCACCTTGGCTGGCGTGTGGCTCAGCGGTGCCACGAATGTGATCACGGTGGGAGCGAATGCGGCCGGCACGGCGGGCGTCGCGTTTCGCTATAACGGGGCCAGCTGGTCGACTCTGCAGCCGGGGGCCACACCGGCGCTCACGGCGCTGTGGGGCGCGAGTGAATTCGACCTGTTCGCCACGGGGGCCAGCGGAACGCTGCTCCGGTTCAACGGGAACACGTGGACCGCCCTGTCCAGCGGCACCACCGATCTGCTCTGGAGCATTTCGGGTGCCCCGAACGCCAGTGCCGGGTTCGCGGTCGGTCTGAACAGCACGCTGCTCACGGCCGGCAGCGTTGCCGGGTTCCGCACCGCGGCCCAGGCGCCCACGGGCCAGGGCGCCCTGGGCTCGCTCGACCCACTCCCCTCCACGCCCGTGCGACGCGCGCCGCTCCCGCGCGGCGACGCGCGTGTACGCCGGGCATCGCGCTAGCACGGTACGGCAGCGAGAAACACGGCCCTGTGGCGGGTTCGCCATTGGGTCGTCTTTTCCATACCCGTGTCCGTGCACGGTGTGTGGCCGACGTGGGTTGGGACTGTGCCCGATCGCGGGGGCCTCGCACCTCGACCTTCGCCTTCGCCCGCAGTGGGATCGTCCGTCGCCTCCAATCGGTGTCTCTTGCGCTCGACGTGCAGTGGGATCGCCCGCCGTATCGCCCGTACCGTGGTGCCGACATTCACCCGGTTCACGGGGCTGTGTGCAGCGCTCGTAATGAGCCTGCAAGGCTGCAGCGCGCCAACGGACATCGTCACGGGCAACGCAGGCGTCCCCACGCAATTTGAGACGACCACCGGCACCGTAACCATCGGGGCAATTGGCGCGTCACGCACGCTCACCGTGGTGGCGCGCGATCGCTCGGGGCGGTTGCTGCCTGGCGTCCCCGTCACGTGGACCAGTTCCAACGCTACGATCGCCGAGGTGGTGGGACGTGGCACCAGCGCGGTGGTCACCGCGCTCGCGCCGGGGCAGGCCATCATTCACGCGCACACCGGCGACCTGCAGGTGGCGATTGAGGTGGGCGTGCGCACCGTGCGCAAGCTCTCCCTGGCGCCGCACACGCTGTCTGTGGTCATCGGTGCGGAGTTGCCCTTGCAGCCCACCGTGGACGCGGAGGCGGGGGCACTGTTGGATCTCGCCTGGCTCTCGGAACAGCCGTCGGTGGCCGCGGTGAACGCACAGGGGGTGATGACCGGCGTTGCCCCCGGCACCACCATGCTCCGCGTCTCAGCCGTTGGCAATCCGCGCGTGACCGCAGAGGCGCGGGTCACGGTTACCTCGGCGGGCAGCATCACCCTCGCCCCATCCTCGCTCTCGTTGGGCGCCGGCGAACAGCGTCTGCTGAGCGCCATGGTGCAACTCGAGCCCGGTCTCAGTACGGCGCTCTCGTGGCGCAGCGAAAATCCCGCCATCGCCACCGTCTCCGCGAACGGTACCGTGATGGGCGTGTCGGTGGGGAGCACACGGATTACCGTTGAGTCGGTTGCCGATACCACGCGGCGCAGCACAGCGGTGGTGGTGGTCCGTCCCGTGGTGCGCGACCTCACCCTCAACCCCGCAGTGGCAACGATCTTCACCGGCGACACGCGCCAGCTGGATGTGCGCCTCACCGCCGACCCGGGCATCTCCCAGGCCATGCACTGGCGTACCAGCAATGCCGCCGTGGCCACCGTGTCGGCCGACGGGCTCATTCGTGGGGTGTCCGCGGGGACGGCGATGATTACCGCCATCTCCACGGCCGATACCGTGAAGCAGGCCTCCGCACTTATCACCGTCCGTCAGGGCACCGTCGTGAGCGTGTCGCCGACCACCGCCACGCTGGACATCGGCGAAACACGGACCCTGGTGGCGAGTGTCACGCCGTCATCAGGCACGCCGGAGTCGGGCACCTCAGCCGGCGTCGTCTGGCGATCGAGTAATGCCGCCGTGGCCGCTGTGTCGGTAACGGGCGAGGTCACCGGCGTTGCAGGAGGTACTGCCACGGTGATGGCCATATCGGTGGCCGATACCACCAAACGGGCCACCGCCCAGGTCACGGTCTCCGGCGGACTCGCGTCAACGTGGTCCGCGACGCGGCTCGGTGGCGCGTTGTATGAAGATGTGGTGTCCGTGTACGGATTGACCGCGAGCAACGCCTTTGCGGTGAACCTGATTGGGGATGTGCTCCATTGGAATGGCAGCAGCTGGTCAATGGTGGCGCGCGGTGCGCAGTACAGCACGCAGTTTGTCGCCGTGCATGGGTCATCCAACAACCACGTGATGGCCGTGGGCACCAACGGCGTCACCGTCACCTTTGATGGCGCGCACTGGCGCGAGGTGCGCTCCGGCACCACGAACCGACTCAACAGCGTGTTCATGGAAAGCGCCACCAGCGGCTTTGCCGTGGGGGCAAACGGTACCGCGCTGCGCTGGAATGGCTCCACGTGGAGTGTCAGTCACACGGGATCATCCCAGACATTGCACAGCGTCTGGGCCATCGGAGGCATCGCGTTTGCCGTGGGCGCCCATGGGGAAATCCTCCGCTTCGCAAATGGAAGCTGGTCACGCCACGCAGCCCCAACCGTGGAGACACTCAGCGGCGTCTCCGGCAGCTCGCTGTCGCAGGTGGTGGCGGTGGGCTCGTCCGGCACCGTGCTCACCTACAACGGGGACGTGTGGACGACGGTGGCTCAGGGCACTACGGTGGCGGATCTCTACGCCGTGAGTCTCAGTTCGGCCACCGATTCCCGATACTATGTGGCCGGCGACGATGGGCTGCTGCTGCTGTCAAACGGCACGCTGTCGCCAGTGGCCACACCGTATCGCCCGCAGATGCTCTCGGTGGCCATTGATGCCTCCGGCGGCGTGTGGGCGGGTGGACAGCGTGGCAGCGTGCAACGACGTGCGGGCGGCCGCTGGACCACGCTGGGACTGGCTCCTGACCTCATGGACGCCTGGACGACATCGGCCACCAATGCGTGGGCCGTGGGTGAATTCGGCGTCATCTACCGGTGGAACGGGTTGGCGTGGTCGCACCAACTCTCACCCACCACCGTCACCTTGAACACCGTGTGGGGCGCCAACGACACCCAGGCCTTCGCCGCGGGCGATGAGGGGACGATGTTGCGCTACGCCGCGGGCAGCTGGAGCGCGATGCCCTTTCCCTCCACGGCGAGTGTGTACGCCCTGTGGGGCAGCCACGCGTCCAACGTGTACGCCGTCACCGCGGCGGGTGAAGTGGTGCACTTCAACGGCACCTCGTGGAGCATTGTGGAGACGGTGGGTCGTGCGCTGTGGGCGCTCCATGGAACGTCACCCACCAACATCGTGGCCACCGGCGAATACGGCGTGGCGCTCCGCTTTACAGGGAGCGGGTGGCGTATCATCAACGCCAACACCACCGGCACCTTGTCCGGTGTGTGGGCCGGCTCAACCGGCGCCGTGGCGGTGGGCACTACGGTATCCGGCAGCACAGGCGTGGCCTTCCAGTTCAACGGCGCGTCGTGGACGGCCTTTTCACCCGGCAGCAGCCGGTACCTCACGTCAATCTGGGGCCCTAAGGCAACCGAGCTCTACGCGACCGGTGAGCACGGCACGCTCCTGCGCTCCAATGGCACGTCATGGAGCACGCTCTCCACGGGCACCACCGACCTGCTCTGGAGCGTAACCGGTGCCGCAGACGGCAGCGGCGGAGGCTTCGCGGTGGGCTATAACAGCACCGTGGTGGCGGGCTCCAACAGCGCCGCGTTGTCCAGCGCGCTGGTACGGGCGCCTCGCGTGGGACGCGTCGTCCCTCGGAACCCGGCCGCCGGCACGCAGGCCGTTCGCGGTCCGCTCCCCAGCGGGAAAGCCCGCGCGTCGCGCGGTCGGCGCTAATTGCGCGAAAACGCGGCCATGGTGGGGCCCATGGCATCGATGGTCTCGCGTGCGTGCCAGCGATCCCTCCCGTTGTACAGCAGGGCGAAGGCGAGGATCTCACCGTTTTCCGCCGTGACGTAGCCCGACAATCCAATCACGTCGTTCGTGGTGCCCGTTTTGGCGTGCAGGTTGCCCTGCGCCGGCGTGGCCCGCATGCGAAGACGTAAGAGCTCGGATTCACCCGCCACGGGCAGCGACGCATGGAACGCGCTCCCCCAGGGAGCCCGATGCGCATGCGCCAACAGCTGCACCAACGCGCGTGGCGTGACACGATCGAGCACCGAGAGCCCACTGCCATCGGTGGCCGTGACCGCGTCCGGGGAGGCACCCACCTGCCCCACCATAAACTCCTGCAGCGTTGTGGCCGCGTTCTCGGCCGAGCCTAGTGTCTGCTTGTTGGTCCCGCGAGCCGCCCCCCGATAGAGCAATTCGGCGACAATGTTGATGCTCTCGCGATTCATCGTGGACACCAACCGCGCCAATGGGGGCGACGGCAAACCGGTGACCAAGGTGGCACTGGCCGGCGTCCGTCCCACACGCAGGGCGCCGTCTACCGTGACACCCTGCTGCTCCAGCGCGGCGCGGAACGCACCACCGGTGAACAGCGCGGGATCTCCAACCACCAGCTGATAGCGGGCTGTCCCCGCCTTGGCACCAATGGTGCCCGACACCACCACCCGGTCATTCCCCACGCGACGGGCGCTGATCCGACTGCGGCTCCCCGCCACCGTACGCACCGTGCTCGTAATCGTCAGCCCGCGGGTACTGGGCTCCAGAAACACCGTGCCCGGGGCGCCAACGCCACCCGCCTTCACCCCGACAATCACGATGTTTTCGTTGAGCGTGAGGGCAGAAAACGGAGCGGCATACCCCGCGCCGGCGTACCGCGTTAACCAGCCTTCCGGAATGCCGCGCAATTCCAACGCGGAGGCGTCGGCTACGAGATCACCGGTCACGCGCGTAATGCCAGCGCCCGCCACGAAGCGCGCCAGCATCGCCATGGAGGCCTCCGGACCGCCTTGGATGAAGCGCGGGGAGAGCGACGGGTCACCATCGCCGCGCAGCACCAGATTGCCTCGCACCACACCGCCGGCGTCGAGTGGCCCGTCGCGCAACACATCGGTGCGAAAGGTGTGCTCGGGACCCAGCTTATCAAACGCCATCGCCGCCGTGAATAACTTCATCGTGCTGGCGGGCACCATCTTGCTGCCGGCGCCGTGCGCAAACAGGGTATCGCCGCGCGTAATACTCACCACCATCGCCCCCCACGTGCCGTTCCTGGTGCGACTGCCGAGCAACGTGGTGAGATCCGTGGTTAAGGCCGCCCCGCTGCGCGGCGTGGTAAAGCGCAGCACCGGCGCCGCCGGCGCCCGCTTGGGTGTGCTTCGCCGGCTCCGCGTACTGCGCGTACTGCGCGTGCTCCGCCCCACCGACGCGGCCTTCCGTTTCGGCTTTGGCGGTTTCTGTTGTTCCATGGCCGACGCAGCCGACGACATCGCCGACGCCGCTCGAGGGGGCACGGCATTCCACAGCAGCAGGAGCGCCACAAGCGCGCTGCGCGAGACGAGACCGATGGAGCGAATACCGCGAAGTGATGTCATCGTCACACCTTGAGAACGAACCCGCGCTTCCACGCCACCCACAGGAGCAGGAACCAGAGCGTGACAAAGCTCACGGCGTACGCGAACGAGGCTTCCCGTGGCGGAAGCCACGACGCGTAGAGGTGGTTAAACACGTAACCCTGTGCGGAGATCCGACGGCCGGTGCCGGTGTCCCACGTCCAGAGCGAGGCGATGATGCGCGCCATCAATCCGGACCCGAGAAACGCGAGCATCGGGTTGGTCCCGTACACGACGAACGGGAACGTCCACCGTCGCAGCTGCATCACATCGATGAGCCACATGCAAGTCGCGAGCGAGACGGCACCCATGCCCGCCGTGAAGAGTACGTACGAACTCGACCACATGCTCTTGTTGATGGGAAAGCCCCAGTGCCACACCAGCCCCAGCATCATTGTCAGCGCACCGACCGCAAACAGCCCCGCCAGACGATCAGTGAGAGGGCGTTCCTGGTGTGCGATCCACCGTCCAGCGAAGGTGCCGAGCATCATCGTGCCGATCGCTGGCATGGTACTGAGCAGGCCTTCGGGGTCCCACGTCTTGGCACCGCTCCAGAGGTGGTTCGTGCCAAGGATCGTGCGGTCGAGCCAGGCACTCAGCAGTTGGTCGGGTTTGTCGAGCACGAAGCGCCCCGCGATGCCGGTATCGGGCACCGGCACCAGCGTCATCAGTGCCCAGTATCCGAGCAACAGCGCGGCGAGGATCGCGCACTGCTGCCGCAGCGTGGTGCGCCACGTGAGCAGCGCGCCGAACAGGTAGGCGATGCCAATACGCTGGAGCACGCCGAAGACCCGCCAATGCGCAAACCGGTCGGCGATACGCTCCAGCAGCGTCGCGTCGGGGAGCGCGGGGGGCCACGTAAAAAACGGAAAGCCGGAGAGCAACAGCCCGAACAAAAAGATGAGCGCGCCACGGCGCAGCATCTGCCGCAGAATGGCGCGCTCATCATCACCGCGCGCGCGTCGCGCACGTAACGACAGCTCCGTGGTAATCCCGACAATAAACAGGAAAAACGGAAAGATCAGATCGGTGGGGGTCCATCCGTTCCACGCGGCGTGCTGGAGCGGCGGGTAAATGGCCGACCACGTGCCGGGATTATTCACCAGCAGCATACCGGCCACAGTCATCCCCCGAAACACATCCAGCGACACGAGCCGCTCCGGGCGCACCGACATCAGGCGCCGCCCTCCGTCTGTGACGAAGCAACCCTCCATGTTACGCTGTCGCAACGCACCGTAATGGCGCGGGTTGGTGCCACCTTCCCGTGGTCGTCACCGCCAACATAGTGCCCACCCAATCGCACGATCACGGTATTGCCGTTGTCGGAAGCCGTCGTGCCGCGAAACACCACCAACATCGACGGATACGGGCCCACTTCTTCGAGCTTTTCACGAATCTTGCGCTGCGCCACCGTATCGCTGCTGTAGAAGTACGAGGGCCCCTCCTCTTGCATCACCTTGAAGCCGTCCTCGGGCACCGCGGAATCGGTGCCGGCGGCACTCAACAGCCGCTTAGGCAGCGGCGTTGCCGTGGTGATGTAATCCAGCACCGCGAGTCCAACCGGCGTGGAGTCGGTGCTCACACAGGCAGGCCCCGCTGCCACGTTCGCCGCCTCGGCACTGGCGCGATCGGTGGTACCACCACCGCCGCACGCCGTGAGCAACAGGGCGCTTGGGCCAGCGAGCGTCAGCAGCATGGCCAACACCGGGCGAGGCAAAGGGAACGTGACAAGGCTCGGCATGACGATTCTCGGCATCAGGGAATTCGCGCGCGACGGTCACCGACGCGCCGACACAACCGGTCAACGTCGCACGACGCAGACCACGAGCGTGCAGCGGCTGTTGCACAAATCTATCGCGAACGACGGGACGTGCCGATCAGTACGCGTCCAGCAGCTCCGCCATGCTCCCGATCGCGTCCCGCCATTGGGCTTTCAGGCGCTCACCGTCAGCGATTGTGCGCAACCGCGAGTGCTCAAGGTCAACGGCGCAGCGCGCGTTCCCTTGGCGGCCAATCGACACGCTCACCAGCGTCCCGTCATGCATCATCAGGCGCAGAAATCGGGGAGCCACGGCACTCACTACGCGCCATCCCAAGGCACCACTCCATTGGCGGCGTTTGGGGTCGTTAAAGGCGCGAAAGACCTCGCTGGGCGAGGCATCAAGGGTGCGGGACACCGTGACCACAACGGTCCCCAGAGCATCGGGAGCTGGAGGGGCGGCGGCCAACGAGGCGGGCGGCTGTTCGGCGTCGCGCCACGCGCCGGGCTTTCTCCCACCGCGTTCCGCGGCCTGGCGCGCCGCTTTCCCGAACTTTCGTTCGGCGGCGGCGGCGTTTTTCTTCGGGGCCACCTTGGGCGCGTCCTTCCCCACATGACGCCGGGCGACGGGCTTTTTGCCGGCCATCAGGTCAACGCCTCGGGGGTGGGGACCCAATCCACCTGCGCGCTATCCTGGTGGTCCTCGCCACGCTGCGACCACTTGAAGAACACCACCGTCATGACAGCATAGAAGAAGACCCCACCCGGAATCCACATAATCAACCCACCGTACTGCTGGTCCATCATGGGCGTGATCCCAAAGAGACGCGGCGCCACAGCGTAGGCGGGATACAGCAACGTGTCGGCCATCGCGATGTAAATGGAGATCACGGACATCGGGATGACCATGAGGAAGCAGTAGAGCATCTGCGCCGGGTAGGGCGCGCGCGGCAACTCCGGCAGCGGAGAGGTCAGAGGCCACCACATAAGCACCGAGGCGGCAATGAACATCAGGTGCTGCACAATGTGAATGGGGTGATTGGCGAGCGCGAGGTTATACAGCGGCGGCAAGTGCCAGAAGGCGAGCACCACGTTGAAGATGGCAAAGCACGCGCCAATGGTGGTGCCCCGGCGCGCGAACGCGAACAGCGCGGGGATGCGTAACAGGGGGCGCAACATCCACCCGGGCGTGCCGAGGATCATCAACGGCGGCACGATCAGGGTGAGAATCAAGTGCTGCACCATGTGCCCACTGAACAGGTAAAAATCGCTCAGATCGTGCAGCGGTCCGTTCAGGGTAAGGAACAGCAGGAGCAGCGACGCGAAAAAGCACACGCGCTGCCCCGCCGTTGGCCCCTGCGGTGCGGCCGCGGCGGCGAGTTGCCCCGGTGTTGCCGGCACACCATCGGACACCGTAACGGGCAGGCGGTCGAGCGCAGAGGGGCCCTGACGGACACGCCACGCGTACACCGCCCCGATGGCAGCGATGCCGAGGGCGGTACTGGGGTGAACCGTGAAGTTCGACCAGCTCAGCTGGGCGGTTGGGTGGAGCAGCAGCGCAATCATAGCAACACGGGACAGCGCCGAAAGCGGCGGAACGGGAAGGGAGGAACGAAACGTGGCCAGTTATCAGCAGAACGCTGACAACCGGCCACTGGTTCGCGCGACGGGCGACGCAGCGGTTAGCTCAGCAGTCCCAGTCGCAGCACCAGCTTCGAGAACAGAAACAGCAGCCCGATCATGGTAAGAGCGGCCACCAGCAGTGGGCCGGTAAACAACGAGCGGAACAGCTTGTGATCGTACTTCAGGTGCATGTAGTACATCACCACAATCCAGAACTTCACCGCCGACATGATGAGCATGCTGGGCACATACACCCAGCTGTTTTCCCATGCCGGGATGTAGTACGCGGACACTTCAACGGCCGTGATCACCGTGAGAATGAGGGCAATCTTCCAGTACGTCGTCCACGTGGGGTGGTGCGCTTCGTCGTGAGCGTGTCCAGCAGCCGGGGAATGGTCAGCCATCATCGCCTCACTTGATCAGGTAAATGAGCGTGAAGATCGCAATCCACACCACGTCAACGAAGTGCCAGTACAGCGCACAGATGTCCACGAGGAGCGCATCCGACGGCCTCAGCCCGCGCTTGTAGTCGATGGCCAGCAAGGTGAACAACCAGAGCACGCCGGCGGTGACGTGCGCGCCATGGAAGCCGGTGAGGGTAAAGAAGCTGGAACCGAACAGGTTCGTGCGCATCGTGAGCCCTTCATGCACGAACGACGTAAACTCGTAGGCCTGGCACCCGAGGAATCCAATGCCGAGCAGGCAGGTTGCCCAGAGCCAGATCTTCGACGAGCCGAGAATCCGTTCCCACCTCGTGTGCTTGGGCAGGTCCTTGTTCTGCACCGCGGCCAGGGCGAGTACCATCGCCAACGACGACATCAGCAGCACGAACGTGGACGCCGACGTCACGGGAATGTTCAGAATCGGCTTGAACACTTCCCCCGTGGTCGGGCTGGTCCACGCCTCATGCGGGAACGGGCCTTCGGGGCTTTTCCCCTTGTAAATCAGGTACGTCGAGATGAGCGACGCGAAGAGCATGCATTCGGACCCGATGAAGGTCCAAATAGCCACCTTGCGGTTGTCGAGCCCAAGCGAGGTGTAATGGCCGCCGCCGTGCGCGTGATCGTCGCCGTGCGCGGCGGTGGTAGGAGCTGTCGTGGCGGTCATTTTAGTGGTGATCCTCAAGCGGCGTGAGCAGCCACGTGTACAGAGCGCCAACCCACAGCGCGGTTCCCGCCAGCATGACGGCGATCGCGGTGGGGACACTGTTATCCATGAACATCAGACCACCGAACATCACGATCAACCCAAACGCCGTAATCAACGGCCAGATCGACGGATTCGGCATCACAATGCCCAGCTCCTGCGAGGTGGGCACGCGCTGCCCCTTCTCTTCCTCGTAGGTCGTTTCGTGCACCAGCGTGTCGCCACCCTTCATGTTCCACAGCGGATAGCGCGACTTCACCTGCGGGAGCTCGGCGAAGTTGTAATCGGGCGGCGGCGAGGGGATCGTCCACTCCAACGTGGCCGCGCCCCACGGATTACTGGACGCCTTGGCACCCGAATTCCAGCTCTTGTACACGTTGATCAGTCCGAACAGCGTCCCGATCATCAGGAGCACGGTACCGCCGCTGGACATCGCATTGAACAGATCAAGCCCCTGACCCGCATCGTACTGATAAATGCGGCGCGGCATGCCAAGCAGACCGCTGAAGTGCATCGGGAAGAACGTCAGGTTCATGCCAACCAGCGAAATCCAGAAGTGCCAGTTACCCAAACTCTCCGACAAGAACCGACCGGTGATCTTGGGGAAGTAGTAGTACATCCCGGCGAACAGCCCGAACACCGACCCGCCGAAGAGCACGTAGTGGAAGTGCGCCACCACGAAATACGTGTCCGTCTGCTGAAGATCGGCCGGAGGCGACGAGTGCATGACGCCCGAGATGCCGCCCATAGTGAACATGGCCACCAGCGCCACGGCAAACTTCATGGCCACCGTGAAGCGGATCTGCCCACCCCACATGGTGGCAATCCAGTTGAAAATCTTCACGCCGGTCGGAATGGCAATCAGCATGGTGGTGAGCGAAAACACCGCGTCCGCGATGGGGCCCATGCCCACCGAGAACATGTGGTGCGCCCACACGCCGAACCCGAGGAAGCCAATGAGAATGCCCGAGTACACCATCACGGGATACCCGAACAACGGCTTGCGCGAGAACGTCGGCAGCACTTCGGACACGAGACCGAAGGCCGGCAGAATGAGGATGTACACCTCGGGGTGACCGAACACCCAGAAGAGGTGCTGCCAGAGCAGCGGGTCGGCACCCTTGGCGATGGTGTAGAAGTTCGTGCCGAAGAAACGGTCGAACTGCAGGAACACGAGCGCGATCGTGATCACCGGAAACGCGAGCACCACCAGGAACTGCACCACAAACGACATCCAGGTGAAAATCGGCATGCGCATAAGCGTCATACCGGGCGCACGCATGTTGATGATCGTGGTGATGAAGTTGAAGCCGGCCGCCAGTGAGGAGATACCGAGGATCTGCAGACCGATCACCCAGAAATCCATGTTGTGCTGCGGCGAAAACGCCTTGGTGCTCAGCGGCGCGTAACCGAACCATCCGCCATTGGGCGCCATCGCCCAAAAGATGGGCAGCGTGATGAAGATGCCGCCCAGCAGATAGATCCAGTACGAGAACGCGTTGAGACGCGGGAACGCCACGTCACGCGCCCCGATCTGCAGCGGGATGAGGAAGTTGAAGAACGCCGCCGAGAGTGGCATGACGGCGAGGAAGATCATCGTCGTGCCATGCATCGTGAACAGCTGGTTGTACATCTCCGCCGAAATGAGCTTGCCATTGGGCGTTGCCAGCTGGGCACGGAGCACGGCGGCCTCAAGGCCACCGAACACGAAGAAGAACAGGCCAGTGATGAGATAAAGCGCCCCGATGCGCTTATGGTCCACCGTGGTGAGCCAGGACCACACGCCGGTCGTCGACGGTGCGGCCTTGGCTTCGGTGTACGGGGGCGCGGCAGCGATGGTTGCCATCGGTGTCGTTGGTCAGCGGTGACGGTGACTTACTTCAGGGCCTGGAGATACGCGACGATGTCCGCGACCTCCGCGTCGGTCAAACCGCCGACGTTGACCACCATCTTGGTTTTCGGATCCGTCACACCCTTGCCAAGCGAGGGCATGATGGAACCGGGCTTCATGTGCGGCGCACTCTTGATCCAATACGACAGGTGCTTCGTGTCGTTGGGATACAAACCGCCGGCGATCGTGTGGCGCGAACCCACGTGCGTGAGATTCGGACCAACCCCCGCCATGTTGAATGGCGTCCCACCGATGGCATGACACCCGATGCAGCTCGACCGGCCGTACAGCTGACGGCCACGCTCCGCATCACCCTTCCCCATCAGCGATTCGTCAAAGCTGATCAGGGTGGTGATCGGCGTCTTGGGGATGGTGTAGGCAAACTCCTTCTCAATCTTCTCCTTCGGGAACACCCACACCGGCACCGGGGCGGGCGCCGTGGTGGTATCCGCCGACGCCACGGCCGCGGCCGTCTGCAACACCGGCGTGCTCCCCGTGCCCGAAGGAACCGTGGGCACCGCCGGCGCCGCCGTGACGGGCGCGAGTGCGACCGCCGGGAAAATCGCCGGCTGCTTCTGATGCGCCACCCACTGCCCGAATTCACCGTCCGTCACGTTGAACACGCGGAACCGCATGTTGGCGTGCGACGGACCGCAGAACTCGGCGCAGAACCCGTTCCACGCCGACGACGGCAGATCCTTATTCGGCGTGAACCACAGATAGTTGGTGCGATTCGAGATCAAGTCGCGCTTGCCACCCATCTGGGGAATCCAGAAGGAGTGCAACACATCCACGGTCTTGAGCTGGAAGTTCACCGTGCGCCCACTCGGCAAATACAACTCGTTCGCCGTGGTGATGCCGTACTGCGGATAGCGGAACTCCCACCACCACTGATGCCCGATCACTTCCACCTGCAGCGCTTCCGGGGCAGCCTTCGCCTGCGTCTTGAAAATCGTTGTGACCGTGGGGATCGCAATGAAAATCAAGATCACCGCAGGAATGGCCGTCCAGGTGATCTCCAGCGCGGTGTTGCCGTGCACCTGTTTGGGCACGCCGCCGCCGGGACGACGGCGAAATTTGAAAATGGTGTAAACGAGGGCGGCTTCGACTCCGATGAAGACCAGCGTGCCCCAAAAGAGCAGCTTGTCCCACAGCGCGTCGATCGCCGTGTTGAAGTCCGAGTTCGGATTGAACGTCGAATTCGGATATTCGCCACCGCACGCCGCTAGCCCGAAAGCCAGAGCGCCCAGCAGCGCGACGGATGCCATCCGCCGCGGGCGGAACGTGCCAACCATGCCGATTCCTGAAAGAATGGATTGACGCATGTGCGCGCGGTCGCGCGCGATCCTGAAACGTCGATCATGTGGTCGCATGGCGAATGCTAAACTGACGTTTCCGGATGCCGCAAGCAATTCGGATCATCAGGTACAGCAAAGTTTTCGAACCGCACCACGCCATAACCGCCTTTTGGCAATTTTGATGGTTTTTGAGTCCGATTCGAGTCCTATTTTCGCCGGCTGGACGCGCTGATTCGGGCCCTTTTGCGCCCCGGTTTCCCGCCCTACCAGCGCCGTTTCCGGACGGGGTGCTGAATCGTCTCCTGTTCGTGACTCAGAACCCTTGCGCCGTCCTCGCCCGTGCCGTCACCGGCACCCTGCTCTGGCTTGCCCTTGCCGCCTGCCAGACGCCAAAAGGCTCACCCGAGGGCGCCGACGCCGTCATTGGCATTGGCGTTGGCGCCATCCCCGGTCAGCCCGGCTACGAGGAGGTCGTCCGCGGCATCGACCTCGCCATCGAGCGACTCCACGCCACCGCACCGCTCCGGTTTCGCACTCGCCCCCCCACGCGCAACGCCGCCGGAGCCGTACAGGTGGCGCAGCAACTGAGCGCCGACCCCGACGTCGTCGGCGTGGTCGGTCATCCGGAGAGTGGCGGCACGTTGGAGGCTCTCCCCGTGTACGCCGACGCCGAGCACGCCGGCGCGAATGGTCTCGTCCTCCTGTCCCCCACCGCCTCCGCGGCCCAACTCAGCGGCGTGAGTCCCTGGTTTTTCCGCGTGGCGCCAAGCGATGACGACGCCGCACGCGTAGTGGCACGATGGGCGCTCGATTCGCTCCGCGCCACGCGCGCGGCGATTGTGTATCGGAACGACGCCTACGGACGGGAGTGGATGAGCACGGTGGGCACCGCGTTCACCAAACGCGGCGCCGCCGTGGTGGCGCGCAAGCCCTATCTCGCGGGCGTGACGGAATGGGACGCCTATGCGCAACTGCTGGCCACGCTACGCCCCGATGTGGTGTTCTTCCCCGGTGATGCCGACGATGCACTCGCCTTGCTGCGCGCACTCCGGGCCAACGGCGTCACCGCCCCGTTCGTCGGGGGAGACGCCACCGAACAGATGCGCCAGGACGCCGATGCACGCGGCGCCTACTACGGGACGTTTTTTCGCGCTGAACAGGCCACGAGTGCCGAGGGGCGCTGGTTTGTGGCGCGCTATCGCGCGCGCTTCCAGCGGGATCCTGACAGCTTCGCGGCGCTCGCCTACGACGCCACGATGGTGATGGGCCGCACCATCGTGCGCGGCGCGCGGACCCGGGCTGCCCTCCGGGTGGCCCTTGAGCAGATCGGGCGGAGTACCCCCGCAGTGGATGGCGTGGCTGGCCCCATAGCCTTTGACCGGGCGCATGACATCACGGGTCGCCATGTGGTCATGGTCCGCGTGGACACCCCGGCGGACACGGGGAAGGCAAGTGGCGCCATCCCCGACAGTGGAGCCAACTGATGGCGCTCGTCCGACTCAGTACGATTCGCGTTCGCCTGATCGCCGGATTCAGCACCTCGGTTGGGTTGCTCCTCGTAGCCGGACTGCTGGGCTGGTTTGGCCTCAAGCGCAGTAATGCGGAGGCGGAGCGAACGGTGCGCGCCTTGGCGGACCGCTCTGAGCTTACCGAACAGGCCACCACCTCCATTCTCCGCGAACTCGTAGCCGGCCTCCGCTTTCTCACCAGTCGGTCGCCGGAAGACGAGGCGCAGTATGCCGCACTCGTGGCCGAAGCCGAGTCGTTCCGGCGCAACGCCCTGTCGGTTGGCATGCTTCGCGCCGACGAGCGGCGGCGTCTTGAAGTGATCGGTACGCTCAAGGCGGCCATGGAAGTGCGCATCGCGGTCACCCACGCCTGGCAGACCATCGGCAACGAAACCAACGCGCAACGCGTGCTGCAGCAAACCAATCGGGAAATGCAGGCCATTGAAGCAGAGCTGCAGGCACTGCGGCGCGCCGCGCGCAGCAGCGCCGACGATTCGATGGAGCGGATGCGCGATGAGCTGTGGCGCGCCGAGTTGCTGCTGGCCCTCGTGGTGGCCGCAGCGTTCGGCGTGGCCGCCTTCTTCGGGCTGTCCACAGCCCGTGCGGTGTCGGATCCCCTCGTACCACTGCGCGAAGAGATGATGGCGATCGGTGCCGGTGACCTGCGTGATCCGGGTGTCGATTTGCGGACGCAAGGCGTTGCGCGCGAATACGCCGAACTCATTGACGCCATGCAGCAAGCGCGCGCGCGGCTGCGGTTGTTGCTCTCCCACGTCCAGGACGAAGCCGATCAGGTCACCCTTGCCGCGGGCGAACTGAGCCTGTCCGCCGCCTCCTCCGCCGCGTCATCCCAGGAGGTGACCACGGCCGCCCTCAACATGTCACATGGCGCCTCGGTGCAGTTGAGCGCGCTGAATCACGCCAGCCTTACCGTGCGACAGCTCGCTGATGTCGGAGTCAGTATCGGTGAAGCCGCTGAGGAAACCGACCGGGTCGGCCGCGAGATTCGCACCACCACAAACAGCACACGCGATCAGGTGCAGCGCGCGATCGATTCCCTGTTGGGGGCCCGCGAAGTGGTGACGGCGTCACGGACCGAAATGGGATCGCTGCGTGATGCCACGAGTGTGATCGATGAGTTTGTGCGTGTGATTTCCGAAATCGCCACGCAAACAAATTTGCTGGCCCTCAACGCTGCCATTGAAGCAGCGCGGGCGGGGAGTGCGGGGCGTGGCTTTGCCGTAGTGGCCCAAGAGGTCCGGACGCTGGCCGAGCAGAGTGCCAACGCGGCCAACGAGGTCACGGAGAACGTGAATCGGTTCCGGGCACGGATTGCGAGCGCCTCGAGTGCCGTGGAATCAGGGGCCACACGGCTCAAAGACGTGGAGGTGGGGGCCGAAGGGGTCACCGTGGC